>JANQKI010000211.1 GCA_028281165.1 Opitutaceae bacterium | reverse complement strand
CTTCATTTCAAAATCAAAGTCTTTAACTTCCATTCTTTGTCCTTGTTCGGTGAGTAAGTTTGTGGACTTCAGCCATCGTACAAGTGATCGATACGCCATTAGCATCTCATTGCCGACCTCTTGACCTCGCGAGTCGTTGCGAACGTGCCAGTAGATCTGATCTATCGTGAAGTCCTTCATTTTTGATTAACGCTAAGGTGAGGCGACGGGCGCGCCAGCGCTCGTTGCCTCGACTGCTTTGTTGGCAGATTTCTTATATTTTTCTTTTGAGCCGTCTTTAAATTCTCTGAACAAACTTCTAAAACTGATTTTTAAAACGGGAGGATAAGGAGCTTCGTTGGATGAGTCAAAGTGTGGATATCTTCCATCTAACTCCCATTCGCCTTCGGCGACTATACCGTGAATCTGTCCTCCTTCATTGTACACGCGTTCAAAGTAGAATTTATTATTGCTCTGAATTTTAAGGATCGAATACATGGTCACGCTATTAGGTGGACCCATTAGGGTGTAACTTCCCTCGATTTGGCTAGGATCTGTTTGCACGGTCGAACAACCGCAAAAAGCAGAAAGCGTGATCATCAATACAAGCAGGGTTCGCATGTTTTTATAGCCAACAAGTTATTCCAACATTTTCTCATAACATCCTGGCGAGGGTCATGTATTTCAAGCTTGAAGTAAGTAGAAGCGCCTATTGCCGTCGCTTAGCTTGGATGTCGTCTACGACTTGGAAGCAATGAGATAACGTTCTAATTCTACGTGTTATCTCATTTATAATTTCCAATACCCATGTATGCGATTCTCACTGACCTGGGGGCAGGTGTCTGGAAGCTCTAGCCAAACGAAACCTGCCGCTCTCGCTCCGCTTTTCCGGCATGTCCTAGACATGCCACTACGTTTTTAAGTGGCAATGTGGATTGGGGCAGTAGCGGAAGGTCTAAGACGTTCCACGCAGGGCAAGGATCACTCCGCCCTTAAGGCGACAGCAGGATGGGTCCTGGCAGCTCGGCGAGCTGGACTGTAGGAGGCCAATACGGATATACTCATTACGATGGCGGCAGTGAGGGCAAAGGTTGCAAGATCAGTTGCATCTATTTCGTAGAGCAAGCTCTTCAAATAGCGACTCAGACCGAAAGCCGCTAGGAGGCCTAACACAACGCCAACCAATGCCAATCTAAAGCCTTCGCCCACGATGAGTCCCGTTACTTCTTCCCGTTTGGCTCCGATAGCCATTCGAATCCCCATTTCATTAGCGCGCTGGCTTACTGAATACGAAATGACTCCGTAGAGCCCCACCGCTGCAAGTAGTAATGCTAGCGATGAAAAGCCGGTGAGAATGTCTTTTATTAGCTTTTGCGGGGCGACGGAATGATCGACGATTTCCTGCAGAAAACGATAATCGGTCGTGGCCAGCGAAGAATCGTAGCCTTTAATCGCCGAGCGTATTCCGCGGATGAGAGTCTCGTTAGCTCGAGAAGATCGAATCACGATATCTGTCGCGGACCAGCCGCCATTCTGTCTTATATTCAGATACATTTCAGCTCCGGCTTTCTCGTCGAGAGCGCTGTGTCTCACATCTCCAACTACGCCGATAACCTGATAATCATTGCCATTGATCCGGGCTACTTGGCCTAATGCTTCTTTATCCTGCCAGAGGCGTCGTTTCATGGTTTCATTGATCACTACGACTCTAGCTGTATCCTGCGTATCAGTGGGCCCGAATAATCGACCCGATAGTAAATTTATCTTCATCGCTTTAATGTAGCGATAGTCGACCAGTCGTGGATAGGCGGTGATTCTTTTTCTCTGATCGCCTGACTCCTCCAATCGTCGAGCTCCCCAGGAGCGATTGCGACCTAGCGGCAAAGTGTCTGAAATGCCCACCGCCGTGACTCCTGGAATGGCTTCCAAGCGATTTACTAGCCCATCGTAGTAGGCGTTTCTTTCGGCTAAAGATGGGAAATCCCTTGTTGGATCTATACGCCAAGCAATCCCGTTGTCGGGCTGAAAGCCAAGGTCAACCTGAAGTAAGCCAACAAAGCTGCGAATCAGCAGTCCAGCTCCGATGAGAAGCATACAGGCTAGAGCAACTTCTGAGACAACCAAAGTCTTGCGAATCCAGACCGACTGTTTACCTGCGCTTCCTCGCTCGCCGCTTTCGTCTAGCGTTTTTCTCGCCTTTAAATCGGAAAGTTGAAGGGCTGGAATCAAACCGCAAAGGAGTCCGGCCAGAAACGTCAGCAGTACTATAATCCCCAATACGAGACCATTTATGGAAGCATTCTGTAGTTGCGGAATACTGAAGGCTTGTAGGCCGGAAATCTTTTTAGTTAGGAATATCGCCAGTGGAAGGCTGCAGAGGCAGCCACAAGCAGCTAGAATGGAGCTTTCGACTAGAACTTGACGCATTAGACTCCAACGACCGGCTCCCAAGGCGATACGCATAGCGAATTCCTTGCGTCTCGAATTGGCTTTGGCCAGGAGGAGGTTGGATAGGTTTACACAGGCGATTAGCAGTACGCAAATGACTGCGCCTGATAAAACGAAAAAGGCAGTGTGGAAGCGGCCTCTTATTTGTTCATCAAAGTCGGATACCGTTGCCCGGAAATTCCCGCGATCTGGGAACTGCGTTTTAATCGATTCGTTTATCTGGCTAAGCTCGGTTCGAGCCTGGTCCATAGTGGCTCCCGGCTTGAGTCGACCAATGATAGAAAGCGTGTTGCCCCAACGAGCTGTTTCGTCTGTCGTAGGGAAGGGCGTGAGGATCTCGACGTTTGTGCCAGGAGTAAAAATCGAATCGAAGTCGAAGTTTGAAGGCATGATGCCGACGATCTCTGTGGACTGCCCATTGAGATTGATCGTTGTTCCTACGACTTGAGAGTTTCCCGAGAATCGGCTCTTCCAAAAACTATGGCTCAAGATCGCGGCCGGGCGACCATTCCATTTCAACTCTTCGGCTACGAAACCTCTTCCAAGCATGGGCTTGACCCCGAGTGTATCCAGAAAGTCTTTCGTAATGGGGACGCCTTTCAATCGCTCGGGCTCTCCGTCTCCATCGTTAAGTATATAGCTCTGATAATCGAAGAAGGCGAAATAGGCGCCGATTTTTTCGAATACATTATTCCTCTCTTTCCATTCCAGGAAATTATCTACACGCGTTGTGCGAGCCGACATGCCTCCAGAGCCGAAATTCGCCACCCATACAAGCCGTTCGGGTTCTTTGACTGGAAGTGGCTCGATAACGACAGCATTGACTACGCTAAACATGGCCGCGCAGGCCCCAATGCCGAGCATCAGAGTGACAATGGCAACAGCGGTAAAGCCTGGCGATTTTCTGAGTTGGCGTATCGAGATTCTAATGTCTCTCGCCAGATTCTCGTACCATGAGATGCCTCTAGCATCCCGTGTGATTTCTTTCATATTCTCTAATCCCCCAAATGTGATTCTGGCTTGGCGGCGCGCTTCATCATATGTCATGCCTGCGTCCAGATTTTCTCTTTCCGTCATTTCCAGATGAAAGCGCATTTCCTCATCCATATCGCGATCAAGCTGTTTTCGACCGAAAACGGCTCGTAGCCGGTAACGGGCAATTCGGGCAAAATTCCGTCTGCCGTTCTTCTTCATCCTAGCCAGCTTGCATGATCAGGTTTACAGCCACTGACAGGCGTTCCCAATTAGCCGATTCCTCTTCCAGTTGCTTTTTGCCGGACAGGGTGAGGCGGTAGTATTTGGCGCGTCGCTTGTTTTCCGAAATGCCCCATTCCGAGTCGATCCAGCCCTGTTCTTCTAGTCGGTAAAGGGCGGGGTAGAGCGAACCCTGTTCCACGCGGAGAACGTCTTCAGACCATTTTCTGATCTGCACCGATATGCCGTAGCCATGTATGGGTCCGCTGCGACTTAGCGCTTTAAGGATAAGCATATCCAGCGTCCCTTGCAGTAAATCCGTCTTGTTTTTATTCGATTTCATATTTCCTAGATGTTCTACATGAGACAAATTGGCCTTCATGTAGATTGTCAAGGAGAGCATCAATGAATACTCTGCGACCACGGAATGGTTTCAGCTTTTCTTCGAGTTTTCTTTTGCCTGCGAAGGCGGGCCCGCTGTAATGCTGGGAATCTATGAAGTATAAATACTTGGGAAGATCGGGTTTGGCTGTGTCGCACGTTTGCCTGGGAACGATGACTTTTGGAACGCCAGACTGGGGTTGTGATGAAGAGACCTCAAAAAAGATTGTAGCTGCTTATTTCGAGGCTGAGGGGAATTTTATCGATACGGCTAACAACTACGGGGGTGGAAAAACGGAAGAGATTCTGGGTCGAGTCCTCAAGGACTACCCTCGCGAGGACATGGTTGTTGCTACGAAGGGCTTTTTGAAGATCCGACCGAACATTTTAGGCCGAGGTAGCAGTCGCAAATACATCATCAATGAGCTGGAAGTCAGCTTGCGCCGTCTGCAGATGGATTTCGTCGATATTCTCTATCTCCACGGACCTGATCCCATCACTCCTGTTGAAGAGACGATGAAGACTTTGGATACGCTCATTTGCCAAGGCAAGGTTCGCTACATCGGCATCAGCAACTATCCCGCTTGGAAATTCGTCAAAGCGAACGGGATTGCGGAAGCTATGGGTTGGGACAAGTTTGTGGTTGGCCAATACCTCTACAATCTCATCGATCGCGAAGCAGAGCGCGAGGTGGTGCCTGCGGCTGTTGATCAAGGCGTCGGCATTACGGCATTCAGCGCCTTGGCTGGCGGCATTCTTACCGGTAAGTACGACGCCAGCGCCGATGCAATTCCTGAAGGGAGCCGTTTGCACTTCAGGGCTGGAGTGGATGGCCCTCGTTTTTGGCATGATCATGGGCGGCATGTGGTTGAGGGTGTCGCAAAGATTTCCCAAGAAACTGGATACAGCATGCCAGAACTGGCTTTAGGCTGGCTGGCTGCTCAAGACCATGTGGTTTCTTCCATTGTAGGAGCTCGCAGCGAAGAGCAGATTATCGAAACCTTGAAAGCCTTTAAAAAGCCACTGCCTGAGGAAGTCGTGGCTAAACTGGACGAAGCCTC
>JANQKI010000204.1 GCA_028281165.1 Opitutaceae bacterium | reverse complement strand
AAAAATCAAAAGAAAGACTATGCAGATGGAAAATGATTCGACCAAGCTCATCACTGGGAAGATTGAGCAACTTGAAGGTGTTCGAATATCGACGTTGTCTCATGCTTTCGACTACACTGCATCATATCAAGTCGCTGCTCACAATCGGCACTTACGCGCCGATGTGTGAGCTTGGCGTTGTGCAAATGAAGGTACAATTTGGAACAGCTAAGAACGGGTGGCTTCCCTGCAGAATAAGAACTGAAAGCCAAGAATACGAAATCGATATCTCCTACATGCCTAACGATTTCATGCTAGAGCTTACCAATAGCCTGCACGGTGCACTCAGTTCTAAAGGTACGTCAACGGCGACCTCTCCCTCGGAGCCAATAGAGCACGAATGGATATTCTATCGTATCCAAGATTCTGTAGTATTTACTCTAAAAGAGTATCCTGGATCTTCTAGGGAGAAAGGAATCGGGCGTGATGTTTTTCAGCATTCAGGATCTACACTTGATGTAATCTTACCTTTCTGGAGAGCACTAAAAGAACTCTCGGGCAGAAAGCGTAAAGAAGGGTTTCATACGCACTGGACGCAACACTGGGCTCACCCATTCCCAACCAAGTCGCTCGAAGATCTGTCTGAAAAGTTAGAAAAAACTAAGAATGAGCACAACCAAACGTCGCTCACAACTTCGGAGGCTCCGCCTCCTCCGTCGTGAGGACTTAGCGTTGAGAATGAAAAACTACCTAAAACGTGATCATTACCTACATTATTTGTCGCCCATAGCGCAAAAAAAGTGCATTCAAACAATCATAAGAAAAACCCTATCCGCTTATCCTGCTGCGCATCATCGCAATACGATACATACCTAGTATTGGTATAAATAATGCATATACTCAGTCTATCACTGATAAAACTACAGAAAAAATGAAAAATCTTATTATCCTATTCGCGATAACATCACTCTTAGCGCTGAATGCGGCTGCAGGAACTAAAGAGAACTCAATGATCGGTAACTGGGAAGGCAGCTCTCAAGTTATCGTCACATGGTGTGAACAAAAAAAACTACCAGTATCTCTGACCATCCTTGCAGACGGCAGCGTAAACGGGACGGTGGGAGATGCTGAACTTCTCGATGGTCAACTAGAAAGGAAAGTAAACTGGTTCGGTTCCAACACCAAAAACCGAACCACTCATCTAGTGAAAGGGAGACTTAAAGGGGCAATCGTTGCAAAAGAGGGTGTTTTTCGAGAGAGAGCCTTTATACATCTCCGAGTTGACCATACTAATCTCTCAGGTTCACTAGCTACCAGTGGTAGTAAAATGGGCGGAAAAGAAAGTATGATATTAACCGCGCAACACCTTATTCTTTCAAAAAAACTATGAGCTAAGAATCCCAACAAGACGATGGAGGCAACTGATATGGCCGCTCCCATTCACGAATCCTGCTAAGCAGGAATTCGCGCCTGTGCACTTCCATATTCAGCACCTCATCCCGGCGTTATGAAAGCGATAGTCGTCATTGATATGCTCGAAGATTTTTTCAAGAGTGGACTGCTTGCGGAGATTCGAAATGAATTAACCAAGGAAATAATGCGTTTGGTGAAACGAGCTAGGCGAAACGGGTGTCCGATAATCTGGGTTAGACAGGAATTTCGTAGTGATCTTGAGGACGCTTTTATGATGATGAGAAAGAGCGGAACTCGTGTGACCATTGCTGGTACAGACGGTTGCAAAATTTTAGCTGAATTCGAGATCTTAGATGAAGATTACGAAATCGTGAAGAAGCGTTATAGCGCCTTTTATGGAACTGGGTTAGATGATTTATTGGCTAGGCTGAAAATTGATGAGATAGTGTTGAGTGGCGTGAATACGCACGCATGCGTACGGACAACCGCTGTGGATGCCTATCAGCGGGATATTGAAGTTTCTATTCCAAGGGAATGCGTTGCGTCATGGGATCGCGAGCACCATGAAGTCACGCTTAAGTATTTCGAGCGAGCTATTGCTAGAGTTGAAAGACTTGATGAAATATTTCCAGAAGTGGATTGATAACAAGGCGATGCTAGCAACGTCGACTAATCGCCGCCGTCGCCACACTTTGACGTTGTCGTGTTTCGCTTCGCTCGCACGACAACGGTGCGCGGATTGCCATCCGCGCACCGTTAGGCAAAATAACTTGGCTACCATTGCCGGAATTCCCTGTCCTTGCACCAAAAGTTTTGAATGAAATATTTATCCATAGTCACTTTAATTATCTCCTTGTTTGGCAGCCTTGGCGCAAACGATTCGCAAGCAGGGAAAAATAACAAATCTGGAATCTTAGCTTTTGCTTATCCTATTAATGAAATCAAAGTGGACGGCAATTCATCCGATTGGCCAAAAGATCTAACTGAATACCCAATAGCTGCGTTGCTTGAAAACAAAATCGAAAGCGCTGAAGATCTAGATGCCCACTTTCAAGTCGGATATTCAGAACACACTAAGTCTTTTTATGTGTTGATAACAGTAACTGATGATATACATATTACCAATGAAAAGACTGGCTCTTTATCGGATGAGCAAGATCAGTGTCTTATGTATTTAGATAAGTTCCATGATTCCAAAGGTTCAGGCATAAATGTATTTTGCTTTAATGAACTCTTCAAAGAAATTGATGGCGCAGAGAATAGTTGGGATCCAAACGCCAGAAATCCAAATTGGGACAATGTACGAGTAGCTTCTAAGCGAAATGGAGATCAGACTCATTATGAAATTCAAATTTCCTTTGATGAAGGCATTTCTAATGGTCAAACCATAGGATTGGATTTTATGATTTATGATAATGATATTCCGAATCAGGAAGATGAATTAACCCGAGTGTCATGGCGGCCAAGTGAAAGGAAGGAGAAAGTTCCATTCAAACTAGGTTATGTCTTGCTGGTTGAGAATCACAACCAACTAGGCTTTATCGAAGGAAAAGTTAAGTGGAAAAAGGATTCATTAGGTCCTCCGCCAAACAAAATAAGGATTTCATCTACCCGTATCCCATCCTTATGGATTAGAGAATCCGTAGATTCAATGGGTTTCTATTCCACCAAACTTCCAGCAGGAATTTACAATATTAGTCCGGAATCGAGTTTTTACAACGAGGGTGAAACAAGACAAAAAATCAACAAAAAATCCGTCCAGGTAGAGGTGACTGCCAACAGCGCTGTACAAGCGCCCAATCTGGAAATTGAAATTGCCAAACCACCAGACCTTTTACTTGAAAAAGGTATCCTCATAGAAAATCCAACCAATAAGTATCAACAGATAGATGAGTTTGTGCAATCCTATATGGATTTCTATGAGATTCCGGGCGTATCTCTTGCGATTATTGAAAATGGGGAGTTAAGCTATCACCAAACTTATGGGATAAAAAATTCCTTTACGCTAGATAAAGTGGATGAAGAAACCATTTTTGAAGCGGCTTCTATCACCAAACCTGTTTTTGCTTTTGCCGTGTGTAGACTTGCCGAAAAAGGTGTGATAAATTTTGATAAGCCATTGTACCAGTATTTGCCTTTTGAAGAAATCGCTTATGACGAAAGGTATAAAACGATAACCGCAAGGCATGTTCTTACTCATAAAACAGGATTCCCTAACTGGCGCAATGGGAAGATGACCATAAAGTTTGAGCCAGGTACCCAGTTTGGCTACTCCGGCGAGGGTTTTGAGTACTTAAAAAGAGTGATCGCCCATATCACGCAAAAAAATATTGTACAGGTATTGGAAGAGGAGGTTTTGAATCCCCTTAAACTGGAGAATTTCTATTTTGAGAAAAGTGACCATCTTTTTTCTGTGGTCGCAAATGGACACTACTATAATCATGCGAATATGGTCAATCTGCCAGACAAAGCTGGAATGGCTTGGAGTATGCATACCGAAGCAAAGTCCTTCGTTGGTTTTCCTTTGGCCCTGCTCAACAGAGAAGGTTTGAACTCCCAAACGTATGCAGATATGTTCGCAAAGCATACGACAACAGACAAATATATGGAGCTTAACATGGATGGCTGGACAGACCATTTCGGACTGGGTATCCAAATAGAAGAAACGCCCTTCGGCTTGGCTTTTGGTCACGGTGGAAACAATGGTGACTTTCTGTGTGAATTTAAAGTCTATCAAGACCTAGAAATGGGATTTGCCATTTTCACAAATGGAAACACTGGAGATCAGTTAACCTATCAAGCAACAGAACAATTTTTAATCACGGGAAGGTTCAAATAAATAATTTGCCTAACAAACGGGTGCTGGCAATCCGCTGTGCTCATTGCCAGACTCACACGTTCAATGAAAAGAATACTGATAGTTTTATTCCTGATCACTACTCTCCTAAAGGCCGAGGATTATGAGCTATCGCCTTTTCAGCTTTCAGAAGGTGATAAATCCTATGGCTATGCCGACTGGCCGAATCTCGACATTGCTTTCTTTGCTATGGCCGCATCTGGCAGTTTCCTAGAATCGAAAGAATGGGCAAAAGACATAGAGAAAATTGAGGCAGCATTTGAGAGCTTCGTAGTAAAGAAGTTCGGACAAGAAGAATTAAAGATTATTAGAGAAAAGAAGCTTTCGAGCTTGGGGAGCATTTTTCGAATTGATGAAGTTGTTCCTATGTGGAAAGGCGTGCTCTACAAAGTTACCTATAAGAAGAACGAAGACGAGCTTCCCGGATATGTGATGTTGAGCGAGGGAGACACGTTTGAGGAAATAATTGAATCAATGAAGTTGTCTCAAGATTTTGGAGGCATTACTTATGCAGTACCATTTTGAAATATCGATTGAGCCACTGTATTCTAGCAATTCGCAACAGTCGCTCCGCGTCTTCCGCTCTTGCTAGATACAGACGTTATAAAAAAGATGAGATGGAAAAGAAATCCCGATAGATACGAACCTGACAGGTGGACCCCTGAGGGAACAAAATCCTCTCGGATGAGAATATCGAAAAAATTAAGGAAACGCTTTCAAGGGGACCGATTAATCGTAGAGCAGTGTTTCTACAGAGGTGGAAGCTGTCCAAGAATCTACGGTTTCGATGATTTCGAAGAATTTGAAGAGCACCTGAATGAGTATCCGATTCCTGGGGACTACTTCAACGTTTGGTCATTTAATGACGTTTGCAAAAGTGATCAGACAATAGCGGATGGTAAGCTTCATGATGCTGATGGTTGCATTCCCCAAGGAGGAGCCTATTGAATATAGGTTATAACCATCTCATTGAGGCAACGGCTTACAGCCGCCGCCTCATGAGCACGTTCGATGGAAAAGATCTACAAAGTCATTAGGGATTCAGAGACCTATCTTGATTCCGTCGAAAACGAAACTGGTGAATGGCTTGGAGCAAACTTCCCATCCAATACGGAGATCGAGGCTATTCCTTTCACAATCGAGGTGAAAGCAGGAAAGAAACCAACACAAGATTTACTCGGATCGTTCGCCAACGACATCGTTGTCAGCAAACGATTCAAGGATCTCATTTGTAACCTATCACTACCTGATTTCGTTAGGTGCATTCCGGTTACCATTTTGCACAAAAAGAAAAGAAATAAAGAAAAGTACTTTGTGCTACACGAATACGATCGATATTTTGATATTGCGCACCAGGAACACTCTATTCCGCAATACGCTGGCAAGGTATTGGTTGACTACGAAAAGCTAGTCGTCAGTAGAGAGAAGTGTCCTAATTTCGACTTTTTTCCAGCTAAGCCTGCTCAATGGCTTTGCTCAGAAGAAGTATTGAGACTCGCAAACCGAAACAAATTAACAGGGGTGGCATTCAAGGAATTTTTGATAAAATGATGCTCCAAAAATTCGGATCGAACAAGTCATCTTACTCAACTCCGGGAAGCGAGGCTTTCCTTCGTGAGTAGATTTAGCGTTTGATCTAAAAAGACCACAAATCATGCTATCGGCTCTCTACTATCCGTTTTCCCGATGCATTGACGACGAGTCGTTGAAGCAAATGCTGCTTCTGTTTGAAAGCGTTTCGTTTCTGGAACCGGTAGCGGACGATGATTGGCGTGCTCATCTCATGGCAGAGATGGTGGAGCATGAAGACACAAGGTTTGCGAAGTACGATGAAGTCCACGAGCCGATAAAGGATCTCCGCAGCGAGGGATTAGTTCGGATTGTGGATCCCAAAGAATTGGCATCGACAGCAAATAATTTGTCCACCTCGTCAGCACTGAGTGACCTGTTGGATCCCGAGTGGGCTGGAGTGGCGGCAAATCCTGCAAGTTTCAACATGCCCCATCGGAACTTCGGCCAGAATGGCGGTGCGTCTTGGCAGATCTTTAAGCCCAAACTGCCAGAGGGCTTTATCACCGCGCTTGAGGAGGATGATCGATTTCGAAGTCACCTTATCTCCCGCGGCGGCGAAACATCGTCGTGGACTGTCTCATACGAGGCTGGGTCCGCGATTTCGACAGCTTTACACCTTTCGGCGGCCGAACAATTTGCGTTAGCCCCGATCACCGACAGCAAGATGCATCACCAATTGCTACTTCGGAAGTCGATGCGGTGTCGATATGGTGACAAGAGCGGCGCTGTTCCGCTCTCAGACTCCGCTGTCGAGACCCTTGCTCACCAGACTGCAGTTGCACTTGTCGATGAGTTCATTCCACGAACACAGCTTGGAGATGTCTCATTCGCAGAGATCGCTCAATTTCGGTCGCTCACCGAATCTTATAGGGCAGACTTTATTAACGACCTCCGCTCACGATTGGTAGTTCTTAAGAGCGATCTTGACCCAGACAACCTCTTGCACATCCAAGAGGAAACCCGGCACGCGATTGCCAAGGAAGCGACGGAGTTTAAGAACGAAATGGCAAATGCGAAGTCGAAGATTTGGCCGAATCTAGTAGCGTCGCTAAACAAGGGTATGGCAACCGGAGGAGTGGCGGCAGTCGCCTTCAATATGATTGGTGGTGCTGGCTATACGCTTGCCGGATCGATCCTTGCGGGGGCGCTAACATTCTTAAAGGGAACTCTCGATGTGAAGGTCGAAACTGATAAGGCTCGAAGATCTGCGTCTCCATCGGCTACGTTCTTATCTCGTGTTGAAAGTCAGCTGGCTAAATCATGATCGAACAAGCGGGTGCTACCAACAGGCTACCCGCCCCGAGTCGAAAGCGTCATGACGATTACAACCTCAACCTTGAAGTCGAAGCGGCACTGCCGGTAGCCTGTGGCAGCACTCTGAGGTTCGAAGAAGCAAATGGATGACCCTTTACAGCTCGAGGTGCAGCCCAAAACGCTCGGGAAGCATTTGCACATTTGGAGCGAAAGGATACTTTCGGTTGGAATCGTGCTTGGAATTGTATTTGGATTATTATCACAATTTGAAGAAGTTAAAGAATTTACGAAGTCCTTCGGTATCGGTTCTGCAATCTTGTTTGGCGGCTCTCTGGTTTATGCGGTCACGTATAGGGTCTTTTTCGTTTTCGAGAGTCGGCTTACGAAATATGTAGCAAGACCACTTTGGGGACTCTTTTTGATTCTCATGATTTTTGCCCTGGCATTCGCAGGCTATGAGCAATATAAAAAATCTGAGTCGAACAATTCGACTCAGGCAATTCGTACCGCTCCGCAGTCCTCTTGCCTGGCCTAGGCGTTAGTGCCATATAGAAAGGAACGACATGACCCTGAAGAAGTACATCCTTCACCAATTGCGTGAGATGCAGCGCGAGATGACGGTTGCTCTTCGCGGTCTGTCCCCTGAGCAACTTAACGCTCGTCCACCTGGCCAAAAGAATCATATCGCATGGATCGTTCAGCACTGCTGCGTTAACGTGGACGCTTGCTTGCATCTTTCGACGACAGGTCGCTTCGCTATCTCGCACACCGACCGTTTTCTTGATTGGCCCACTTCCCCTCCCGAAGAAGGGGAACAATTCCCTGATGCGAATGCTCTGCTCGACCGTTGGATGCGTGTTACCGAAGCGGGAATTGCCGCCATCGCATCTCTTGACGAGGCGCAGTTGCTTGAACCCGGCCAAGAGTTTGGCGAAGAACCGATCGCCCAAATTTGCCTTCGAGCGATTAACCACCAAAACGCTCATCTGCGCCAGATTTGGATGGCGCTTGGCGTCCTAGGCCTCTCCAGCAAACGGTGGCCCACTCAGGGAACGTGGCTGGCAAATGGAGATTAGGCCTAACAGTCAGCTACGATGTCCACATTTTCTACAATCATGACAAATGAGAAGAAGGACGCGCTTTACACGGTCAGAGTCGAATCGAACATCGCGGCGATCATCCAAAAAGCAGCTTAGAGACGTATTTTCTAGAGCAGAAGCCTAAGAATATCTAGTGAACAAGACGAGCGAGGTAATTCCGAGTAGCCGCGGCACGGCTACTCGGAATTACCTCCTCTCAGCGATAAGATGGAATTTCTAAAACGACTCTTCAAATCCGATTCCAAACCAGAGGAAAAGAATGAAGCTAAAATGCCTCATCAAAACTCGATCGCAACAACCGGAAAGGTTTCGATTTGGGTTGGAAATTTTGGTTCGGAAGATGAACTAGATGCGTACATATTCGAAAGATTCTCTAAGGATTTCGGATTCATCCTAAACGAAAGGAATCTTCCCGAAATATCTGTGGAAGAAGAAAAGAAAAGTATTGAAGAACTCCTTACGGGATTCTCCTGGTACAAGGATTTTATCGAAGAAGCAATTTCCCTCTCGAAGTCTAAAGGAATTAGAGAAGCAAGTGCAGCGGCAGTATTCCACGCTGTTGATTACTCCAAGATCTCAGGCGATTCCCTTCCCTCTGAGCCGTTTCAATTCTTAGGAGTTTGCAATTTTGGAGGTAGATAAGAACATGTAGAACCAATCGGCTCACACAACAAACGTAAGCGCTCGCCGTGTGGCCTCGACGATATGTCACTTAATTATGTTCATACGTCACGATACTAAATTTTCATCCATGATAAAAAAGTTATCCCTAATTGGCTTATTACTTTTATTTGTAAGCTGTAATCAAAATAATGGAGGCAAGACAATGAATGAAGAACAGAATATTCGAGTACTATACGACAATTGGATTAAGGCTACAACTGAAGGGAATTTAGAGTTAGCTCGTCAATGCATTGCCGATAATGCAAAGTTTTTTGTGCCAATGGTTGGCACAGGTGTAATGGACAAAGAATCTTTTGCAAAAGCTGCAGCAGGCACCTCGCCTGAAGATTCTCCAATTAAATTTGATCTCGATAGTAAACTTAAAGAAATTCAGGTAATGGGAGATAAGGCATATTTATGGATCGAATCCACTCTTGTCATGACTCCTAAAAATGGAGATCCAGCCTCCAGGATGGCTGGACATTCACTTTCAATATTAGAAAAGCGCGATGG
>JANQKI010000161.1 GCA_028281165.1 Opitutaceae bacterium | reverse complement strand
ACCGTCTTCGCCCTTTGGAATACGTCGAGTCAAGAGCTACGGGGTATTTCAAGGTAGCGGCTAGCGCCGTGCCATGCCGTAGCCAACGGCGAAGGTTGGTCCCGCAAAACTTCCACGGCCAGATCGCCAGCCTGGGCCATTACAACGGCAAAGCCTTCCCGAACGAAGAAATCAATAAAATGAACGAATACGCGAAGCGCTCATGGCTCGACCTAGTGTCCTGTTAGCTAAGTTCTTTACAGAACTGCAACCGAGCAAACGCGTCCGGAGGCCGCATTCCACCTTTCAATCTATCAAGAAAATGGCGCGTTTTCGGACATCTGAATATTGATACGAACTTAGCTAACAGGAGACTAGATTAACGGTTTAGCAAATTTTAACGCGTAGCCTGCACTTCCAAGGCGCAGGTTCAACAAATCTCATCTAATATGAATATGCTTCTTAATGGAATAGCTACGTTGCTGACCGCTTTGAGTTTAGCCCTAGCCATGGGCGCCACGGAACGTCCCAACATTCTGCTCATTTACGCCGATGATATCGGCTATGGCGATCTGAGCTGCTATGGGGGAACAGGTGTTCAGACGCCAAATGTAGATGCGCTAGCGAAATCTGGACTGAAACATTTGTCTGGATACAGTTCGTCATCCACCTGCACGCCTTCTCGCTATTCGTTGCTGACCGGTCAATACGCTTTCCGGAATGAAGGGGCTCAGATTTTGCCGGGAAGCGCTCCGTTGATCATCGACGTGGAGCGGCCGACCATTGCCAGCGTTCTGAAAGGGGCGGGCTACCGGACGGCCTTGGTCGGGAAATGGCACCTCGGTTTGGGCAAGGCGGATGGCTCGATGGATTGGAATGGAACCATTGGGCCGGGTCCCTTGCAGCTGGGCTTTGATAAAGCCTTCTTTCTCGCCGCCACTGGCGACCGAGTGCCTTCGGTATTTATCGACGATGATTCGATACTGAATCTGGATCCAAACGACCCTATCTCGGTGAGCTACGAGGAAATGGTCGGCAACGAACCAACCGGCATCAGCCATCCTGAATTGCTGCGAGTCCAAGCCGATAGACAGCACTCGGGAACCATCGTCAAGGGTATCAGCCGCATTGGATACATGGCTGGCGGGGAGTCGGCTCGCTTCCGCGATGAGGATTTATCGGATCGCTTTCTTGCCGAAGCCATCGCCTTTATCGAAGAAGAAAGAGAGGAACCCTTCTTCCTTTATTTCGCGACGCATGAGAACCATGTTCCGAGAATGCCGCATCCGCGCTTTCAGGGAGCCTCCTCGCTCGGACCGCGGGGCGACGCCATCGCCCAGTTCGACTGGTCGGTGGGCAAGCTGGTGGAGGTTCTGAAGGAAACGGATCAATACCGCGACACGCTAATCATCATCACCAGCGATAACGGCCCCGTGCTTTTCGATGGCTATTGGGATGGAGCGGAGCAAAAGAATGGGGATCATCAGGCCGCAGGACCGTATCGAGGTGGCAAATACAGCGTCTTTGAAGGCGGGACCCGTTCGCCGATGATCGTTCATTGGCCAGAACGTGTAAAGCCGGGCGAATCGGAGGCCATCGTGAGCCAGATGGACTTTTTGGCATCGCTGGCAACCTTGGCCGGAGTGGATGCCTTGCCGACCAACGCTGGAAAAGACGGCCAAGATGTTTCGGAGGCCTTGCTTGGCAAGAGCGACCAAGGCCGCGAATATATGGTGCAACAAGGAATGGGGAGCCTCGCCATACGAGCAGGCGATTGGAAGTACATTCCTAAAGGCGTGGTGAGCGACCGAGGAGGCATTGGGGAGTGGATACGCCACCGAGTCAGCGAAAAAGGAGAACTCTACAACTTGAAGAATGATCCGGGAGAAACCGAAGATGTTAGGGATCAGTATCCAAAAAAAGCGGATGAGCTACGAAAACTGTTGGATCAGGAAACCGGTAGGACGTTTTAAGAAGATGTTTCCCACTACCGAGATCTTAGATCGACACGTCACTGCAAGGCAGTCCAATTACACAGATGAACTCAGATTTCTTGAAGCGAATTTATTGAAATCAAATACGGAGTTATCTTAAAAACCAATCTGCGAAAATCTGCGTCATCTGTGGGAGACCAACCTAGATGTATATTATGAATAAGTTACTTTGTAGAATCCTTCTTGTTATATCATTTTCTCTCTGCGGGACAGTGGGCGCTACTGCGAATCGCCCACCTGTGGTGAGCTCGCCTGACCTGAGTTTATCGAATGGGTC
>JANQKI010000138.1 GCA_028281165.1 Opitutaceae bacterium | reverse complement strand
GTGCGAGGAACGATCTTATCAATCAATCCTTTCTCCAGAAGGAATTCGGCGGACTGAAACCCCTCCGGCAATTCCTCCTTGGTTGTTTCCTTGATAACGCGAGCTCCCGCAAAGCCGACCAAAGCTCCAGGTTCCGCAATAATGACATCGCCAAGCGAAGCGAAACTCGCGGTCACCCCACCTGTAGTGGGATAGGTTAAAACGGATACAAAGGGAAGCTTGGCCTTGGAAAGACGGGCTAAGGCCGCGCTCGTTTTGGCCATCTGCATCAAACTTAAAATGCCCTCCTGCATGCGAGCTCCACCAGAAGAGGAAACAGCAATACAAGGAACCTTGAGGTGAAGAGCCCTTTCGATGGCTCTGGTTATCTTCTCGCCGACTACTGAACCCATTGATCCGCCAGCAAAAGAGAATTCCATTACGGCAAGCGAGATAGGAATGTCGTGGAGTTTCGCGGTTCCACAGACAACCGCTTCATTCATTCCGGTATTCTTGCGGTATTTTTTAATGCGCTCCTTGTATTCAACCGAGTCCTTGAACTCGAGAGGATCCATTGGCGAAAGATCGGCGTCCTTTTCTTCGAAGGAGTCTTCGTCGACTAAATGCTTGATGCGGTCCCGAGCCGAGATGGGGAAATGGTAACCGCTCTTGGGAACCACATTCTGATTTTGCTCCAGTTCCTTGTTGTAGATGATTTCGCCCGAAATGGGGCATTTCTTCCAAAGCCCTTGTGGAATGTCCTTCTTTTTTACGGATACAGTGGAATATTTCGGTCTATGAAAAAGAGCCATAAGATCTACGGGTTAAGTAATTGATTCTTAAAGAAATAAGCTATTCAGCCATGCCCAATGGTTAAAACGTCGACGCGGCTAGCTCCTCCTTTAATGAGTGTAGCCGCACAAGCGTTGAGGGTAGATCCGGTAGTGAATACATCATCGACAAGAATATATCGTCGGTCGGCTTCTATGGCGCTTTTTTTTCTCAAAGAAAAGGCATTTCTAAGGTTACGACTGCGTTCCTGGCGATTGAACTGTGTCTGGGAAGGGGTATCAAGCACCCGCGAAATAAGGTTCTGCGGTCTGGCAAGATCATGACATTTTACAATTTCTGTAGCGATCAGTTCGCTTTGATTGTAGCCTCTCTCGCGAAGCTTTCTCGAATGAAGGGGCACTGGAACAAGAATGCTATCCCTAATGAATGAAGATAAGCCGACAGCCTGCTTAACGAGAACCGCTAGATCCCCCAAAGCCCAAAGTCCCTTCTCATATTTGAGAGAGTAGATGAGATCCCGCAAAGGTCCTGTGAATAAGCCAATTGCCCAACCTCGTTGAAAAACGGCGCTCAGCTGCTGGCAATGCGGACAGGTTGTAACAGAATCGACTTCGCCAAAAAAGGGATAGCCACAAGTCTCGCATTTCGGATCTTGAATAAATTGAAATCGCCGCGAACAGTTGTTACATACATTTGGATACATGGAATCCTCAACCATCTCGCCGCAACTTGCGCAGCGAGACGGGAAAGCCGTATCAGCCAACGAATTACCAAACTTTCGCAGATTCCTTAGCACTTTGTTTAGTAGAATACTTTTTCCAGAAAAAGACCGCGAGCGGGAGCCACCTCGATCACTGGAACGCGCTTCGCTGCCTCAATCAGCTCCTCAGCTTCCGCCACAGTCACGTTACCTAGACCCACTTTCAGAATTAGTCCCACCATACTTCTGACCATTTTATACATGAAACCTTCTGCCTCGAACGAGAGATAAACGTAACGATGGTCTTGATACAATGAAGTCGCAATTACATTTCTGACGGTCGTTTCATAGTCCTGTCCGCGGTTGGCTGCAAAAGAAGCGAAATCTTTCTCCCCCTTTAACAGTTTCATAGCAGCGGAAATTGTATTGAGATTAATGCGACTTGATACGGAAAGACAGTAAGGCCAGATAAAGGGATCGGCCTGACCCAAATAGAACCGGTAATGATAGCGTTTCGTCTTGGCGGAAAATCGAGCATGAAAATCCTCGCGGACTTGAGTTGCGCTTTTCACCTGAATGTCTGGAGGGAGCCTGGAAGAAATGGCCTTAACCAAGCTATCCGATCCGTGCGGCCAATAGCCATCGAAATGAAAGACCTGACCAAGCGCATGCACCCCCGCGTCGGTGCGGCCGCTTCCCGTGATCGCCACCGGATGTTTCATTACAACACTCAAGGTGTCGACAAGGGTCTGCTGCACGGAAGCCTTTTCCGATTGAGCCTGCCAGCCAGAGTAACGGGAACCATCATAGGCGCAAACGCATTTCCATCTCATGGTTCGTCTTCTCCCAATTCATCGCGGGTTGCAAAGTTCATCTTCTGGCTCAAGAAATCCTGTAGAATCAAGGCAGCCGCAGCGGAATCGATTTTTCCGGAACGTCGTAACGCATCGTCTCTTTTCTTGCTAAAACCTTTCGATGCTTCATGCGACGTAAGCCTTTCGTCAATACGATGAACGGGAAGATTTATTAATCGAAGCGTCTTCTCTATAAAAGCGTCCACTTCCTTGGCCTTAAATCCGATACTGCCATCCATATTATAAGGATAGCCGAATACGAGATCGGTAGCCTTCCGATCGTTTATTAATGAAACAAGAGAAGCCAAACGATCATCTTCGGATTTATCTGTAATAGCTTGCAGGGGTGTGGCCACCCCCAGCTCGTCGCCATAAGCAACGCCGATTCGCTTTTCGCCGTAGTCAATCCCGATGCATCGCATTCAGGATAGTCTCAAAGACATTAGTCAACTTTGGCAATCTCACAGCTTAAATTAGGCGCTCATAAGCCTTCTGCGAACCGAGCAGCTTCACAAGTTCCTTTATACGCTGAGCGTCTTCTTTTTTGCAGACAAGCGTAGCATCTTCGGAACGAACGACGATCAGATCATCAACGCCTATGAAGGCGACTAAATGATCGTCGGAAGAAATTGAGATGTTGCCCGAAGAATCGACAAAAATGGAATCTCCTTTCGAAACGTTATCTTGGCTGTCGCCAGAAGTATGCCTAGCAATGGCTGGCCATGCTCCAACGTCATCCCAATCGAATCGAGCCGGTATGGTGAATACATTTTCCGCCTTCTCGAAGATGGCTACATCGACGGGAATTTTTTCCAGGCCAGGATAGAGTTTTTCCAACAAGGGCTGCAGCGCGGCGCCGTTCTTCATTTCCGCTTCGATCTCATCAAGACCTTTTTTCAAAACGGGAGTGAATTGATCAAGAGCCGCAGAAATGATGTCGAGTCTCCAAACGAAGATACCGGAATTCCAATAATAATCTCCACTGGCTAGATAGCTTTTGGCCGTTTCCAGCTCCGGCTTTTCCTTGAATTCTTCAACCTTGAAAAAGGCTTCGCCGTTCCTTTCTCCAAACTCGGAGCCTCTATGAATGTATCCGTAATCGGTCGAGGGTTCCGTTGGCGAAATGCCAACTGTCACTAACCCGTCTTGAGATTCGGCCACTTGAAAAGCGGTTTCGAGAGAGTCGCGAAAACCAGCGCTATCTTTGATATAGGCATCGGAGTGAAGCGTGGCCATAGAGGCATTGGGAGATCTTAATTTGACCAGCATAACCGAAAGTCCAACCGCCGCTGCCGTATCGCGACCAACTGGTTCGGCCACAACATTTTCAGAAGGCAACATGGGGCAGGCTTCGCGAATGCCGTCCAGTTGCTCGATATTGGTTAGAATTATGACATTCTCGAAAGGTATAAAGCCCTCGAGCCGCTCGATCGTCTGAGTGATCATCGGCTTGTCTCCAACAATGGGAAGGAGCTGCTTGGGTCGTTTTAGTCGGCTTGCCGGCCAAAACCGCTCGCCCTTTCCTCCAGCCATAATTACGATAAAACGATCTGCCATGAAAGCTACACGAGGTGAAGCATTCAGCAGGGTCAACAACGAATAGGCGCGATCCCGTGAAACCTTAGCATCGAAATGATTTGATATGGCAACCGCCCCAAATTAAAGAGGCGAAAATGAGCAAACCTCAGGCAACGTCTTCCAATGATTTAAACTCCGAAGAGCTCGCTCGGTACAGCAGACACATATTGCTTGAGGAGATAGGAGTCCCTGGACAGGAGAAATTGAAATCCTCTAATGTTCTTATCATTGGAGCGGGTGGTTTAGGAAGCCCAGCCGCGTTGTATTTAGCCGCAGCCGGAGTTGGGAATTTGGGCATTGCCGACTTCGACAAGGTGGAACTTCACAATCTGCAACGGCAAATCATCCATGGCATCGATGATTTGGATACGCTCAAAACAGAATCTGCAAAGAATACCCTAAGCCAAATCAATCCAAATGTTGCTGTTAAGTTGCACGCTGAAGGCGTGACCGTGGAAAATGCAGTAAAATTGTTCAGCCAGTACGACGTTATCGTCGATGGTACCGATAATTTCAGTACGCGTTATCTGAATAACGACGCTGCCTACTTTTCCAAAACGCCACTTGTTTACGGCAGTATTTTCAAATTCGAGGGACAGGTTTCGGTTTTCAAGAATGACGGAAGTGGTCCCTGCTATCGGTGCTTGTTTCCCGAGCCTCCGCCTCCAGGTACAGTTCCCAATTGCGGTGAAGCCGGTGTTCTTGGCGCGCTCTGTGGTATCGTCGGCAGCATGCAGGCTTTAGAGGCGATCAAACTCATAACAGGAATTGGCGAGCCTCTTAATGGTAGCCTGATTGTTTTGGATACGCTCTCTTCGCAATTCCGAAAGCTTAAGCTAAAACAAGACCCCTCTTGCCCTCTTTGCGGCAACAAACCAACTATACAAGAAATCAAAAGCGATTTGTATCAGGACAGTTGCTCTGCGGAGTTTGAAGAACCGGATCTCCCTGAGGCAGAGATACCATGGGAAGTGGACGTTATCGAAGCCAGGAAGTTAAACGAATCGCGAAAAGCTGTCATTCTGGATGTAAGGGAGCCCTTCGAATTCGGCATTTGCTCGATTGAGGGGAGTATTCAGAAACCTATGAATACCATACCCAACGAACTGGAGAATCTGCCTCGGGAAGAACAAATCCTAGTAATCTGCCATTCAGGCGTCCGCAGTATGCAAGTCACAAATTTCCTTAGGCGCCAGGGTTTCGATAAGGCGACAAATATAGCTGGCGGCATCGACGCATGGGCAATGCAAATCGATCCCAACATGCAGCGCTATTAATTTTTCCCGAGCTCGTTGATTAAATAGTTATTCTGCCTGGAGGTATCTGGATACGCTGTACCAAAGAAAGAAAAACCTGCTCCGATAAGAGCAGGTTTCGAAAATCAATTTAGTTAGAGCAACTCTATTTACGCGATTTGGTGAGACCAGCTGCTTTCTTAATGTTGTGCAGCGAAGGAATGGAAATCCCGAAATCCTTAGCAACTTGAGTACCCTTCCCGCCAGCTTTAAGAGCCGCGACAATTTTCTTTCTCATGTCGGCAGTAATTAAAGTTCTTTTGGCTCTCTTTTTAGCTCCGCTCTTTTTTGCGGTAGCAGCCTTTTTAGGAGCTCCCTTTTTAGCTTTGGGGCCGGGCTTTCTGCCACGACGCGCGGCGGGCTTGCCACCAGCGTAAGATTGAAGAGCTTCAATAAGAGCTTGTGTTGACTCGTAGCCTAACTGTTCGTGCAGGGAACCTAGTACTTTTTTTCTCTCAGCTTCAGCTTTCTTTTCCAGCGAAGCGATTTTGCTGTTAATAGACTTTAATGTATTGGAGATCATTGGACGGTAACCAAGTCGCTTTCTGAATTAATTCAACAAATTTTTAACCTAAATGTCATTTATTATGCCAAAAAATAACATTTATAATATGATTTTGAGTGATTCCCCTAGATTTCCATATAGTCCAATCCTAGAATCTAATAGATTTGAAAGAAGTGAAATGTAAAAGACACGAGACGCTACCATTAGCCTTTGTATCCAGAATACTGTAAAGAATCCAAACAGCCTGAATGGGATTCGGAATAAAAAAGGCCAGATAAATGTTTGCTGACCGCCCTATTCGACATAGCCAGCTGCCATACCGAAATACTGAACAGCATTTTTATAACAAATATCCTCAACCATTGAGCCAATAAGGTCAAAATCTCTAGGCAAAAATCCAGACTCCATGTCAACGCCGAGAATATTGCAAAGAAGTCGCCGGAAGTACTCGTGCCTCGGATACGACATAAAACTGCGGGAATCCGTTAGCATTCCCACGAACCGACTCAATAGACCCAGATTCGAAAGGGTGTTTATTTGCCAATTCATCCCCTCGATTTGATCGAGAAACCACCAGCCGGAACCGAATTGCATTTTTCCAGGAACCCTTCCGTCCTGAAAATTGCCTAACATGGTCGCTACAGCGTAATTATCCTTCGGATTTAAATTATAGACTATGGTTTTAGGAAGTTCGTTGCTTTCATCCAAAGCATCAAAATAACGACGCAGTGGTTCGATTTGATCGAGCTCAGCAATAGAATCGAACCCCGTATCCGCTCCTAGCCTATTATACATTCGCGCGTTGGCGTTGCGTAGCGCCCCTAAATGCAATTGCTTGACCCAGCCTTTAGCAGCATCGAGCTTGCCGAACAAAATCATCATAAAAGACGCAAATGCTTCAAACTCGGCTCGGCTCGCGTTATGACCAGACCTCGCTCTATCATATATATTAGCTGCTTCACTCCTGGAACAGGGGATCGCGAAGCAGGAGTCCAAACCGTGGTCTGACAATCTACTGCCAAGTTTGTGAAAATAATCGTGTCTTTTTTCTAGAGCCAAAAGAAAGCCTTCGAACGATGAACAGTCTTCTTCGCTAACCTCCTCCAACGCATGTGCCCAAGTATTGAAGGTTGAAGCGTTTTCGATTTTTAAAGCGGCATCAGGCCTAAAAGCGGGATAAACTTTTGCATCGATACCGCTCTCGGAAATCCGAGTGTGATATTCTAATGACTCGGTAGGATCATCAGTAGTCCCAATCAAGCTGACTTTAAAAGACTTCAAGATCCCGTGAACAGATAGTGAGTCTTGCTTGAGCAGGCTTTCACAGGCATCCCAAATCTCCCTGGCAGATTCTTCATTTAATAGCTCATCAATACCGAAGTACCGCTTCAATTCTAGATGAGTCCAATGATATAAGGGATTCCGAAGAGTCGCCGGAACCGTTTTCGCCCAGGCTAGAAATTTATCATACGGCTCCGCGGGCCCCGTAATATATTCTTCCGATACCCCGTTGGCCCGCATAGCCCGCCATTTATAGTGGTCACCCTCGAGCCAAATTTCGCTTAGATTGGAAAAGCGTCTATTTTCAGCTAAATCCTTGGGAGGCAAATGACAGTGGTAATCATAAATCGGCTGGTGTCTTGCATATTCATGATAAAGCCGACAAGCCGCCTCGTTCTGCAATAGGAAATCGTCTTCGATAAATGTCATGCAATGATGAGCTGATCAGCTAAATCGTCATTGAGGAAAAACCGCCATCCACCACGAGCTCAACGCCGGTCATGAACGACCCAGCTTGTTCAGACGCAAGCAAGAGAGTGGCACCGATAAGCTCCTCGGAATTGCCAAAGCGTTTCATCGGAGTATGTGTCATGACGCTAGCAATACGGTCTTCCGTTAAAACCTTACGGTTTTGTTCGGCAGGAAAGAACCCAGGCACCAAAGTATTCACACGAATGCGATGCGGGGCCCACTCTCGCGCAAGATTCTTACTGAGATTATGAACTGCGGCTTTTGATAGGGAATAAGTGAATACGCGAGACAGCGGGACAAGACCTGACATGGATCCTATATTGATAATCGAGCCGCCCTCGCCTCGATCAACCATATGCTTTCCAAAAATCTGGCAACCCTTAAGGACCGATTTCGTATTAACATCGACAATACGCTGAAATTCTTCGTCGGATAATTCAAAAAAAGGCGTAGCCGAATTCATTCCAGCCCCATTGATCAGTATATCTACTTTCCCGCTACGTTCCAGCGTGCTTGCCAATAGATTATCGAAAGCCCCGGCTTCCGAAACTTCCAATTTCAGGAAATAGCCGCTTCCACCCGCTTCGGAAATCGCTCGCATCCGATTGCCGGCCTTCTCCTGGCTTCTACCTACTATGACGACTTCCGCTCCGGCCTTGGCGAGGCCCTCGGCCATGGTTCCGCAAAGCTCGCCAGTACCGCCAACGATGACCGCCGTCTTTCCCTTCAACCCAAAGAGATTATTTAGATATTGATTGTCCAACATGTATCCTAGTTTAGTTCAGTCGTTTTCAATGATGAGAGATCCCAAGGCTCTTTACCGCATTCGACATTGAATTCGTTAAAGGCCTCTATTCGCGCTGTAGTAAAAAGCAAGCCCCCGCTTCTGTCTGAAAGTTTAGCGGCTTCGAGTTGACCGGGCAAAAGACAACTTTCATTCCCGGGGCCTAAAATATCTTCAGCCACGGCCTTTTTATTCGATGCTTGATTTCTGCCTTTCGCAAAAGCTCCCGCCCCAAAAGATAGTGGAAAGCGTTGTCGACCGACACAATGCCGACGCCGTGTATATCCGCAAGCCGAATACATTCTTCGATAGCTCGGCAGGCCGTTGACTTGCCCAGCTTGCGATTCGTCCTCTGAAAAACCGCGTTTCTGATACGCTTTCGCTACCAAGCTATCATGGATGGCTTTCAGCACTGCATAATAAGTTTCATTCATATTCAAAATAGCTACGACCCAAGCAACCGGAGATAGAGAACCTAGCGCTTCGATTTGGCAAGCGATTCGCCATCTACAAACCGGGGACGTATTATGATAGCCTGCTTGGCTTTAGTCCTTTTCTTCCCGATATTTTCCTTTAGCAATCTGACCGCCTCTCCAGAAATCTTCTCAATACATTGATCAATGCTAGCCAGTGTTGGGTGGAGATGCTTGGCCACTTGAAGATTATCGTATCCAACTATGGATACATCGTGCGGCACTCTGATGCCTTCTTCTTGAAAACGCCCAAACGCTCCGATAGCCACTTGATCATTTAAGGCCAGGATGGCAGTGGATTTAAAATTCCCCTCTCGCAAGACCTTGTCAGCTAAACCCTTACCTGAAGCGTAGTCCATGTCTGTGAACGCGTCGTCAGCCACAACCCTAATATCCCTTTTCCAATCAAGCCCAAGCCGTTTAGCCGTTTTCCGCAGCGTCTTTAAGCGTAGACTTCCATACAAAATGTTATCCTGAATTCCAAAAAAGGCGATTTTGCGATGGCCTAGATCAAATAGCTTGGCTAACAGAAAATCCATCGCCCAAGACCTATCAACCACAACCTGCAATAGCTCGTTTTCTGTAACAGGATCTATCGATACAACGGACATCTCGCCGCTGCGAACAAGCTCTTCTACATAAGACAAGTTGGACGTGCTGGGCCCACCCACAAACACGATTCCTTCCACCTTCATCGATTGAAAATGTCGAATCACTTGGCGTTCCAAGCCAGCTCCATCGTCAATAAGCTCAATCATGGCCCGATAACCGCTGTCCCTCAACGCGTTCTGCAAAGCGATAAGCCTAGCCGAAAAAACCGGAGTCCCAAACGTCTGAAAGCAAATTCCAACTACACCGGTTTTACCGCCTCTCAATCCTCTGGCCAAAAGATTCGGGCTGAAGCCCAGCTCATCCATAGCCGCATGGACACGAGCCACGGTTTCGGATTTCACGCCAGTATGGCCATTCAAGGCTCGAGAAACCGTCCACCGAGACAACCCAAGATGGCGAGCCAGCGATGAAGTCGTATTAACCTTTGAGGCTATGTCAGAGCTCATGGCAAAATATTTCTAACACGTGTTTGAAAAAGCAATAGATAAATGGACTAATCCAGGGAAGCAGCTTGTTTGAATACCCGCATTATTCTTCCGAAAACAAATCCCTGTTCCAAATCGCCAGGAACCAGATTAAACGTTGAATTCCAAACCCTTATCGACCAGAGCTAGCACCCAGGGATGAATCCTAAAATACATAGCCTCAAACGCCCCGCCATTGAAAGGATGCTTCTTATCCACCATGCTTTGAAAAAAGGCGGGTTCCCCAATTGCAGCACGCTGGCAAGAGAACTCGAAGTCAGCACCAAGACCATCAGTCGCGACATCGACTTCATGCGCGACCGCATGCTGATGCCCATCGATTACGAGCCTTCTTACCATGGCTACTGTTATACACGAGAAGTTGAAAGCCTTCCGACAATCGATATTTCCGAAGGAGAGCTCCTTGCTCTCAGCGTAGCCCGAAAGTCGCTCGATCACTACAAAGGCACACCCTTCGAAAAACCGCTAGAGAACGCTTTCAACAAGCTCGCCGCTAGTTTGCCTGATACCATCACTGCGAATCTTGACGACTTGAGCGAGACGATCTCATTCAGACAGGGACGCTTATCGAAAATCGACGAATCCATTCTGAAAACGGCGACCAAAGCCGCATTGGAAAAGAAAACCCTCACCTTTGATTACAAGAAACCAGGTCAACAAGAAACCGAATCGCGTACCATTAATCCGTATCACCTCACCAACTACCTGGGAAAATGGTATCTCATTGGCTGGGATCACAAGCGCGAAGCGGTCCGAACTTTTCTCATCAGTCGCTTTCATTCCGCTGTGGCATCGGAAGCAACCTTCGAGGTGCCAAAGGATTTTTCGGCCGATGACTACCTTTGGAGCAGCTTCGGCATTTACTCCAGAAGCGGCGACCATGAAGTGATTATCCACTTCAGCAAAAACGTTGCCGAGTATATATCGGAAAATGTTTGGCACCCCACTCAGGAAATGTCGGCTCTTGCGGATGGAGGACTGGAAATTAGATTTCAGTTAGGCGGCCTGATCGAAGTATCCCAATGGATACTTAGCTGGGGAAACCGAGCTCAAGTCAAAGGCCCCGAAGAACTGAAAACCCTCGTTCGCAAAGAAGCCGAAAAAGTCGCCGATCTGTATCGGTAGATTCGGTACGAATGGAATAACTTATACTTATTCAATCGATCGTACCAACCAGATCGATTGAAGCAAAAAGCATGGTCGGGACGACTGGATTCGAACCAGCGACTTCTACGTCCCGAACGTAGCGCTCTACCAGGCTGAGCTACGTCCCGACAACTAGAACGAAAAATCTATATCTGCCCGATTTTCCAGGTCTAGCTTTTTAATTTGCAGCTTTCTTTGACTTTAGAGCGCAAATCGTAAGGACCGCCATCCAGCCAAGCACAATCCATAATCCCCCGATCTCCCGAACGTATTCCACCGTTGACGTTTTCATGGCAGCATCGATGAAAACGTCTTTCCAAACGAGCGGATCAGGGGAGGCAAAAAGTGGAGGAAATAAAAGAAGGCTCCAGGTAAGGGCGATGGTTCCCGTCAATGCAGGAAAAATCCAACTAGCGCTTCGATTGATGAAGATGAGACATGAAATAGTCGCAAGTCCATAAATAGCCATCCAGGCAAATGGATCGGGATCATTGTATTGGACTATCAATGACAAGGCGAACACGATCAGCATGATCCAATTCAGAATCTTCACTAAACAGCGAGTTAACTTAAACTTGTGGATTTGCGAGTAAATTAATCCCGCTTGAACCGGCGTCTGGGCTGGGGAAGTAAAAACGTTGGTGAGAATTTCAGCCAAAAACGTAGGAACAAACCGATGGCTTGTTCATTGACGCAATAGGAGCTTTGCGACAGACTTTCTTCAATGGAGGACAAGAATCAGATCGACGAATTTTCAAAGGTCACTCGCCACCCGCATGAACAAATGCTGAAGCTTGTAGCTAAGGGGTTTTACAAAGAGCTAATAAAATATGGGATCGAAGAGCCAGAGGTCTTAACCGTCGCAGGACACTTGCTCGATAACGTAGCCCTCAAGAGCAACCCCAATCGAGTTCCCCTCGAAACGTATAGCGGACAACTCTCCATCAAAGATGTGCAAGACGATTGGTCTGAATCCGCATCGCTCAGCATGGGCAACGTCACGATCTCGCCCATTCAAGAAATCGATTTTAAAATCGCAGTCGAATGGATGAGACGCCCAGAAATAAAGAAATACTTCTATCCCCAATTTCCGGATACAGTAGAAAATCTAGGCAAATATTTCGAATTATCAAACCGAGCCTACTTCAGAATCTCCCATGAAAACGAGCTCGTGGGCATCATTGGAGCGGATCAAATTGATCGGGAATCCGATAAACTTGAAATGAGAAAGCTGATTGGCGAATCGAGCATGCGTGGCAAAGGCATCGGCAAGCGGGCAACCTTTCTATTCCTGTACTATAGCTTCATCATCGAGCGATTCGAAAAAGTCTTCATGCACTCGCTCGACATCAATATCCGCAATCTGAACCTGAACGGAAAATTTGGCTTCTATATAGAAGGCGTCTTTTTCGAAGACGCGAAAATAGATGACGAACGCCACGACTTAGTCCGCATGGCACTGACACGTGCGGTTTGGGAAGAGCTGTTTAGGTAGCTTGAAAGAGGCGTGGCTCATCAGCTGACCAGATTGCGGCCAAGATCAAATTCCCTAACTAGATATTCTAGTAGTGAATTGTAAGTCGGCTTTCTTTACAGTTCAGCAACGAATTCGATAATTATTTACTGATCAACATCTTGAGAACAAAATACCTTTAACAGATAGTGATGAAATACACTTGCAAAGACTTACTGTAAGAAATTTTTACAATATTTAAAGGCTCTATTGTAATGTGACAAAAAGATTTCATCAAAACTAGAATCCATAATCATCTCATTCATAACATCTTATGTGCACTGTTACCGAATCTCAGAGACGATATTCAAATGATGGCATAGGATCAGCTTTATTAAGGTCTTCAATCTGGAGTCTGGAGAAATTGAACTCGTAGATCATTCAATTCAGGGAAACCGACTAAAATATTATACAATGAAATTATTAAGAGCTATTATTGGGCTAGGAGCAATTGCGGGAGTTATTTCTACTGCAAATGCTATAAGTGTTGATTTAAGCGGATTCGTTCACGGACACATTCTCCAGCCCGGAGACACTCCGGGAGTTACAATCACGGCTACCAATACCGGTGGTGGACCAGATCTAGCCGTGGTGTTTGACACGACCTTAACAGGTACAAGGGATGACGACCTCGAGGGACCCTCTTGGGCTGGTGGCAATCTTCCCACTTCTACAACCATAGGGAATGCCATCATTGTTCAGGAAAACAGTAACGGCATTGGCGATGGTGTGGCAGACCTTCCTGATGATGAAGCAGGTGGGGGCGCCATTGAGTTCAAATTCGACATGGCCATCGACTCGTTTGGCTTCGACCTCGTCGATATCGATGCCAACGAATTTGTATTCTCCTTCTTCGATGATGGTGGATTAGTCGGAGCTAAGAACACCGCAAATTTCATCGCAGACAACGGAGCTGTATTTGGAAATAACACAATCAATCGAATTGCCCCTGTTTCTTTTACGGAATCTTTTGATAGGGTTGTAATTTCTCTAAGCGGTTCAGGAGCTGTAGCCAACGTTAATTATACAAAACGCGTACCTGATGGCGGTTCTACTCTTCTACTCCTTGGTGGCGTCCTCATTCTGGCATTCAGCTTTAAGAGAAGATCAGTTAAAGCCTAACACTACCATATAATTCCATTTTCATGAGGCGGTCGTTTCCGACCGCCTTTTTCTTTTTTGGATCCCAGCGTTCGAGCAAACTCGATCTACCCACAACGTACATTATCCATCAAATTTTGTATCCAAAACTTGGATTAGAATAAGATTTTTTTGAGCCGACAATTGCTAGCGAGATCGAACAAATTTTGGCCTGCCGAGCCGTAGTCTCGCAGCTTCGGAGCACACTTTACAGAAGCCCGCCTTCGCCACATTGGACTACGGCGTGGCAGCCTTCGACTCTACGCTACGCTGCGAGCGAAGGCTGGAGGCGTGGGCGGGCACCGAGGAGCGCTAGCGACGACACTCGAGCGGAGCGAGACATCAGGGATCTCCGCGCGGAAGGCGGCGTAGTCCGCCTTCGCTTTCCGTTCTAGGAAAGCTACGGCGAGACACTTTTTCGTTTCAGAAAAAGTGGAGGCGTGGGCGGGAATCGAACCCGCGATAGAGCTTTTGCAGAGCTCGGCCTTACCACTTGGCTACCACGCCATCGAGATGAAAACCCCTCTCCCGAATTGAGGAAGGCACAGACTTGTCATGCGGGCTTAGGTTTCAAGTAGATTTTCGGGGAATCTTCGTTTCGGGAAGGCAGGCCTTTCGATCCAGTTTTCCTTTTCCACATAAACCATTGCCAAGGAGGGATTTTGCCCCATAGACATTCGCTCAAGATGGCGTGCACCGTATTTACCATCGCGAATCAAAAAGGAGGTGTCGGCAAGACAACTACCGCAGTCAACATGGCTGCCGCCTTGGCGGATCAAGATATCGCTACATTGCTGGTCGATCTCGATCCTCAGGCAAACGCCACCAGCGGACTCGGCTTCGAGAAGGAGGAAGGTCGAAGCATTTACCCGGCCCTTTCCCAAGATGCCGATGCTCGCGAGATGGTTATGGAAACAGGCCGAAAAAACCTGAGCTTACTCCCATCCGAAGTCGATTTAGCAGCAGCCGAGATCGAATTGTCGCAGAGCGACAACTACCTTCTTCAGCTCAAGAACGCGCTCCAACCTATCGTAGATGACGATGCTTATCGAGCGGTCATAATCGATTGTCCACCGGCGCTTGGGCTACTTTCCATGAACAGCTTGGCTGCGGCCGATTACCTGCTGGTAGCTTTGCAATGCGAGTACCTCGCTCTCGAAGGCTTGGGGCAGATCCTGAACGTTGTTGACCGCCTGCACGATGCAAACGTCAACAACGACCTCGAGATCGGCGGCATCATCATGACCATGTTCGACATCAGAACGAAGTTGTCGCGAGAAGTGGTTGAAGAAGTGAAAGCGAATCTGCCGGACAAGGTTTTCGAGACGGTAGTACCGCGAACCGTACGACTCAGCGAAGCTCCCTCATTCGGACAGACCATTTTCGAATACGATAAAAACAACCCCGGAGCTACCGCTTACCGAAATCTCTCAAAAGAGATGATCGAGCGATACAGTCTAAAATAGCTGATCGGACGAGAATCTGGAATCTAGAGGAGCATGCTTGCTTCAAAGCTAAAACACGCTTTCTTGAATCTCGCGAAAAGGGAGGACCCGAGCATGCCAGCCACGCTCCCAGCAATGCAATTAACGCAAAGGCAGATAGCGAAGCTAAACAAGTCGCTAGGCTATACATTTAAGGATAGGGATCTTCTTATCCGTAGCCTCACCCATTCCTCTTTCCTACTTCATACCGGCAACCAACTCCATAATAACCAGCGACTTGAATTTCTAGGCGACTCGGTAATCCAGCTAGCTCTTACAGAAGAGCTCTATCGGAAGTACCCTGATGAACGAGAAGGAAAGCTAACCAGCATGAGGTCGGCCTTCGCCCGCGGCGACTACATGGCAAGAATCGCTAGAAAACTTGGACTACAAGATTTCATAATTCTTAAAGAAAAGGAGCGCGAAGCGGGTATCGGCGATCAAGATTCCGCTCTTGGCGACGCTTTCGAGGCCGTAATCGGGGCCATCTATCTAGATAGCGATTGGCCAACGGTAAGAAAGGTCATTCTAAAACTCTACGGCAACCTCGTTCCGCAAATCGAAAACGAGGAGCGATTCGCAAATCCGAAGGGCAAACTTCAAGAGCTTATCCAACCTATCCATGGAAACGACGCCATCAGATACGAAACGACTGCCCAACACGGAGAGCCTCACAATCGTTCATTCGAAATCACGGTTTTCTGCAATGACAAAGCCATAGGCGTAGGTACGGGAAAAACGAAAAAAGAAGCTTCTGAAAAAGCCGCCCTCCAAGGCATAGCCACCTTAGACGAGTCGAAATGAACGTTTCGGGGTCGGCCCTACTTCCTGCAAGAGCAGCCAGGTTCGAGAAACGCGTTGGCATCAGCCAAGAAGCGATGCCTGTTGTCGTTGAAGATTGGATATATCATACCAAGGAATCGCTCCTTTTCGTTGTCGTTTCATCCTCCAGGCAAGCGGATCAATTTGTATCCGACTTTCAATACTTTCACGAAAAGGCTCGCTCATCCGAAGCAAGTACTCGCTTCACGATTCTGCCGGAGCAACAGGAAAGCGACGAAGACGTTGGTGATGCTTTCGACATAGAAAGCGATCGCATCTCCGTTTTCTCCAACCTAGCAGATAAAAAAAGGAACGAAGGTAAGCAAGTTCTCATCGCAACGCCAAAGGCTCTTTCCCAGCCAACCCCTAGCCCAACCAGTCTCGCGACTTCAAAAATAGAATTGTTTCAAGCCCAAACCATCTCGTTTTCAAAACTTGGCCAACAGTTGCAGGACATCGACTACGACGCCGAAAGTCTATGCGAGTCTCCTGGCCAGTTTGCAGTAAGAGGAGGTCTCGTCGATGTCTATCCCATCACGGCTGAAATACCCTATCGAATCGATTTTTTTGGAGACGAAATCGAAAGCATCAAAGAACTGGATCCCGTCACCCAGCGATCAGGCAAAGCTGTTGATTCAATCAGTATCGCAGCTTCCCCACGCTTGGAGCTAGAGACATCGCCAAAAGGAATACTGGACTACCTGCCGGATTCTTTGGCTTGGGCCATTATCGAGCCTGAGGATATTCTTGAAACGATCCACTACGCCTCTCTCGATTCACAAGATTCGAATGAAGGAAAATTTTGGATACAAATCCTCAAGGAACGGGAATCATGCTTGGATTCGTGGACGACTTTTTCCGATCTCGACCTGGAGTCTGAAGAAACAGCAGACATTGAATCGATTGCCTACGAAGCAGAGTCGCTCTCCTTTTACCGACCTATGCTCGACGCTTCAAAACTGGCCGATGAACGGCTGGCAAGCGAGCAAATTACTCGCCTTAAGTTCCTCGAACAACTCGGAGAATGGGGAAAGGAGGGAGAAAAAATCGTATTCATTTTGCCGAATACAAGCGATGAAAATCGCGTAAAGGATCTGCTGAAGGAATCAGCCAAGACCAAAGGTCTGAAACCCATTTTCTGGCAGGGCGATCTGAACCAAGGCTTCCGCATTCATTTTCGCCAACAGCTGGGAAAACTAGACTGGCCCTATCTGAAAGACAATAGCGGGGCCGTATTCGTTACCGAGACCGAACTCTTCGGACGACGTCGACATCGCAGACCGAGAGCCAGGTCGAAAGCTCTCGTCACTCAATCTCAAGTCGATCAGCTTCTCGACTTCGCCGAGCTTGTCGAGGGAGAATTTGTAGTACACGTTCAGCATGGGATCGCTCTTTATCGTGGCATCACTAAGGTGGATATACGTGGCCAGTTGCGTGAAGCGTTAACCCTGGAATTCGACGAAGGCATGCTGCTGCACGTTCCTCTGCAGGAATCGCACCTCATCAGCCGCTACGTGGGACTGACCAAGACGCGCCCTCGCCTAGGGAAACTGGGATCGAATCGCTGGGCTAAGACGAGAGAAGCCGCCGAACGCGCCACACTCGATCTCGCGGCTCAGCTACTGCAAATCCAAGCCACACGAGAAGCTGGCCAGGGCCATGCCTTTGGCAGAGATGTCGAATGGCAGACGGAATTCGAAAAGTCCTTTGCTTACAAGGAGACGCCCGACCAAATGCAGGCAATTCTGGATACGAAAAGCGACATGCAGTTGAGTAAGCCCATGGATCGTCTCATTTGCGGTGACGTGGGCTACGGCAAAACGGAAATCGCCATTCGAGCCGCCTTTAAGGCGGCCATGGACGGGAAGCAAGTAGCCATTCTCGTACCCACGACCGTTCTGGCTCAGCAGCATTTCATGACGTTTCGCGATCGTATGGCCGGCTACCCCATTGTCGTCGAGCACGTCAGCCGATTTCGCAAGCCCGGCGACATCAAGAAAATCCTGCAAGCCCTCAAAGGCGGAAAAGTGGACATTCTTATAGGGACGCATCGTCTCATCCAAAAGGATGTTGTATTCAACGACCTGGGACTCGTCGTGATCGACGAAGAGCAACGCTTTGGCGTGAAACACAAGGAAGTCTTCAAAGAATGGCGAGAAACCGTGGACATCCTCAGCATGAGCGCCACACCGATACCACGCACGCTCTACATGGCGCTTACCGGAGCCCGCGAGCTAAGCGTTATCGAAACCCCTCCCCTCGAGCGTAAACCGATTCAGACCATCGTTAAAGGCTACAGCGATGATCTTGTGAAGGAAGTCATTCAACGAGAAATCGATCGCGGCGGCCAAGTTTTCTATTTGCACAATCGTGTTCAAACTATCGATACCATTGCTCTAAAACTGCAGGAGCTCATGCCAAAAATCTCATTCGGGATCGGTCACGGCCAAATGAACGAGAAGGATCTCGAGCAGGTGATGATCGATTTTGTAGATGGCCGTTATCAGGTCCTAGTTTGCACGACTATTATAGAATCAGGGCTCGATATACCCAACAGTAACACCATCATCATCGAAGGAGCCGACCGCTTCGGTCTCTCTCAATTGTATCAGATTCGTGGGCGCGTTGGTCGCTTTAAACGGCAGGCCTATGCCTATCTGCTTCTACACAAGCACACCCGCTTGATGGACATCGCGCGCAAGCGACTGCAAGCCATAAGACAGCACAACCAGCTAGGAGCCGGCTTTCGCATCGCCATGAGAGACCTGGAACTTCGGGGAGCTGGAAATCTTCTTGGTCCTGAACAAAGCGGTCACATCGTCGGCGTTGGCTTCGAGCTCTATTGCCAGCTTCTCAAGCAGAGCATTTCCCGTCTAAAAGGCGAGGAAACGGCTACCCGAATTCGAGCTAGCATAAAACTGGATTTCATCTACCAAGGCGAGGGACAGCTCGAGGATTCGAATCGCTACGAAGATGGATACACCATCCTCAAGAAGCTCGATCTGAAAGAGGGCGAGTGCGAACCGATGCAAGCTCGCATTCCGGCCAGCTACTTGGACGAAACTCGGCTGAGAATCGATCTATACCGAAAACTGGCCATGGCTGAAACGCCGGAAGAAATAAACACGCTTCGAGAAGATATGGTAGATCGCTTTGGTCAATTCCCTATCGAAGTCGAAGCTTTGCTGCGTTTAACGGAAATCCGATGTCTAGCGGAATTGAAAGGGATCCTGTCAATCGACTCTCAAGGAAATCGCCTAAAGTGCCGCATCAAAAAGGGCAAAGAGGACGACTATATAAAATTGGGAACCCGATTCCCGCGTCTTGTTTCAAATGACGCATTGCAACGCCTCAACGAAATCATTGTAT
>JANQKI010000085.1 GCA_028281165.1 Opitutaceae bacterium | reverse complement strand
CAATCACAGATTCTCGAAAATCAATCGATAGAACTGCGGATGCGATTGCCAGGTTTGGCCGCAAATAATTTTTTCGTGGATACAAGCCTCCTCGGCAATCCAAGTCGCTCCACACTGTTCGACTTCCGACTTTACATGCTCATAACAGGTAACCGGCTTGTTATCGACTAGACCAGCCGTCACCAATATTTGGATGCCGTGGCAAATGCTATAAATCCATTTTCCTTTGGCATGAGATTCCTGAACAATCCCGATTAGCGTTTGATTGTTCCGCAGATACTCTGGAGCGCGTCCACCAATTAGCAGGATTGCGTCATAGTCGTCCACCGTCACCTCATCAAAGGCCAGAGAGGCTTCCGCTCCATAGCCTTGGCGCTCGATGTACGTGTCCCAACCCGGTTCGAAGTCGTGAGCCACCAAATGCAGACTCCGCTTGCTCGGAGCAGCAATTTCCGGCTTGTGTCCCGCCTCTTGAAAACGATGTAACGCATAGAGCGTTTCGTAGCTCTCCCCTCCATCTCCCGTAACAATAAGAATTCGCTTACTCATTCGATCAATCCTTTTTAGATGAAAGGAATTCAAATCTGCCAAAAGGTCAAAATTATTAGATCACGAGACGCCAACAGAGAAGTTCACATTCGATTCAATCGTGGCGCAGCGCCTCCATGGGCTGAATACGCATTGCTGAACGAGTAGGTATTGCAATCGCGACCATTGAGACCACTAGGAAAAAGAATATGCCGTAGACCGATTGTTGTAGAAAATTCAGGTTGGCAATAGAGGAATGCCCGTAGGACATAGCAGATAACGGAATTCTGATGGCAAACCCCAGAAGAGAGCCAAAGAGCAGGCCAATCGAAACCACCTTCATTCCCTGCTTTATAATGGACCAAGAAACGAGACGTCGACTTGCGCCGACGGCCAAGCGAATGCCGAACTCCTTAGTTCTTTGCTTTACCGAAAAGCGTATCATCCCAAAGAGGCCAAGAGCTGCTAGGAAAATGGAAATAGCGAGCAAAGTGGAGATCGTTCCTAGCACTCCTTTCAGTGCGGTTATAGAAACGACCATGTGGTGCATAGCATCCACTATGCGAACGACCGGCTGCTCAGGATTCATGTTCTTGAATACCTCTCTTATCTGACGTTCAGCGGTGTATCGACTTCCCTCACACTTGATGGAAAGAAAACCTCTTTGTAGAATTCTCTGGTCAGCGGCCACGTATATGCCTGGAACTATCTGCCGATTATAAAAGATCCCGCCCATTTTCATTTCGGGGGCTATCCCTACGATTCTCAAGGCTTCCCTTTCTTTCTCTCCTTTGTATCGGAAAAACAGTTTACCAATGGGATCTGTATTTGGGAAAAAATGGTCAACGAAATACCGATTGACTATTGCAACACGCTCCGCTGTCTCGCTATCGCCTATTGCGAATGACCGCCCATGAACAACCTCCTGACCAAAGGTTCTGAAATAATCAGGACCGATCACCATTTGGACAACTCTCTGCCTCATGCGCGGATCTGATTGGAAATTCACATCCGTACCAACAGGAACCCGCCTGGGCCTCATTAGCCGCCTATCAGAAAAGGCAACGAATGCAACGCTTGTCTGACTCTCCAGCTCTTGCTTCACTTGTCGCGCGTATTCATTGTATGGAACTCCCTCTTTAGGCTCCAACTCGATGGAAAGGACATCTTCGAATTCATGGTCGATATTTATGTCGAAAATACTAGGCAGTTCATAATAAATTAAGCTCAGCCCGATAAGGAATCCCGAGCTTATGGCAATCTGCGCGCTCACCATCAGGCGACTTGTGTATCCAAGTTTATGGTTCGATCCATACGAATCGCCATGTAGAACATTTGAGGCTTCTACTTTTGCCGCTCTGCGAGCGGGAACCCAGCCGCACAGAAACGTAACAGCCGCCGTCACTCCTAAAAACAAGAAGTAGTAGGTCCAATCGAATACGCGACCATCCGAGATAGGTACACCTACTTTATTTTCGATGAAGGATATGACATAATCCGAGAACCAGACTGATATCAGCGTTCCCAGCAAAAGACCAAACAAAGTTAGAGAAAAACTTTCGATCAAAGCCTGAACCATGATACGCTTCCCAGATGCTCCTAGGGAACTGCGAATAGCTAATTCCTGCTCTCGCTGGGCAGCTCGTGATAGGATAATTATGGATACATTAGCGCAGGTCAGACAAAGAAAGAGTCCCAAAGAGATGTAGACCAGCATGATCAGCCGCTTTACTTCTTGCTGCAAAAAGACATCCTCAAAGAGACGGAGACCCAGGTAAGAACCTTCACTCTTCTCGCCAGGATAATCTGCCATTATCGACTCGCCAAGCAATGCGCATTCACCCAATGCCTTCGTGTGATCTGAACGAGCCTTCAACTCAACAACGGTCATTGCTTTAAAATCTTCCTGCAAGGCAATCTCTCCGTCTCTACTGGGCGCCCAAAATTCAGTATAATCAGGAAAGGCATACCCCTTGGGCATAACACCCACTACAGTATGAGATTCGCCATCAATCCATAGATTCATGCCGATGGAATCCTTAGCCTCGCCAAACATTTCCTCAGCCAGGAAATGGCTCATTAGAATGACAGAAGGCGCGTTTGAATGATAGTCTCTTTCGAGAAAACCACGCCCAAATTTTGGATACAATCCTACTTGATCAGGATAGTCGCGAGTATGATAGAGCAATTTCCCCCAACGAGCGAAGCTGGTATCGGTTCGAACCGTAGCTGTCTTTGCGTAAGAATGAGAAAGCGAAGCAAACGTTTCCGACAAGGTATCGAAATATGGATATTCAAACTTTTTAGGAGAATGATGGGCTCCACTTGGAACGTTCCATCTCAGGTCGAATAACAGGTCTGCTTTTTCCACAGGCATCACGTTTCCGAAACCAACGTCCATCAAGTTGAAGAAGGCAATGAAAGCTCCCATACCAATGCTAAGCGTAACAATGCTTACGGCAGAAGAGAGCTTATGCTTGAAGATCATCCTGAAAGCGAATTTGAAATCCTTCACATAGCCATCGATTCGCCCGATCCCCCAGCTTTCGCGACAATCTTCTTTTAGACACTCGACTCCCCCGAACTCTGCCAATGCCTTGCGTCGAGCTTCGTTCCTAGGAAAGCCTTGCGCCTCCAATTCCTCGATACGCAGTTCGATATGCTCCTCCATTTCGAGCTGCATTTCCCTCTCCTTCGCTTGTCGATCGAACAGCGAGCGGAAAAAGAAAAACAGCCTCTCCCTCAACGTTTTTCCCATATGGCGCCCTCCTGGAACCTTCAGGCCTCTTTGATCACACTGTTAACGGCATTGGTAAACACAGCCCATTGCTCCAGCTCTCGCTCCAATTGCTTCTTTCCAGCTTGCGTGAGCGCATACACTTTCGAGGGACGTTTTTCATCGCGCAGCACCCATTCAGCTTTGATCAGAGCTCTGCCCTCAAGGCGATGCAGAGCTGGATAAAGGGAACCCTTTTGAATATTCAAAGCGGAATCGCTAATCTGCTC
>JANQKI010000322.1 GCA_028281165.1 Opitutaceae bacterium | reverse complement strand
CCCCAGCTCCCCGGAGAACCGGAAAAGGGCCCGGCTCTCGCAGCCCAGATAGCCCTCCGGCCAAAGCCGGTGGAGCCGACTCTGCTGCCTCGAGACCTTAGATCCAACTACTGATTCTGTATCCATTTTATTAATATTTTCGCATCTAAACTAATCGATGCTTGCTTTGAACGTGAAAGACAGCAGCCGCTCTATTACAAGGAAGGCCTTTCCAAGATCTCCTTGATATTCTGACGGCATCCGCAAATGAGGACGAACGCTTTCGGACCGGTGTCAGCTAAGTGGAATTCGCCTCTAAAAGGGCCAAAGAATAGCGCTAGCGACCGCTGAAAAACTCCTGCAAGATCCCTCCACTTATGCGCAGTTCACTTTGATGGCCAAAGAACGGCCGTAAAGTCGATGAAAACCCAATAGGAATCGGGTATCGAACCCCTTAGCAATTGCTAGAAAGCTGCCAATCACCAAGTCGAAACGGAGATGGAAAAAGGCGAGATCCAACGAAACTGCGTTCAACAAGCTCAATATCGCCGGGCTTTCCATTCTTCATATGAATCCGAGCGACCAAGTAATCGTCGCATCCAATCGGAATCTCTCCATCCCAATTAGCGTAGCGCAGGATTACGCGAATACAACGCGTTGAGCTTAATCGATCCCCCTCTTCCTTCTCCATGATTTTCCAAATTCTCGTTTTGAAAACCTCATCGAATTCAGGCGAGAGCTTAGTGAGGCGTCGACGATCCTCCAAGGAAAGGTCTCCCGTTTCGATCGACTCGTCGCAAACGGTCTCGTAGCTGAGGTTTCTAACATCGTAATAAGTCAGGGGCCTCCAAGGTGCGACATCCCCAGCAGCATTCTCAAATTCCAAAAGGAGGACTCCGTAATCCTTGCGATGGGAATGATCAAGCGAGAACAATCTATATAAAACGAACGGAAATCTTACGCGACAGGTCAAAGAGCATAGCAACTGAAATGCTGGGATCATCGCCATAAAGCATATCTGCCACGCCGACGAATGAGCTATCCCAGATGCAATCGTTTCCGTATTCCCCATAACGAGCCCCGCATCCAGGCAATACTCCATGATCCTGGCAACAGGATAGCTCAACATGGAGGAAACCAAAGCTGGTCCGAAAAATGGCAGAAAGTAAATCCCCATGAAAATCTGTGTCGAGACATGAAAACCAAAAGCAAACATGCCGTGAACAATTGGTATGGCAGGTATCCAGGTTCCTAAAACGATAATGGGGGCCGAAAGCTGAATGAGCATCGTCACTGTGCTAAGAATTCGCAGAACAATGGGATGGCTTTGCATAAGAGGGACAGCGAACCGGAAGCCACCCCATAAGTAGTGTTCAAGCAAATACCATTGGAGAGCTTTCCCCTTCGTCCATTTCCATCCAGAGGCAATCAGTTTTGCGATACCCGTTTCGAGGTAGGCCAAACCTAGGAAAAGTCTCATAAAGAAAATTCCCCATTCCGTCTCGTTTTCAGTTCCTAAACCCTGGGCGTAGAACAAAGCCGAATGATTCTCACTAGAAATGAGCAGAATGGATAGTACTATAGGGCAGTTACTTGACTTGGCGTGAATCAGGTGAAAATTCGTAATGCTTGGAAATACTAAAAAATATATTACCAACGCGGAAACGCCAAACAACCGGTTACCGGAATAGGCGTAAGCCAAAAGAAACAAGGCGAAGCTAGCCATCATTAATAACAAAAGGCGCGGCGAAAGCTTGAGCGTGAGAAACTTGACGCCCAATACGCGGGTTGGCTTCACTACTGAATAATGACTTCGATACCAAACGTTGATATCGTTCGCGTTCTTTACAACGGAGAACGCCAGATAAACGCAAAACATTATCCCAACCAAGCGAGTCTCATTTACGTAGACCATTAGGTTATCATCAACCATGAATATACAGTCTCGGCCTGCTTTCGGACGATCTGATCATCCTCTTCTCAGAACGCCGACAGTTCAGCTTGTCACGGGGTTGCGCCTGAACAACCAGTCTTAGTTTCGCGTTTTTCGCTGTCCGCCCAGGAGCCGGCGGTCTTGCGCGTTCACCCGGCGGCCCCGCCCAGCAGGGCAGCCTCGTAGCGACGCTCCTCCATCATGTCCCCCAGAGCCACCACCACCTTGCGCTCGCCCTCGAAAGCGTTCCGGCCGTGCGCCACAAGCATGTTGTCCAGCGCGACGACGTCGCCCCTCCGCCACTCCACGTTCACGCAGCACTGGTAGTAAAGCTCCACTATTTCCTGGACCACCGAGTCATCGATCTCAGAGCCGTCACCGTACACCACGTTGCGGGGGAACCCTCCCTCCGCGCACATCTCGGCTAGGGAGGAGCGCACCTCAGCGCCCAGGCAGGAGACGTGGTGCAGCTGGATCTGGTTGAAGAACACCTTCTCGCGCGTCTTCGGGTGCTCGCCCACCGCCATGCAGCGCCTCAGCGTGCGAAGGTCGTCCTCGCCCACCCACTCGCACTCGATCCCAGAGGCCGCGCACATCTCCTGCACCCGCCCCCTGTCCTCGGTCTTGAAGAAGTCCCGCCAACCCACGTCCAGGCCCTTCCTGAAGTTGCGGATGTAGGCCACCCCCTTGCGCTCGAAGGCCTCCCGAACGGCGGGGTCCAGCCGCCTGTAGACCTCCCGGCAGTCCACTATGGGGGTCTCGCCACCGCTCTCGGCCGCAACCAGGCAGCCGAAGAACTGGCGCATCGGCCAGCAGTCCATGTGCGAGCTCTCGTTGTGGAAAAGGATCGCCCTGTCGTTCGGATAGGGGGTGGAGTGATACACCTTCTCCCCGCCGCTCTCGCGGGGAAGGTCGCCGTAATCGCCGTACAGGCCCGAGCACGCGCGCCGCGCGAAGGACTCGAATGCCCCCACGCTGTCCACCCCGAAGCCGCGGAAGAGAATCCCTCCGCGACTCAGAAGCTCCCGGTCCAAGAACTCCGCGTTCAGCGCGGCCCACTCCGCGATGTCCACGCCCTCCGCAGCGGGCTCGACCACCACCGGGAACGAGCGCTCCGAGTCCAAATAAGACGTCGTCACGAGACCCCTCCCGGAAAGCTCCACGGCCTTGCGGCCCGATTTCCTTACCTCATCTAGATTGGACAGTATTCCTGTATTCCGTTTTCTTTTCATTTTCATTCTTCCTCTAACCTTTTCATTCGTTTTAAAGTAGGCGTTGATTCTACTCGTTCTGTTAATCGCAATTTCTTCAAGCAGCGTTTCGAAGCTCGCAGCCAAACGCTCTATCGTAGCATCCTCGAAAAGGTCGCTCGAGTAGTTCCACCTTCCCACGAAGCGCCCTTCTTGCTCTTCATAAACTACCGACAAGCTGCGCTTACTTGTTTTCGCCTCATCTCCTAATTTTTGGATTTTCAATCCCGTATCCAAAGAGACGCTCTCGGGCAGGTCCAGAAACGAGAACATCACTTCCCCAAACGGAACGTATCCCGACTCGCGAGCCGGCTGCAGCTCCTCCACGAGCGTGTCAAACGGGATCATCTGGTTGGAGTTGGCCTCGATCACATCGACACGCATCCGGGCAAGCAGGTCCGCGAATCTCGGATTTCGATCCATGTTCGCGCGTATGACCAGCTGATTGACGAAGAACCCCACCATGTTCTCGAACTCGGGACGGGTCCGGTTCGCGCTGTCGGTGCACAGGCAAATG
>JANQKI010000301.1 GCA_028281165.1 Opitutaceae bacterium | reverse complement strand
GAAAATTGGTGCGTCAAGGTCGCCGAGCTTAAGGTGGATGCAGACCAGCTTACTATATCGGGGCGAATATCGAACATTCCCATGTCCGAAGTCGCGCATCTGGCTCTAATGTTGAAATCGCCGGTTGACACTAGGTGCGCCTCGTCAGCTGGTATGACGATGTCGAAAGCGGCGAAGGCGGCAGGTTCTTGGGTCTTGATTTGGCACTCGAAGCTGTCGTCGGCAAGGGATCCTCCGCCATTGAAGGTAATCTGGACGCTTAGGTTTCGATTGGGATCGATGACGCTGCCTTCGAAAATGTAGTGAAGCCTGCCAAGGATGTCGCGAATGTCGCGATTGCTTGCCGAAGTGTCGATTGGAACGTTCAGGACTTGGCTTCCGCTGGTCTCGGTACCAGAGGTTCGCTCGAGTACTATGCGGTCATCGCTAGTCGCGTCACCCACCAGCTGTATCGACATACTGGATGCGCTGAAATCGGCGGGGTATTCCGCGACTAGGGGAACGTCGGGAAAAAGTCGGGCGACTTGAAGCGCGATTCCAACACCGAAGCTGATGGTTCCATCCCATATCGGGGCTCCGTTGAGCACCGGAAGGATGATTTCGCATGGCTGGGGCAATTCGATTCCTATGAAAGTGGCTTGATCGGAAAACCGGTATCTAAAATCGCGCTCCTGGGCGCTGGTTGGATGGAGGGTGAAGGTCTGCTCGGATCCGATTTGATCGATGGATTCGAGCGAACTTGAAATGTCGATGAGTCGGATGGTGTATTCGGTGTCGTCTACTAGAGAGTCTGATCGAGGAAAGGAGTAGTTGCCTTCGCTATCCGTGACCGTGTTGGAAACGACGGTTTGGCCTTGTAGCAATATAACCGTGATATTGGACAGGAGCTGGTCCGAGTCTTCTTCGATGCCGTTGTCGTCAACGTCTACCCAGACATGCCCGCTAACGGCAATTTCAGATGGATCTACGTTTTGCCTGAAGGCATTGACGAAAGATTTTCCCCCTTCGCATGTTATCTCGTTGGGGGTGGGTCCCCAAGTCCACTCTTCGCCAGGCTGGTCGATGGTGTCGCTCATCGTGTTTTCGTTCAGGATTTCAAGCTGAACTGTCCGATTGGTTGTCCCTCCTTCGTCATCGAAAGAGACCGTGAATGAGAAGGCGCTCCCAACCACAGTTCCTTCAACTACAACCTGCTTGTCTCCCATAATGCCCGCGACCGTTACGGATCCGGTTTGGACATCATGCACGAGTCCGATCACCTCAGTCGCTATCGGGTCGTCCTCTTCTCCGGCGCACTCCCCGTTGGCCTCAATCACGTCGTATTCGAATGTCCAAGTGCCCGTCAGGTCTTGGGCTTGGAGCGCTGTTATCGCGAAGATGGCTGAGCTTAGCCAAAGTCCTAGAGCTAGCTTTTTCATGAGAAGGGGGAGATGCTTGAAAGATTGGAAAGGATTAAGGTTCCAGAGCGATTTCGACTGAATTCTAATTCCCTTGTAGCGGCAATCGAAAAGCGCGGATGCGGTATTCAAAATCTTGATGATTCGCCGCCGCATTGAAGTTCGAGATCAGCTTCGATCTGCCATGTTGCCAGGCGGTCTCTCGGGGTCTCTTTTGGATATTGACGAATGGGGGCAGGAAGCAGTTAGTCTGTCTTGGTCCGAACGAAACCTAAAATCGAATATCTATCATGGCAGGCGTAGGAAAATTGCTCAAGCAGGCTCAGAAGATGCAGAAGAAGATGGAGACTCTGCAAAACGAACTTGCGGAAAGGGAGCTGGAGATTTCCAGCGGAGGGGGAGCCGTTGTCATCACGATCACGGCTCAAAGCGAGTTTCGTTCGATAAAGATCGATCCTGAACTGTTGAAAGAAGACGCGGCTTTGGTTGAGGAGACGATCCTGGAGGCTGTGAAAGAAGCTAGCGCCAAAGCCAAAGAGGTTAACGAGGAGGAGATGGGTAAGATCTCCGAAGGCCTGAGTTTGCCGGGACTTATGTAGGGTCGACTTTGTCGACAGGCTTTAGGTTTTAGGTATTGGGTGTCAGGTTGAGAGAATGCGACCGAGAAAATATGCTTTTAATCACCTATAACCCAAAGCCCGAAACCCAAAACCTATTACCTAATCCAATGACTCCTGCTTTCGAAGCGTTACAAAAGCAACTTAAGCGAATTCCGGGAGTTGGGTATCGCTCCGCTGAACGGATGGCCGTCCATCTATTGCTGGAGAAACCGGAATCGGGCGATGACTTGATTCAAGCGCTTTCCTACGCCAAAGACCACGTAAAGGCTTGTATTCAATGCGGCAATATTTGCGAAGACGAGCTGTGTTCAATTTGTCAGGACGATCGAAGGTCGGAATCTGGCCAGGTTTGCGTTGTGGAACACGTGAGCGATTTGCTAGCGATGGAAAAATCGGGCGCGTATCGAGGCTTGTATCACGTTTTGCACGGAAAATTGTCTCCCATTCATGGCGTAGGGCCGGAAGATTTGAATCTCGTTTCGTTAGAGAAACGATTGGTATCCGGCGACGTTAAAGAGCTAATTCTAGCTTTGCCCAATGATATCGAAGGCGAGGCGACCTGCCATTATATTCAGGACCAACTCAAGCGATCCGAGTCGATTGCCATCTCTAGAATCGGGTTTGGTCTGCCGAGTGGCGGTTCGGTTTTATACGCGGACTCGGTTACTTTGAAGAGCGCCCTGGAGGGGAGACAGGAATTCTAAAAAAGAATTTCTCTATTTTAAGGCCGAGTCGACCTCTTGGCGATAGATTGCGAATTCGGCTTCTACCCTTTCGGGAAGCTCTTCCAGATCAGCTACTTGTTCTCCAGGCTTTCTTTCCAGCAACAGCTTCGTCAAGGAGTGTATTTTGGTGGCTCCCATAGCAGCGGCTGAGCCTTTCAACTGGTGAACGATTTCGTGGGCTGCATCGTAGTCCTGGGACTTTAAGTTATCCCGCAAGTCTTTTAACAGTGCAGGAGTCTCGTCCAAATAAATCGAATACAGTTTCTCGAATAGGGTTTTTCCTTCGCTGTCGCGATTTTGGAGTTGTAACATGGCGTCTTTATTTAGTGCTTGCTGGTCTGAGAGTTCCGGCAACGCCATATTTTCTCTATCCGTCAGTCTTGGCTTACCAATTTCAATTTGACCGCCAACCGTGTCATGTCCGTAGCTCCGCGCAAGTTAAGTTTTCGCATGATGTTGCTTCGATGAGCGTCGATCGTGCGAACGCTTAAATTGAAAGACTGAGCGATTTCTTTAGAGCTATAGCCCTCGCCGACCATTTGGAGGACGTCGGTTTCGCGAGGAGTGAGTTTTCGCAGACTGTTCGTGTAGTCTTTGTCAACAGGCTGGCGAAGGAGCGCGTAAGCTTCTGGAGCATAGTAAACGGCTCCTTTGAGAATCTGACTGACCGCGTCTTTGAGGCTCTCGATGGAACTGTTTTTGGTCACCAGTCCGTTGGCTCCTCTTTCGACAGCGCTTTTGACTATCTCCGGCGTGAAGTGCGCGGATACAAGGATGATCTTCATTTCCGGCACACGATCTTTGAGGCGATTGAATACGCTGAGCCCGCCTAGCTTCTTAATCTTTAGATCAAGTACCAGGAGATCAGGCTTGTTTTCCAAGCAGGCTTCCATTCCGGATTCGCCATCGTCGTATTCGCCGATGATCTTCAAACCGAAATCGCTACGGAGTACAGAGACCATCAATTCTCTGAAAAGAATCTGGTCTTCAATAATGATAACATTCATTGGCAAGTTGGGTCCTAGAAATCTAGTCGTCTTTGGAGGGTGAATACTTAAAGGCTTAGTCAGGGGATCCCCGCAGCAAAGGAAGAGGAGTGTATATCCATCTCCATTATGTTGAAGGTTTTGCAAGCCTTATCTCTATTGAGATCAAAAAATAGAAATTTGCAAAACGACTAGGTGATTATTCTTCAAAACCGTTGGGGTGTTGGCGATGCCAATTCCATGCGGTTTCGATGATCGATCTAATATTGGGAAATTCGAATTTCCAATTTAGCTCCTCAATCGCTTTCTTTGGATTAGCGTAAGCTTCTGGTACGTCTCCCGGTCTTCGTTCGGTAAATTCGTGTGGCACCTTCAGACCAGTCACTTCTTCCACGATTTTAATGACCTCTAGAACACTGGCTGGCGTCCCTGTACCCAAATTATAATCAAGCTCCGTTCCTGGTTTATCCAACTTATCGAATGAGGCAATGTGAGCTCGGCTAAGATCGTCCACATGAACGTAGTCGCGCAAACACGTACCATCGGGTGTGGGATAATCGGTACCAAAGACCATCAGCTTGTCGCGTTTCCCTTGAGCGGCTGCGATAGCTAGTGGAATGAGGTGGGTCTCGGGATCGTGGTCTTCTCCAATCGAGCCATCTACTGCGGCTCCCGATGCATTGAAGTAGCGGAAGCAGGCGTATGACAAGCCGTATGCCTTCGCGCAATAGCTGAGCAGAACTTCTATATCTTGTTTCGTTTGGCCATAAGCGCTGAAAGACTGAAAGGGAAGGTCTTCGGTTAGCGGCATTTTCTGGGATTCTCCGAATACCGTGCACGAAGAGCTGAAAATGAATTTACTGACCCCGGCATCCTGCATGGCTTGCAGCAGTCGAATGGTTTTAGCCACGTTGTTGTGGTAGTAGCGGAGCGGATTCGTCATCGACTCGCCAACGTTGATGAAAGCGGCAAAGTGCATGACGATATCGATGGAGGCGTCCTTGAGAATTTTCGCGACGGACTCTCTGTTGCCCAGATCTTCTTCGATAAGCTGAACCTCGGATGGAACGGCTTGCCGGTGCCCGTATGAAAAATTGTCTAGTACGATGGGTTCATGGCCGGCATTGATCAATTGTCTTACGCAGTGGCTTCCAATATAGCCTGCGCCCCCAACTACGAGTACTTTCATCTAGGAATTTGTGTTGAACAGGAAGTCTTTTTAGGTACGCAAAGAGCAATCCTCGCGGGATAGCAAAGTTTTTCTTGGGGGCAGTTATCATAAATACAAACCGCTTAATGCAGCTAAGTAGAATCGTAATAACCGGCGTTGGTCTAACGGCCCCAAATGGCAATTGTCTGTCTGATTATAGAAAGAATCTTCTCGATGGTAAGGCTAAGCTAGGTCGCATCGAGATCCGCTACATGGGCGAGGTATTGGCTGGGGTTTGCGACTTTGATCCTCTGAAATATCAAAAGCGCAAGGAGCTTCGCGTGGGAACGCGAGCGGGCAGCATTTCCATTTACTGCGCCAGGGAAGCCGTCGATGACAGCGGCATTGGTTTCGACGAGCTAGATAAGAATCGAGTGGGGATCTACGTCGGAATCACCGAGCATGGAAATGTCGAGACGGAGAACGAGATCTACAATATTTCTCAGTTCGACTACGATACCAAGTTTTGGACGCATCACCATAACCCTCGCACTGTGGCCAACAATCCAGCTGGCGAGGCCTCGCTTAATTTAAAGTCCACTGGACCTGCCTACACTATTGGGGCAGCCTGTGCGGCGGGCAATCTTGGGCTGGTCCACGCCATGCAGATGTTGCAGCTGGGCGAGGTGGATTTTGCCATTGCGGGAGGGGTTTCGGAGAGCATCCATACGTTTGGGATCTTCGCTGGGTTTAAGAGCCAGGGAGCTCTAGCGGAGCACGAGGATCCCAACAAGGCCTCTCGACCTTTCGACGCCGCTCGAAATGGTATCGTTGTTAGCGAAGGAGGGTGTTTGTACACTTTGGAGCGACTAGAAGATGCCCAAGTTCGCGGGGCTAAGATTTATGGAGAGATCGTTGGCTATCACGTTAATTCGGATGCCACGGACTACGTTCTGCCCAATCCCGAACGTCAGGCTCAATGCATGAAGGCTGCACTTAAAAAAGCCGATATGCTTCCGCAGGAGATTCACATCGTCAACGCTCATGCAACCGCGACTCCTATGGGAGACATTCAGGAATGCGAGGCCATCAAAGAGGTGTTTGCCGATTGCCCGGATACTTATGTTAACAACACCAAAAGCTTTATCGGCCACGCTATGGGTGCGGCGGGAGCTCTCGAGCTGGCAGGCAATTTGCCGTCCTTTGAGGACAAAGTTGTTCATCCGACGATTAATGTCGACGAACTGGATCCGAAGTGCCAGACACCCAACCTTGTCGTCAACAAACCGATCACAGCAAAACGGGTTGACGCCATACTTAATAACTCCTTTGGTATGCTGGGTATCAATTCAGCGCTCATTGTGAAGCGTTTTTCCGACTAAATTACAGACACTCTATGACAACCGACGAATGCAAAAAAGTGGTTCTCGAAATCATCGCCGAGATCGCTCCAGACGAGGATCTGAGCGACGTTAAGCCGGACGTGGCCTTGAGAGAGCAACTCGATCTGGATTCGATGGATTTCCTCGATATTGTAATGGAGCTTCGCAAGAAGCATGGCATCGAGGTGCCCGAATCAGATTACGGAGAGCTGGCCAGCTTGGGAAGTTGCGCGGCTTACTTGACTCCGAAGTTCAATGCATTGGTTTAGGCTAGGGCAAATAAATCTTGAAATTTCCGGTCCGGCGAAAGTCGGACCTTTTTTGTATTCGTATTTTTGCGACATAATGGGCATAAGCTGAATCGCAGTTCGGAATGGAGCATTATGAAGTAGCGATAATCGGAGCGGGAATGTCAGGCTTGGCAGCCGGCATTCGCTTGGCCCACTTTGGCAAAAAGGTGTGCATCTTCGAGAGACACTACGCTCCTGGCGGTCTGAATAGCTTCTATAGCAAGGACGGCCGCAAATTCGATGTCGGTCTCCATGCCATGACGAATTTCGTCAAGCCAGGCGTGAAAGGTACGCCTTTGGGAAAAATTCTTAGGCAACTGCGCATCTCTCGTGAGGAGCTGGACCTTAGCGAGCAAAAGCGATCACGTATTGCTTTCACGGATGCGAACTTATCGTTTAGCAACGATTTCTCGCTGCTGGAGAGTGAAGTGGCTCGCGTTTTTCCCAAAGAGGTTGGGGGCTTTCGCAAACTGTCTGACGAAATCAGTTCGTATCCTGATGCCAAATTAGATGAAGCCTATGTTTCAGCGAGAAGCGTAGTAAGAAACTGGATAAGCGACCCATTGCTGGAGGATATGATTTTTTGTCCTCTGATGTACTATGGGAGCGCGACCGAGGACGATATGGATTTCAGCCAATTCGTGGTTATGTTTCGGTCCATTTTTCTGGAAGGCTTCGCTCGCCCTTTAGATGGCATTCGAAAAATGATACGGCTGCTCCTTGATCGTTATCGTTCGGCTGGTGGTATCCGAAGAATGAGGACAGGAATCTCTCGAATCGAGACTGAAGGCAATCGTGTTTCGCGTTTGGTTTTGGACAGCGGGGAGGAAGTGGAGGCCGATGTCGTTCTGTCCTCAGCGGGTTTGTCGGAAACGTTTCGCCTTATCGATTCGGAACTGGATCGGGATTATGCTTCAAAGGAGGGGCAGCTGTCATTTACCGAAACGATATCCATATTCGATAAACAGCCTTCAGAATTCGGATGGGGCGATGATGCCATCGTGTTTTTCAACCACGGAACAAAGTTCGAATATCAACGTTCGGCAGATCCGGTCGATCTCCGCAGTGGCGTTATTTGCATTCCTAATAATTTCGATTATGGAGATCGAACTTTGGCGGAAGGAGTGGTTAGAGTCACTTGCCTTGCTAATTACGATCAGTGGACTCAGTATGAAGAAGATCAATACATTGAAGCAAAGGAAGAATGGAATGATCGTATTTGGAAATCAGCCGTCCAGTTTATGCCGAAGAGCGGTTTGAACTATGACAGTGATCGTGTAGCTTGGGATATGTTCACTCCTAAAACGGTTGAGCGATACACTTGGCATGCTCGGGGCGCGATTTACGGTTCTCCATCCAAGCTGAAGGATGGAAAAACCGCCTACAGCAATCTCTTCCTATGTGGAACGGATCAGGGCTACCTCGGAATTATCGGCAGTATGCTAAGCGGAATAGCGATGGCTAATCAGCATGTCCTGCGAGGTTGAGCTCACGGCTCATAGAAATAGTAGATCAGTCCCAGAATCGTGCCTACAATAACGGTCCCGGCAATCACCATTAATAAACAGCTTTTGCGAGCATCCTGAGCTGAACTCGATGCATCGGGTCCAAGCTCCTGGTAAATATCAGCTGCCGTTTGCTCAGGCGTCAGTTCTTCTGGATCGACTTCAGGTTCTGGCGTAACCGGAGTCTTTGGAGCCTCTTTTTGCTCGAGTTCTTCAGAGCTCTCCAATCTTGAAGCTGGAATGGCTGGCTCTGGCCTTCCTTGTTCTTTGGCGATTTCCTGTTCGAGCCAGGCCATATGTTCTTCGAGCAACTGCTTTTGCTTGATGAGCTGGTTTAATCGGTCGCCTGGCATGAGGAGAAGAAAGCGTGGAAAGCGTATTAGACACAAAAAAGCCCTCCTTGGAAGGAGGGCCAGAAAATTCTTTTGGATAACCTAGGCAGTTGCTTCTACGACGGCCACGCGACGGTGTTCCTTGTCGAAACTGACTTCGCCATCGGCTAGAGCGAAAAGCGTGTGGTCCCTGCCGATTCCAACATTACGGCCTGGATGGAAACGCGTTCCGCGTTGGCGAACGATGATGTTTCCAGCGATTACTTTTTGACCGCCAAATTTTTTGATACCGAGACGCTTTGAATTGCTGTCGCGTCCGTTCTTACTGGTGCCTTGTCCTTTTTTATGGGCCATAGCGAAAAATTCTTATTTGAGGATTAACCTTTGATGGAATCGATCTTGATGACGGAAAGCTCTTGGCGATGACCGCGGCGGCGTTCGTAGCCCTTGCGCTTCTTCTTTTTGAAGACGACGACCTTACGTCCACGCCTGTTTTCCAATACGGTTGCGCTGACTGTGGCTCCATCGACGAATGGGCTCCCGAGCTTGAAGTTTTTTCCTTCGCCTACGGTCAAGACTTCGTTGATTTCTAGCTTCGAACCAGCCTCCGTTTCGGGGTAGCGATTCAAGATAAGAACATCGCCTTCCTGTACGGTGTACTGCTTGCCCTGGGTCTGGATGGTTGCTTTCATCGGAAATAAAACGGCGTAATAAGGGCGGTTCTTCTTAGCAAATCAATCTTTTTTGTGAAAATTTTCGATCAAAAACAAGGCGTCTCCGAAATAAGCATAGATACGGTTCGTGGCTACTTCAATGATCCTGAAACTGTCCTACATTACCTGAAGGCGGTGTCCAATGTCGGACTTTGGGATTCTGAAGAGCAGCTTTTTAAGCGATATTTCGCCAAATCGGATGCTTTGCTTGATCTCGGTTGCGGCGCTGGGAGAATTGCATTCGGGCTCTGGAAGTTAGGATATCGCAAGGTCCAGGGTTTAGATTTGGCGGAGGCAATGATTGAGGGAGCGCGGGAGATTGCCGAGTCCCTTCAGGCGGAAATTCAATTTCAACAAGGCGATGCGACTCGTCTGCCTTTTGAAACCTGCTCGCTTGATGGGATTGTTTTCGGGTTCAATGGATTGATGCAGATTCCCTTTCGCGAAAACCGTCGTCTAGCTATGGTCGAGATTGGTAGGGTTCTGAAGCCAGGTGGCGCTTTTATTTTCACTACGCTTGATCGAGACTCTTCGCTTTACTCGCGAGTTTTCAACGATCAGAACCATGCAGACCATAGCTTGGAGCTTAATCCTTTCGTGAAGGAAATGGGTGATCGGCATTTCAAAACGGATCATGGCACAACGTTCATGCATGTTCCTACTCGTGAGGAGGTTTTGGCCGATCTCGAGTTTGCTAAACTCATTGTAGTTGAAGACAGGATGCGTAGCAAGATTTCAGAAGAGTCTCTCGCGACGCATACTTTTTCAGAGGATTGTCGATTTTGGGTTGTTCGACGATCTGGTTAAAGAATGCGTTGCGGCGATTTGCGTTTCATTAGCCTGTGACATCAGAGAATTCATATACCATTTCGGTAGTCATTCCGACCTATAATCGACGTCGCCTTATTGGCCATTGCCTGGACTCCATTCTTCAGCAAACGCTTCCTGTCGACGAAATCATCTTGGTCGATGACGGTTCGACAGACGGTACGAGCGATTGGGCGCGATCTACGTATCCAAAAATCAAACTCATCCAGAAGCGGAACTCTGGAGTTAGCTCGGCGCGAAACGCTGGAATTCAAAAGGCAAAGTCTACTTGGATTGCCTTTCTCGATTCGGATGACGTTTGGCTTCCGCGGAAAATGGAGCGACAGGTCAAGGCTTTACGTAATTCTTCTTCGTATCGAATTTGCCATACAGAAGAGAAATGGATTTACGATGGAAGAGAACGTCCCGTTGCCGCGGCTTACCGAAAGAAGGGAGGCTGGGTATTTGAAGACTGTCTCCCCGTTTGCGCTATTTCTCCATCGACTGTTCTAATCCACCGAGAAATCTTTCAAAAGATCGGTCTTTTTGATGAATCGCTACCAGCCTGTGAGGATTACGACCTTTGGCTTAGAATAACTTCAAAATATCCGGTTCTGCTTGTTGACGAGCCCTTGATTGAAAAGCGCGCGGGGCATGATGACCAGCTCTCTCGTGAGGCGGGTCTTGATCGCTATCGCATACATGCTTTGCAGAAAATTCTCGGTCAGGAAGATTTGGATACTTCGTACCGGGAAACGGTTTTGGAGACTTTGGGATCGAAGTGCGAAATCTACGCTCAGGGAGCCGAGAAGCGTGGCAAGGTTGAGGAGGCTGCCCACTTTCGAAGCCTTTATCAAACGGAACTCGGAAAGTGAAATTTATTCGATTGTGAACAACCTGGCTAAGCCATTGATACGCTTTAGGTTGCCTGAGTCGGAAATTCGCTGATTTTACAAATGCAGTATTACCCCAGGCGATAAGGCTAGTCCGCTTTTAGGGGTTTAGATGATTAATGCCCGGTTTTTGTAAAAACAGCCAAATTTCATTGCGAAGTGGCCGTTAACTAGATGGGAGATAAATTCTCTTGGTCTCCCAATTTGAAATAACCTGCACACCTATTCCACTGATGGTTAATTACATACTCACGCGGTTCTTCGGCGCTTTGGCTACGATAGGTTTTCTTTTCGTCCCGCTTGTATTGTCGACAGAGGAAGATCGAAACCTGGTTTTGGAAGTCTCAACCATTGATGAACTTTGGGAGGCTGAAGAGCTAGTTAGCGATCCGAATGCCTCTTCCTTCAATCGAATCGTCATAAAACTCAAACCTAACGTTTACCGGTTAAGCGAGTCTTTCAATATCGAGCGGTCAAGAGTAGACCTTGTAGGGCAGCCAGGCGTGACATTTGTTTTGGCGGACTCTGTTAATATGCCTGTGATCGCGGTAGGGAGCCAGGATTTTTATCCTACCGAGGAAGATCTTATCGAAGACATTTCGATTTCGGGAATAGAAATTGACGGAAATCGAGACGGGCAGAGTTCCGAATTCGTTGAAAGTAAACCTTGGATACGGAACAACGGAATCGATATTCGAGCGGTGACCGATATGACAGTCGATTCTGTAGTGGCGAACAACAATCGTTCCGGAGGACTCGTTATCAGTTGGAAATCTTCTGATATCGAAGTCACGAACTCTCTTTTCGAAAACAATTTCTTTGATGGTGTCGCTTATTACGATTGTATTCGCGTTTACACTATAAACTGCTCCATGAACGATAATCAGTTTGCTGGAATCAGCTTGGATAATTCTGTCAAGGAAAGCTCATTCGAGGACTGTTCGATAAACCGTAACGGAGCCGTCGGCATTTTCGCCAGACATTCTTTTGACGTCAGTTTCAAGAATTGCTTCGTGGCCAATTCGAATGATTGGGCCGTGTTCCTGGCTCATGATGAAAAGGATCTCGGCGTTCACAACATTACTTTCAATCGGTGCTACCTTAAGGAGAATCGGGGAGGCTTGTTTATGGCTTCAACGAGTGAAGAGCAATCAAGTCGTATTTATGTTGTGGATTCGAAATTCGAAGGGAACGAGATTTCAGGCAGGCTCAATATTCAAACATCCGGATCTCGCATTTATACGGCTTTGCCAGAGATCGCGCAGTTTTCAGAAGAAAATTAGTTTTATAGGAGCGGCTTTACGCCGCAATTTAGGAGTTTTATCGTGGCGTAAAGCCGCTCCTACGCTTTGCTACATTAAAAATACCCCTTTCCCCATCTTCTGTTGGTCGAACAGCCGATAAGCTTCTTCAGCTTGATCTAGCTTGAATCGATGGGTGAAGAGTTTGTCTACTTGTATTTCGTTTTTCGCTACGAAGGCTGCGCAGTCCGCTTGGCCTTGTTTGCTGAAAGTCCACGAACCTATGATGGTCAGCTGTTTTCTCAAAAGATCAGGGCTGACTTCCAGCGTCACATCTTTTCCTTCTCCGACGAAGCAAACGGTTCCCCAGGTTCGTGTTGAACGAACAGCAGCGATTCTCGCTTGAGGCGCTCCTGAGCAATCGAGAGAGAAATGGCAGCCTTTGCCTTGGGTCAGTTCCTTTATGGCTTCGATGGGGTCTGTCGAGGTTGGGTCGATCGTTTCCTCTGCTCCAAAGGATTGGGCCAGTAGGCGTCTTTCTTGTGAGATATCTACCGCAATTACGCGAGCGCCCATCGCTATTGCCAATTGAGTAGCGCTAAGACCCACAGGTCCCTGGCCGAAAATAGCTAGCGTATCTGCTTCGCCAATATTCAAGCGTCTTAGGGCAGCATAGGCGGTTCCGGTTCCACATGAAATGGCAGCTCCTGTTTCGAAGGATAATTCGTCTGGCAAAGTAACGAGCGTGCTTGCAGGAACTTTCATGTAGGGAGCGTGGGCTCCGTGTCCAGTCACTCCATACACGACGATTCCTTCGCCACAGAGTTGAGACCACCCGGAAAGACAGTGTTCGCAACTGCCACAACCTTTGTAGTGGTGATCCATTACGCGTTGACCGACATAGGCCTCTTCTTCACCTACTTCCGATCCAACAGCCACGACAACTCCACTTGGTTCATGACCAGCAATGACCGGATTGCCGTCGCCACCTAAGCCCAAAGCTGAAATGTCCTTGGCTCGATAGGCATTCAGGTCGCTACCGCACATGCCCGAAGCCTTGATCTCGATAACGACTTCATCGGCCCCTGGCGTTGGGTCGGGAAACGCGCGTAATTCTAGCGTTCTGTCGCCTAGGAAAACAACGGCTTTCATTGATTAATCAAAATATTGCCCACTACAGAGAGCACGGAGCTAGGATGAATTTGTACTAGATTGCGAATTTTGAAATTTTGAAGAATTCAGAGAGCCATAAGAAACTTATCGCATGTTACCAGCCATCTCCGTGCTCTCAGTGCCCTCTGTGGTGAAAATCTTTTCTTTCTAGCTCCTCTTCGATTTCCATTGTGTGCTCTCCTAGTTTAGGAGCTGGCGTATTCAATTTTCCTGGTGTTTCGCTCAGTCGAGGTAGCGGTGTGTGAGCTGGAATGCTTCCTAGGTCGGGATCCTCGAATTCCGAGAGGATTTCGCGATTTTTTGTGTATTCATGAGTCATGACAGCATCTGCTGCTAGGACAGGTCCAACCGTCACGCCTGCTTTCTCGAAGAACTCCAAGTTTTCTTCCTGAGTCTTTTGGGAGATGAATTCGCCTATTATAGCGTCGATAGCATCTCGGTTTTTAACCCGGCTCTCGTTGTCTATGAATCGAGGATCTGCGATAAGCTCCGGCTTGCCGATAGCCCTTAGCAATCTCTCGCACATGCTTTGTACGGCTGCCGATAGGGCAATGTATTTTCCTTCACTTGTAGGGTACACGTTACGCGGCGCCGTATTGATCGCTTGATTACCGAGACGTTCGCTTACATTGCCCGAAACGCGATTTTTGATCGGTTCGGAAGCTATGAAGGAAAAGATACTTTCAAAAAGCGCGACGTCGATAACCTGCCCGTTGCCTCCATTTATTTCAATATTTCGCAGCGCTACCATGATCGCATAAGCGCCATAAAGCCCCGCAATCATATCAGCGGTCGCAAGAGGCGGCAGGGCCGGGGGCTTGTCGGGAAATCCGTTTAGGTGCGCATAACCGGACATGGCTTCGACCAGTGTACCGAAGCCTGGCCGTTTCCGGTACAGCCCCGTTTGTCCCCACCCCGAGACACGAACAATAATTAGTTTTGGGTTTACCTGGTGAAGGACATCAGGTCCGAGACCCATTTCCTCGAGCTTTCCGGGAACGAAATTTTCGATGAAGACATTGGCGGTTGAAACGAGTTTAAGTAGATTTTCTTTGTCCTTTTCGTTTTTCAGATTCCAGCAAACGCTGCGCTTGTTTCGGGAATAGGCTTTCCAGAATATTTCAACGCCCTCTTCTTTCCAGTTGCGCAAATCATCGCCTGAGCCTGGTTTCTCTATTTTGATGACGTCCGCCCCAAAATCCGCCAGCACATGAGAAACCATGTTTCCAGCGACAAGTCTCGAAAGATCAACTACACGAATGCTATGGAGTGGATTTGCTGTATCAGAATTCATTTGCGAATTTTGGCTAGGCATTTAAGCAACCTAAGGCATTAAATACAGGATATTTTTAATGAATTATTCTAGCTATCGATCATTGCTTTACGTTCCTGCCGACCAGCCGCGTTTCATAGAAAAATCAAAAGAGACGCCCTGCGATATGGTAATCTTCGATTGGGAAGACGCCATCTCGCCCGAAGCAAAGCCAGGCGCTAGGAATACGCTTATCGAAACGCTTTCTCACGGCTATGATCGTGACTATCTCATTCGTATCAATGCAGCCGATACTGAATTCTTTAAGGACGATATTCAAGTGCTCCTAGAATTGGAGCCCATTGGGGTGGTTTTGCCAAAAGCAGACGAGGAGTCGGTTGAGAAGACCTCGGCGGAGCTCGATCTAATCGAACAGCATTCCGATAAAAGTCTAAAGCTGATTCCTTTAATTGAAACGGCCATAGCGATTGAGACAATGCTTTCATTGCTGAAAGCATCTTCGCGTATTGCCGCTGCTCAACTCGGAGCGGAAGACCTGACTGCCGATTTAGGAATTTCGAGAACGCCTGAGGGAAAGGAGATCGAGTATGCTCGGCATCGCATCGTTTACGGCTGTCGGTCTCTCGGTTTGCCAGCTTATGACACTCCTTTTCTGAACTATTCCGATGCCGACGGACTGGAAGCGGACTGCGTTGTTGCAAGAAGTATCGGCTTTGGTGGCAAAGTATGTATCCATCCGGCTCAGACAGAAATCGTTAACAGAGCTTTTTCTCCGAGCGATAGTGAAGTGGAAGAGGCTCGACGCTTGCTTGTTACGGCTGGCGAGATCAACAAAGTCGACGGAGGAGCGTTTTCGGTGGATGGCAAGATGATCGATGGCCCCGTTTTACAAAGGGCTAGGCAGATACTCAAACAGACTGGGCAGCTTTAGTGGCTAATTCAACTGGTTGGGCCTTGCCTCTAGATCTTGGCTACTGTTAGGAGTTCTGTCTCAACAAGATTTTAATTATGCCTGCTGACCAATCAACCGCGATGAGATACCGGAGATTCGGAAAAACTGAACTGCAAATGCCCGTCATTACTTGTGGAGGCATGCGCTTTCAGCACAAGTGGGAGGATATTCCGATGGGTGATGTGCCTCTTGATGGCCAGGCTAATCTGGAAGCGGCCATTCGGAAAGCTCTCGATATGGGTATAAACCACATCGAAACGGCTCGTGGCTACGGCAGTTCTGAAATGCAGCTGGGTCAAATTCTGCCGAATTTGCCTCGAGATCAGATGCTGATCCAAACCAAGGTGCCCCCTTCGGCCGATCCCAAAGAATTCGTCGAGAAGTTCGAGGAATCGATGAAGTATCTAAAATTGGACTACGTCGACCTCTTCTCCATGCATGGCGTAAACAATGAAGAAGTCCTGGATTATGCTTTACGCAAAGGTGGCTGTATGGAAATCGCCCGTAGGTGGCAGACTGAGGGGCGTATTCGTCATATCGGCTTTTCCACGCACGGTTCCTGCGATATGATCTGCAAGGCTATCGAGTCCGATGAATTCGAATACGTTAATCTTCATTGGTATTTCGTTAACGATCTTAATTGGCCAGCGGTAATGGCGGCTCACGAGCGTGACATGGGCGTTTTCATTATCAGCCCCAACGACAAGGGAGGAAAATTGTACGAGCCGAGCGAGAAGCTGGTCGAACTTTGTCAGCCTCTGCGCCCAATGGAGTTCAACGATCTGTATTGCTGGAATCGCGAGGAAGTGCACACCTTAAGCATGGGCGTTTCTTGTCCTGAAGACTTCGATACGCATTTAGACGCTCTTGAACGTATTGATGAAACTCGCGAATTGATTGCTCCAATCGAGAAGAGGTTGCGCTATGAGGTTGACTCAATTTGCGGAGAGAGCTGGGGAATTCATTGGAGCGATGGCATTCCCGAATGGGAGGCCTTCGAGGGAGGGATGAACGTCAAAGAGATTGTCCGATTGTGGATGTGGGCCAAGGCTCTCGACATGACAGCCTTCGGCAAGATGCGCTACAATTTGCTCGGCAATGGCAACCATTGGTTTCCCGGCAATAAAGTTCAGAAATTTGACGAATCCCGGCTGCTAGAGACCGTTTCTGAAAACCCGTTTGCCCAGAGAATCCCAGATATCCTCCGCGAAGCGGATGCGATGCTTAAAGACGAAGAAGTCAAACGCTTAAGCGAGAGCTGATTTCTCTTATTTAGAACTTTCTCAACCGACCCCATTTTCTATGCAATTAGAACTAACACGTCGTCATTTCATTAGCAAATCTGCTCTTGGCGCTTTGGGAGCTTATGTGGCTCCGAAATTCTCCATTGGAAAGGAGGGTCCCTCGGCTAATTCCAAAATCAATGTAGCCTGTGTCGGGATTGGACACATGGGCAATGTGGCCGTGCAGGCGGCGAAACAGGAAAACTTTGTTGCTCTTTGCGATGTTGACTGGCGGGCCGACGAGGCGATTTGGGGGCAAAGAATGCCAGCTAAAGTCGCGGCCAACAATCCTCAAACGGGCAAGTTTTCCGACTTCCGTCGCATGCTGGACAAGCTAGGAAAGGAAATCGACGTAGTTCTTGTATCCACTCCTGACCACACGCATTTCCCGGTTGGGATGGCTTCTATGGAACTGGGTAAGCATGTCTTTATCCAAAAACCGCTAGCTCACAATATTTGGCAAGTCCGCACCTTGCATAAGGCGATGCATCATTACAACGTGAAGACTGTAATGGGAAATCAAGGACACACCACCGAAGGAATCCGCCGCATCAAGGAATGGTTCGATGCTGGCGTGATTGGCGAAGTTCGCGAGGTGCACTGTTGGACGGATCGCCCTATTCCTCCCTGGTTCGTTAAGCCGGATTCGATTCCCGTGCCTGGTCAAAAAACGCCTAGAGGTGTAGACTGGGAGCTGTGGCAAGGTCCTGTCGCTCGTCGCCGTTTTAGTGATGCCTACGTAACGCAAAGATGGCGTGGCTGGTGGGAATATGGCGTCGGAGCTCTAGGCGATATAGGATGTCATTGTTTGGATGCTCCTTTCTGGGCTTTGAAGCTGGGAATGCCATCGGCCGTTGACGTCGAACTCGACGAGCCAGCCAACGACCACTACACTCCGTTCGGAGCTCACGTCACTTATCATTTTCCAGCTAGAGAAAACATGCCACCCGTTAAGCTGCACTGGTGGGAAGGTCGCCCCCGGCCGCCAAAGCTTCCAGGCATGAAAGAGCTTCCTCCAAATGGGATGTACATGCTCGGCTCAAAGGAGATTCTCTATCACGAAGACATGAGACCCTATAGCCCGATCCTGTGGCCCAGAGAACGCATGCAGGAATACCGTTCGGTTCTGCAGAAAAAAACAATCCCTCGGGTGAAGGGTGGACCGATCGAGGAGCTCTTTCGCTATATTAAAGGCGAAGGTCCTCAATGTGGCTCGGACTTTGACTACGCTGCCCCCTTAACCGAGGTTATCCTGTTCGGCTCTCTGGCTATTCGTGCTGGACATCGCATCGAATGGGACGCGGAAACGACGACCGTCACCAATCGTCCTGAGCTCAGCAAATGGATTAAGGAACCCGTCCGTAAGGGTTGGAGCTACGGAGAAGGTTTGTGGAGCTGAGTTCACTAATCGTCAACGTTCGCATTCGGGAGAGCAGGATGGCTTACGCCAACAAAAAATAAACATGTTGTTCTTCGAAGAAGAACATCCTATTGCTGCAAGGCAGCGTCAAGCGAGTACAACGAGCGTTGACCAAATTTTCTGTCTTACAAAGTTTCGCCTTCAACAACAGCCTGGAAGCGAACATTTTTCACCTCCGATTTTTCGAAACGTATTCGGTTTTTGAATAAGGGAAGATGCTCATCTTCTCTGTGGCTTACGAAGAGCAGGGTAGTGGCTTTGAGGTTGGCGAGCTTTTCGATAAACGAAAGGACTAGGTGGCGATTGAGATCGTCGAGCCCTTGGGTTGGCTCGTCGAGAATCAGAAGAGGCGGCTGTTTGATAAGCCCTCTGGCAATTAAAACCAGTCGTTGCTGGCCGTAGGAAAGTTGACGGAAGATGGTATTGGCCTCTTCGCGGAGACCGACAATCTTCAACCACTGTAGGGCCAAGCTTCTTTCGCTTGTCGATGCCGGTTCGTAAAGACCGATGCTGTCATAAAATCCTGATACAACAACAGTCAAAATGTTCCCCGGAGCTCGGTAATCGCGATGAAGGGCGGCGGAGACGATTCCAATGTTTCGCTTTATGTCCCAAATGCTTTCCCCCGTTCCTCTTTGGTAGCCGAAGGCTTGGATGTCATTGCTATAGCACTGAGGATGGTCGCCCGAAATGAGTTGGAGAAGCGTGGATTTTCCTGCTCCGTTGGGTCCTGTAATTAAAGTGTGCTGTCCAGGTTTGAGTTCCCAATCGAAGTTCTCGAATTGCCTTTCATCGCCATATTGAATCAGGCACTGACTGAAACGAACTAGCGGATTGGATTTTCTGTAGTCTTTTTCGATTGGGGCTGGCAATTCGGGAAACGCATTGGAGTCGAGCGCCATCAGGTTGCGAACGGCTGGTGTATCCAGAATTTTATTCCTTAAACCTTGTTCGATTATACTGCCTTTCCTCAACAAGGCGAGATGGGTTGCCCATTCCGCAACATCGGCTAGTCGGTTAACCGACAGCAGAATATTGTGATCTGTATCGATTAATTTATGACAGAATTGCGATAATTCGCCTCTCGAGTCTGCGTCCAGTCCCTCGAAGGGCTCTTCCAGAATTAGGAGATCCGGTTTTCCTAGAATTTCTTTGAGGAGCAAAATCTTTCTGGCTTCGCCACTGGAGAGCAGGCGATAGCCGCGGTCAAGGATGTATCCAAGATGGAATGATTCTGCTGCTGCTCTAGCTTCCTCCTCTGCTGCTCCTGATTCTTTCAGAATTTCCAGTCCAGTTGAGCCGTAATCGACACGATCAATAAAGTCTGTGTCTTGATTGCGAAGCTCTTCTTCGTAGGTTTCCTGCTGACTTTCGAACGAGGCCCAGCTGACCTTATGCGGACGATCGATTACTTTGCCTTCTTTGGGACAAAGTTCTCCGGTGAGGATGCCTGCCAGAAGACTTTTTCCCGAGGCATTTCCGCCAAGGATGCACCACGTTTCGCCTGGCTTGGTTTCCCAGTTTTCAATATTCAATTCTTTGAAACGTATGTTCTTCAGCTGCACCGTGATTATTAGTCGCTATGGAAATCCGGCTTAAGGTACAGCCTATCTTGTAGCCATGGTTATGAGGCTATGGATTTCCATGATCTTACGATCATTGCTACCTACGAGGATCCGCGCTTCGCATAGCGGAAAATTCCTCTTTACGAGGACGTTGGCAGTCGCATAGGTTCTCCGCCTTAAATTTTTAAGGGACCTCCTAATGAGCAGAAAAAACTACTTCAACACTCTGACTTTGGCTCAGAAATTGGAACAACTCGGTCGCTGTCGCTTCATGGATCGCTCCGAATTCAACGGCGTGGAGGCCCTCAAGGGCAAGAAGATCGTGATCGTGGGCTGTGGAGCCCAGGGCCTGAATCAAGGTCTGAATCTTCGCGATTCTGGATTGGATGTGAGCTACACTCTGCGGCAGTCCGCGATCGATGAGAAACGCCAATCTTGGAAGAACGCGACTGAGAATGGTTTTAATGTTGGCGCCTACGAAGAGCTTTTACCGACGGCGGATCTCGTTCTGAATCTGACTCCCGATAAGCAGCACGCTGCCGTTGTGGCTGCCGTTCAACCGCACATGAAAGAAGGAGCTTGTCTGTCCTACAGCCATGGATTTAATATTGTTGAAGAGGGAACGGAGATTCGGAAGGACCTTACCGTCATCATGGTGGCTCCAAAGAGTCCCGGCACCGAAGTTCGCGAGGAGTACAAGCGCGGTTTTGGCGTTCCGACTCTGTTGGCTGTTCATACGGAAAACGATCCGAAAGGCGAAGGCTGGGATATTGCCAAGGCCTATGCCGCTGGGACCGGCGGTGATCGGGCGGGTTGTTTGGAATCGAGCTTTATTGCGGAAGTGAAATCCGACTTGTTAGGCGAGCAAACGATCCTTTGTGGCATGCTGCAAACCGGTTCGCTGCTTTGCTTTGATAAGATGGTCGAAAAGGGAATCGATCCTGGTTGGGCCAGCAAATTCATCCAGCACGCTTTCGATACGATTGCGGAAGGACTCAAGCATGGAGGCATCACCAACATGATGGATCGCCTCAGCAATCCGGCCAAGATCCGCGCTTTTGAGCTTTCTGAAGAGCTTAAGGAGATTATGCGCGATCTCTACGACAAGCATCAAGAGGACATCATGTCCGGAAAATTTTCCTCAACGATGATGGAGGACTGGGATAATGATGACAAAGATTTGCTTGCTTGGCGAGAAGCTACCAACGAAACGGCTTTCGAGAAGACGCCCGCTGCCGACGTGGAAATCGGCGAACAGGAATACTACGATAAGGGCATTCTGATGGTGGCTATGATTCGCGCTGGAGTAGAGCTCGCCTTCGAGGCTATGACCAAGGCTGGAATCAAAGCTGAGTCGGCCTATTACGAATCTCTGCACGAAGTTCCGTTGATAGCCAATCTCATAGGTCGCAAGAAGCTTTACGAGATGAACGTGGTGATTTCGGATACAGCTGAGTATGGTTGCTATCTCTTTTCCGATGCGGCTATTCCGCTTCTTGGCGACTTCATGAAGAAAATCGATACAGACGTAATCGGCCAGGGTTTGGATGCCGCTAGCAATCAAGTCGATAATCAGCGTCTTATCGAAGTGAATACAGCAATTCAGAATCATGGCGTGGAAAAAATCGGAGCTGAGCTCCGTGGCCACATGACGGCCATGAAGCAGATCGCTGTTGGTTGAGCGCAGCTCAAGTAGCCATGAACGTAAGTTCATGGACCTATTCAGGTTCCCACGACCTCATGGTTATGGCTACTTCAAGCCCATCCATTCAACTGAAAGAATAGCTGAAGCGTTGCATTTAGCCTTTGCGGAACTAGATTTCTCGGTGTACAATTTAAAATAATTCTTTCAGCCATGCCTCCATTTAAATCCATCGATCGTCGGACTTTTGTTAAGACAGGGGCTGCAGCAGCCTCTTTTATGGTTTTGCCGCGTTGGGTAGCCGGCAAAGCTCCTTCTCCAAACGGAAAAGTAAATATTGCTGTGATTGGCGCCGGGGGCCGGGGTCGGGATCACGTTAAAGGTTATGCCGAAGAGGCGATTGTAGCCTTTTGCGATGTGGACGACAATCGAGCTGCCTCCAGCTATGAAGCCTATCCTAATGCGGCTCGATTTAAGGACTATCGGAAGATGTTCGACGAGATGGGCGACAAAATCGATGCCGTTTCGATTGCCGTTCCTGACCACATGCATTATCCCATTGCGCTTTGGGCTCTGAGGCGAGGCAAGCATGTCTATTGCGAGAAGCCGTTGGTGCGTACTATTTGGGAAGCTAGGCAACTCAAGGAAGCAGCCGCCGAGGCCGGCGTAGTGACGCAGATGGGGAATCAAGGCCATACCTATGAGGGCTTGAGATTCATACAGGAATGGACGCAAGCCGATGTTCTTGGCGAGATTCAAGAAGTGCTTCATTGGACGAATCGTCCCATTTGGCCTCAAGGTGACATCACTAGGAAAAATGAGCCGGTTCCATCGACGATCGACTACGATCTGTGGCTAGGCGTGGCTCCAAAGAAAGCTTTCGATTCTCGAATAACGCCTTTTGGCTGGCGAGGCTGGAAAGACTACGGTTGCGGGGCAATTGGCGATATGGCCTGCCATATAATGGATGCCTCTTTCACGGGTTTGGATCTTGGCATGCCGGTTGCGGTTGAGGCTGAAGCTTCTGGTTCTTACGAGGAAACCTTTCCCCACGCTTCTACCATCCGTTTCACCTTTCCTGACAGGAATGGAAAGAAAGCTCCGAAAGTGACTTGGCTCGATGGCGGTCGTTTGCCTGATCTAGATAAACTTCCCGGAGTGCCGAGCGACTTTTTCGAAGAGTTTATAGATGGCAGGGGAAACAAGCGAATCCGCAACTCCAGCGGTACTTTTATCATCGGAAACAAAGGTATCCTTTGGTCGGATACATATAGTTCAAGCGTGCGTATTTTTCCTGACGAATTCTTCAAAGAACTAAGGTCTAGCCGGTCTCTGCCTGCCAAAACCTTGCCACGAGTAAGGGGCGGGCCCTTCAAGGAATTCGCTGCTGCCATAAAAGACGGGAAGCAGGCTGGAGCCCCGTTCAGCTATGCGGCTGATTTTACTGAAACGGCTCTGCTCGGATTGGTAGCCATGGAAGTGGGCAAGCCCATAAAGTACAACGCCTCGAAAATGCGCATTACCAATAATCGTAAGGCGAACAAATACTTGAATAGCCAATACGATTACATCGAGGAATTTCTGCCCGGCTAATTTCTCGACTGGCTTTCGAAGCTTCTAGATGCTAATCGATAATCCCGAATTGTCTGAAGCTTTCTGTCTGAAAAGACAGAATCCTATCTCCGACGTTGTCTACGCTGAAGTCTATACCGTGCCCAGCGCCTTTCACGACAACGAATTCGTGCTCTATCCCAAGTTTCTTTAGGTGCTCGTGGAAACCGAGGTTTCCTGGGTAGTTGGCGTCCTGATCTCCAATCACATTCATGAAGCGGATAGGCGGAGCGTCTTTTCGTTTGGCGTATCCGGCGGCTAAGTCCCAGGTGTTGATCGATCCATCGTCTATGGTAAGGTATTCGCTCTCGATGCCATTGTTTTCGCTGATGATTTTCTCCCACTGATGCCCAGGGGCCATGGCAATAGCTGAGCTGAATAATTCTGGGTGTCTGAAAAGATAGCGCGTTACGCCTCTCCCTCCCTGAGATCCGCCTTCCAGGACTCGTCCTCTTCTGTCCTTGATAGTTCGATACGCGCGATCAATGTGTTCCACTAATTCGAGAAAAGCGGTGGCTCCTTTAGCATTTCCCCAATCATAGTGGCTAAGTTTGCCGCCGTTTGGAATGACGTAGATGACAGGCGGTCTCAGCCCCCTCTTGATTCCATCCTTCATGAATGGGAAGCGTCCTAGCCCTTTGTATTCCGCTCCAGGTCGTCCTCCGTGAAGGAAGTAAATCGTCGGATACCGATTCTTGCGATTTTCTTCATCGTAGTAACCATCAGGCAAATACAAATAGAAACCTACGTCGGCTTGATTGGCTTGGCTGTAGAACGACAAGTGCTGCAAGCTTGGATCAGCCTCGCGGTCTTGCGGGAGTTCATTGTACCACTTGAAAGTGGAATAGTCGATCGGGCGGGCTTTTGACTCAGGCGCCGCGCCAAGTTTCAAAGGCCAAATTAAGACGAGAGCTATTAAAAGCAGCAGATCCATGAATTTCATAGAATCATCTGTTAGAAGCATTGAATCTAATTGGAATGAAAAAATGAAGTCTCTTAGGGGATCAATCCAAGCCTCTACTGACCAACGGATTCCAATAGCTGAATCACTGCCTCGTTTTTGTAAGTGATCGCGTGATCGAGAGCCGTTTTCCCATCATTCGACTTTACCATTGGATCGATGCCGCTATCCAAAAGTAGCTGTACCATTTCAGCGCTTGCGCTAGGAGCAGCCTCGTGGAGTGGCGTTCCTCCTGCTGTACTTAAAATTTGGAGATTTGCACCGCTTTCGATAAGGATTCTGGCTATGTCGATTCGATCTTTAGCAGCGGCGAGATGAAGCGGGGTCCAGCCGTTTTCATCCTGCACGTTCAAGTCCGCGCCTTTTGTGATGAGAAGACAGCAAACGCTGGGCAAACCGCGATTGATGGCGAGGTGGAGGGCAGTTTGGCCGTTGCCAGTTGGTATGTTTGGTTTCGCTCCCAGATTCAAAAGAAGCTCGGCAATGTCTTCCTTTTTGCGAAGAACGGCCTGATGCAAGGGTGTCATCTTTGACTTGCCCGGATCATCAATTATTTCCGGATCCCTTTCTATGTGGCTTTTGATGTCCTCAAGGTCACCGACTGCGATCGATTGATTAATCATCTTGTATTTGATCAAGCCTTGGGTCGATGAGCTGATCCCGTTTTCAGGGATGGCCAAGCCAGCTGCCCACGCGATGCCATTGAGCACGAGTTTGCGAAACGAATCATCTCTCCAATTGTAGAGAAAATGACCTCCTGTTGTGGCAAATCCTCTGCGCTTTTCCGAATCTTCGTAGGTCCAGGCTAGAGTCTGCGAAGCGCCGCTTTTTAGCTTTTCTCGAATGGTTGGATTTCCTGATCGCGGACCGTCCTCACCGAGTGACGAGAGAGGGGGAAGCGCTTGAAGGAGCGGCGTTATGCCTTCGTCGTCTTTCCTAAATCTAATGTGGTAGTACCATTCGTCTCTCATTTTAAACATTCCTACCGCCGAGGTGGCTTTATGATTTAGAATGGATGGGTCTGACATATGCCAAATCGGATTCACCGACCAGTTGACCTCGAAATAGCCGCCAATCGAATCGAAAAGGAAGTCCGCCATTTCTTTGCTCGCCGGCTCTAACGAGTAATGCACCACACAAATACCTGTGCCGTTTTGGTGTAATGATCTCAGTTGCTCAGTTTTGCCCTTGGCCACATGTTTTTCGCCACCGTCACTGTGGAGCACAATAGCTGCTGCCCGAAGCAGATCGGCGGCGTCTCCAGGCCAACCCAGAGAAACCTCTGCTTGAATCTTCAAGCCACTTTCATTTAAGCAATTAGCCAGAACCTCGCATGCTTCAGGAAACTCGTGCTCGTTCCAGCCGTGGCTCGGCTCTCCGGCTATAAAAAGAATGAAAGGCTCTTCTTTTTCCGCCTCGGTCGCAGTTCCGGGAGCACCCATACCAATGTTTACCAGTAAAGAGAGGGTTGTAAGGTAGTACCGTTTCACTCTAGTTTCGTTTTAGCCAAAACTTTCTGGGATGCAAAGAATCATTATTCCCAAATCGATTACCGTGAAGATGGAATTTACGAGGATTTGAAGACTCGCTTAGGAACCGATATCACTTTACCGTTTTCAAAGGACATTTCCTCACTTTTCTGCTTTCTTGCTTACACTTTCAAAGCCTCATGCTTCTAGCACTTAAAAGAGCGTGTCTTTCTATTCTCCTGCTAGAGTTTGCCTGCTTTGCTTTGGCAAAGGAGCCAGACGAGGGGCCGCCCGTCTTTTTTGCCAGCGATGTGCTTGCTCCTGAATTGCGCGAAGGCGAACACTTCAAGGTTAGCCCGATTGTTCATGTGGTTAATTTCGGCTATCAGATCAAATTGGAGAGCGATTATGCGACATATGACGTCTGGGGGCCTGAACTATTGAGGAAACGCATAAAAGAGATTGAAGCGATTGCCAAGCTTGAGGAGATCGGCCAGACCGAGGCATTCGCGCGTTCTTTTTCCGAGGCTTTGAAGCATCCGCTAGTCAATACCTGGCAAGTCGCTAGGAGGCCTATTTCAACGGTCGCTGGAATCCCCGGTGGTATAGGTCGCTACCTGCAGGGCAAATTTTATCAAGTCAAACGCGGTTCCGAAAAAGCGATTTCGAGGGTCAGGAAGAAAAATCGTTACAATACGGAAGAAGAGAAGGAAACCGATGCCACTATGCGAAAAAAGGTGACTCAAACCAC
>JANQKI010000279.1 GCA_028281165.1 Opitutaceae bacterium | reverse complement strand
ATACAGCCTAAACTATCTCCAATTCAGCGCAGGCCAGTTTATCGTAACTGGAAAAAAACTACAATCGGATAGCCGCGTGCGGCTTAGAATCGCCGCACGCGACGTTAGTCTCGCCCTCAACCCGCCTAACGACACAAGCATACTCAACGTTTTCCCAGCTACAATTGACAAAATGACCCCAAAAGGCGGATCTCAGATGACCATCAGGCTGAAAATTGGAGAGTGCCCTATCCTGTGTCGCATAACCCGCAAATCGGTTGACAATCTCGCCCTCGCCCAAGGAGACCTCGTCTACGCCCAAATAAAGAGTGTAGCGGTCATGCGCTAAATCGATCGCTCTTGACTTTCGCTCTCTAACATTTCCACCCAGGGTAACCGCTAATTAAATGACACCGTTTACCTTCTGCGTTGTCATATTTGCCCATACCTCTAAATTCAGACCAGAACTACTCAATTGTACTTATCCCGTATTTCGATTTCCGCCATGAAAAACAAAGTAATCTCTCTATCAGCAATCGTCATCGCGCTGCTAACAAGCAACCTGCCACTCACGGCTGAAAACGAGGAAATCGCCGGCTATCTTTTCATGGGAGGCGATCTAAGCGCCCAGCACCGAAAGGCGCACCTTCCTGTAGTTTCTGTGAACAAGAAACACATCCTTTTGGACAACGGCGCTAATATCAAAAAGGTCAGTCGCACTGCTCCTTGCCGCCTAACGAGGAATATTGTCCTTTCGGAAGACTTCGTGGAGGTCATCGACTTGGATTATACCTTCACTTCCATGGCAGCTCTGAAAGCTCACTCTCAAGCCATTTCAGACGGTTTCTTTATGGAGGCTAGCACCGAACTAGAAGTGAATCGAATCCAAGGAGAATTAGACAGAGGCGGAGACGATATCCCAGAAGGGGAACGCCTGCGCATGGAAGGCGAAATTCGCGAGCTGAACTATTCCAACGATAATGTGCAATCGACCATCCAAGATATGATAGAAACCGATAGCTTCTATCTAGAAGGCAAGAAAGACATGGTCTTTTTCGATTTCGAGATATTGCCCTCCACAGACATTAAGGACGCCTATTGCGCAGTCGTAATATCATTCGAACCGGAAACTCCGGAGGATGCCATCGGCAACAACACTTTTGTCAGAGTGCGCTATTTAGGCGATCTCCTCGCGAATCGTGGGCAAAAGGTAAAGTTTTCCAGTCAGCTGCTTCCGTTTCCAGACGAAAACGTCGAGTGCGAAGTTCACATTTATTCAAATGAAAAAGGGCAAGTGGCAACTAACCTTGCCAAAGGCCTAAAGCCGATGACTTCGGCACAGATGAAACGTTACCAGGAGCTTGCGAGCCTTCGGAATTAAAACGTCTACTGCTCTGTCCTGAAAAATTTCTATATCCAAATTTTGATGACAAATAGGCTAGGTTCCGCAAGATTCTTGAGAAATTTTGCAAGCCCAACGTTTCTAGTTTTCACCTTAGTCATCTCATCACATAGCTACGCCAACAACGAGGAAGAGGTAGCCGGCTACGTTTTTCTTGGAGCCGATCTGCGAGCGAAGCAAGGGGACAAGTTTTTCCCCATAGCAGCCGTAGATAAAAGGAATATCCATATAGAAAAAGGAAGTCGAATTCGGAAGGTCGAGAACACTGCGGTTTGCAGTCTAACCAACAATATAATTCTTTCGGAAAATTTCGCGGAGATTCTGAGTTTCGATTATAAGTTCGCCTCCATGTCTAGCGGTCAGGCTGAAGCGGATGCCTTTGCTCAAATGTTTCGAACAGAGGCTTTGGCCGATGCTACCGTAAGCAAAAAAGAATGGGAGTTTCAGCAGGTGAATGACACCAGTCACGATAATGCGCCCGATGTCGAAGCCGCCGCGGCGGAGATGAAACAGGATTCTATAGACTACAACGATTATGTGGAAGAACTGGTAGATACCGGCAGTCTGAGCGGTTCGATGAAGAATGATACCATTTTCGTCGACTTTGAAATTCTTCCTCAAAACGATCTGCCCTCTGCTTATTGCGCTGTCGTCGTTTCTTACGACCATCCAGACGAAGAAAAGAATGGAATTCCCGTGCGGGAGGCTTTCGTCCGCGCGCGGTATATTGGGGACCTGAAAAAAGGAGAAATTGAGCGTATCCGTTTTTCCAGGAAGCTATCTCAGTTTCAGGAAACCAATGTTCAATGCGACCTCCTTCTGTATTCAAACGAGTTTGGTCAGGTCGCCACGAATCTGTCGAAAGCCCTTAAGCCAGTCACTGCGGCTCAGGCGGCGAAATGGCTTTCGCTTTCCGGCTTGAGCGAATGAAACTCGCTAGGACTGTTTTGCGCCTAGTTGCGAAGAAGCCGCTTGCTTGGCCGCTTCGTAGACTCTCCAAATAGGCTCGCCTTTGATAGCTGCCAAAGACGCGCAGTCGTCAAATTCCGGCATCATTCTTAGCTGTCCATTGGGGAGTGTGGCGACTTTAACTGAAACAGGACCGAAAAACGTATCAATTTTTTGGATTTCCCTCGGAAGAATATAACGATCGCTTTCGATTCTACGCACTCCCAGAGTATTCGTTTCACTTAAAATGATGGAAGCAAGTCCCTCTTCACAATCGGTTGGGCAATACACTTCGAGTACAATTCCAGGCCGGCCCTTTTTCATGGATACTGGATAAGTCGCAACATCCAATGCCCCAGCAGCAAAGAGTTTTTCTTGTAAATTTCGCCCTACGAACTCGCCACTCGTATTGTCGATATTCGTCTGTAAGAGAACGCGACCAGATTCCCGACTGAGACCTCCGTTGGTTTCCTCAACCAATGAGAGTCTCAACATATTGGGATGGGCAAAATCAGCACTGCCTGCCCCATAGGCAGGCTTGCCTAGCTTCAAAGGTTCATCCTCCGAGATCGGATTCAACGAACGCAGAATAGCCGCTCCCGTTGGAGTCGTCATCTCCTTTTCAGTATCTCCTCTAAAGGTCGGTATTCCATCCAGAAGAAAGCGAGTTGCCGGGGCCGGTATCGGCAGTTGCCCATGCGCGGCCTTCACAAAGCCATGACCGAGTCGAACAGGATCCGTATAGGCTTTTTCAATACAAAGCTCATCCAAAAGCATCGCGCTACCGACGATGTCAATGATCGCGTCCAAAGCCCCTACCTCATGAAAATGCACTTTTTCTACAGGAATGCCGTGAGCCTTCGATTCAGATTCGGCGAGCAGATGAAAAATGGCCCTGGCCCTCAGCTTGGTTGTATCCGGCAGCTCAGACTCATCGATGATCTTGTGAATTTGCGGCAGGTGCCGATGAGCGTGTTCCTCTTTGGGTACGATTACATCCGCTTTCGTCCCCATAATGCCGCACTTTTCTACAGAGCTTATTTCGATTTTGGTCTCAGGAAGCTTCAGCTTTTCCGGCAGAGCCTCCAGCTTTTCTCCACAATCCGACAGCTCAACCAGAGCGCCGAGGAACATATCTCCACTACAACCGGAAAAGGGCTCAATTTTAAGCGTAGCCATACTTTAAATTCAGTACTCGGTAAGCGGCTAAAGCCGCCCCAAAGCCGTTATCAATGTTCACCACCGTGAGACCAGCTGCGCAAGATGAGAGCATTGCTTTCAAGGCCGTTTCGCCACCTGCAGCAACACCATATCCCACACTAACGGGTACAGCAATGATCGGATGGCGTACCAGGCCACCCACTACAGAAGGCAAGGCCCCCTCAAAACCAGCTGCAACAATAAGAACATCGAACGAGCAAAGATCCCCCACCCGGTTCATGAGACGATGAATGCCTGCCACGCCACAGTCTTGGATTGAATCCGAAGCTATACCCAAAAACCGCAACGTCCGAGCAGCTTCATCGATCACGAACCTATCGGAAGACCCAGCAGAAACGAGACCTACGCTTCCTTCGCGTTTCCTGCCGGAAAGATCGCCAAACAACCAGCTCCGAGAGATTTCATCGTAGTCTCCATCAGGATACTGGAGGACCAGCTTCTCCGCTTTTCCTTCACTTAAACGCGTGATAAAGACGTTTTGCTGTTTCGCCAGAAGATCTTCTACTATGCGAAGAATCTGGTCGACCGTCTTGCCCTCTCCGAAAACGATTTCCGGGAAGCCCTGCCGCTCTTCCCGCTGGTAGTCGAAATTTATATCGTTCATGACAAAACGCGATTCAACTTGCCGGAAACGAATCCTTCCTTATCGAACTCAACTGACTCGAAACCGAGCTCACGCATCCGCTTTTTAACTACATTTGAGTAAAGCATGAGCCATTCCAGCTTTTCGGCTGGAACTTCTATCTGAGCAACACTCCCATAATGCCGCAGCCTTACGATATCGAACCCCAGCTCATTCAAGAACGATTCGCCAGCTTCTATTTGCTCTAATTTATGGAGAGTGACTTCTTGACCGTAAGGAATGCGCGAACTCATGCACGGACTCGCCGGCTTGTTCCAACATTCCAGCTCGTACTGAGCAGCCACCGCCCGAATAGCATCTTTGGTCATGCCGCAATCCGAAAGCGGGGCATGCACTTCAAATTCCTTGGCCGCCTTTAATCCCGGACGATAGTCTCCAAGATCATCGACATTCGCTCCGTTCATTACCCGCCAATCGGGAAATTCCTTCGAAATTTGACTGAGATCGAAATACAGATTCGATTTGCAGAAATAACAACGATCAGGACCATTCTTCAGATAGTCAGGGTCCTCCGTCTCTTTAGTTTGAATCTCACGCAGACGAATATCGTATTTTTCGCAAAAAGTACGCCCTAAATCGAGATCGCTTCGCTTTAAGCTAGGCGAAGTGGAAATCACCGCTAGGGACTTATCTGCTCCAAGGAAACGTCTAGCCGCATAAGCTACAAGAGAGCTATCTACCCCTGCAGAAAAGGCCACAACCGCGCCATCGCATTCAGCAAACCAAGCCTCCAAGCGTTGAATATATGTTTCAACTGATTCCATTAAAGCGATAAAACCGAGCAGCTTATCACAAGCCCAGGCGAATAGCCAAACCGCACATTAGAATAATGCCGGCGGCAAACACTTGGCCCCATCTTTCCATCGATGGCAAACGAAGAAAGCTTAAACCGCGAGTCAAAGCAAACACAGCGGCCAGCATGGTACCAACCGTTGCTAAACTGAAAGCGAGAACCACACCTATGCACCAATACCAATTCTCTTGCGCAGCGGGATAAAGGAGGAGCGGAATGAGAGCTTCGCAGGGACCGAAAATAAATATGATAAATAGGCTCCAGGCCGCGACAGGCTTTTGGACATTTCCATCTCGATTCTCCTCAAGATGAGGATGGGCATGGTCCCCATCGTGGCTGTGCGGGTGCTTGTGGATCGTTCCATCACTGTGAACATGCGGGTGTTCGTGGGTTTTTCGCTTACCGGCTCTGCGTAAAGCCCAGACCAAATAGAGGGCTCCAAAGCCGATTAGAAGCCAAGCTGCAACATCGCCTCGAAATGACTCTATGAATTCTAAACTTCCCAAACTGACACCCAGTATAATTCCAATAAAACCGATAAGAACTGAACTGGCTACATGACCAAAGCCGCAAAGCAAGGTCAGTCGCATGGTTTTCGCCACGCTCCACTTCCTCGCCTTGCTTAGAGCCACAAATGGCAGGTAGTGATCCGGACCGAGGAGTGTATGTGTGATTCCAATGATCACTGCCGATCCCGTTAAAGTCCAAAAGCCTAAATCGCTCAACATCATTGGATATAGTGGAGCCACCAGACAATCGACGAAAGCAAAATCAGTCGAAACGCGTTTCCAAATAGGACTGAATCGATTTTTGAACGGCCTCTGGGTTGGCAGTTTCGTCTTGCACGATGATGCGAAAACGGAGGTCCAATTTATCCTCTGGCTTCATGTCGACTTCCTGAAGGGCTGAAATGGAAGGACTCAACATTCCATTCTTGTTCAGTTTAAACCAAGTAGCTTGAGGGTCATTGCTAGGATGACTCACACCTGTCACGGCAAAGGCTTCACCGTTTGTAGCTTTCAATTCGTAGCGATACCAAGGATCTGGCCAGTTCAGAGTTGGATCGTTAAACTTTGTGTTGGGCAACGCGAGCAATCCATTCGCGTCGTGTACTGAGGCTTCTCCATCGCTTCTCATTCGAATACCCAAGCCTCCAAAGGCCTTCTGGTCTATGGTTAGCTCTAGCTTAGCCGTAAACTGATAGCGACAATCGAAAACGAAGAAGCCATCCCCTTCATGAACCGCGTATTCAGTTTCTTCTGAAAACCACTGCCTCGTTCCGTTTATCCAAGTATTCACTACACGGACAACCGCATCGTCCTTGGAAGCAGATACTAGCTCAACCGAGACGTTTTCAATACGACGACCAATTCTAGGAGCCCATTGCCCCCAACCCCAAAAATCAGCTCGAGCGCTCTTATGGCTTACAGAAACAAACCCAAAGAAAATGCCACGGTGATGCTCATGGTCCACGGGACCGATATCGCCAACTTGAACTCCATCGGGCGTATAGTATGGATAAAGACAGCAAGCGCTTTCGCAGTCTAGGACATCACCCGCCGGAACCTGGTTCATGTATTGGAAAACTGGGCGTCCGTCCGCCGTCTTCAGAAGGTAGCCCAAGTTTGAAGGTTCAAACGAGTAGCTAGGATCTTCGGCCCAGGCCGCTGTCGTAACAAGAATGAGAGCGAAAAGAACTCGGAACCGTCGCAGGTGGATTGATTGGCGAGACATTGGAAAACAGAAAAGCGAAGAGTTATGATAAAATCAAATGTAGATTAGTTAAGATCGGGTTGAGGACTTTATGATTCGGGTGTTATTCTGAGAACAGATCCCGGTCCGTTCAGCAAAACGTATAGGGCTCCGTCAGGTCCAAACTTCAGATCACGTACACGCCCATATCCTTTGAAGAGAAGCTCCTCTTTGACCACTTGGTTATCTTCAATCACCAATCGACGAAGTTCTTCGTAAGCCAGTGCTCCAACAAGTAGATTATTCTTCCATTTCGAGAACAGCGGACTTGTATTGAATTCCGCAGGACAAACGGCAATCGAAGGCGTCCATTGCGTGATCGGTTGCTCCATGCCTTCCTTGTGCGTCAAATTGGAAACGATCTCGCCACTGTAGTCTTTACCATAAGTTATAATGGGCCAGCCATAATTGTTTCCATTTCTTAGTATGTTCACTTCGTCTCCTCCCATAGGACCATGCTCCGTCGCCCAAATGTCACCGGTTTCTGGATGCAAAGTCAGTCCTTGTATGTTTCGATTGCCGAGGGTGTAAACCGCCTGGATGGCTCTATCCACTTCAAGGAATGGATTATCCTGAGGAATGCTCCCATCCGGGTTGATTCGGAAGCTCTTGCCGTTATGCAAGGTAGGGTCTTGCGACGCCATCCCTCTGGCCATGTCCCCAATCGTAAAATACAAATAGCCTTCTCTGTCGAACAACAGCCTTCCACCCCAACGATTGCCGCCTGAATGATAGCGATCTTCTGGAACCTGGAAAAGCGCCTGGTTATTCTCCCATCGATAGCCACTGACGCGACCACGGATTATTCGAGTTAGAGCTCTCGGATTTTGACTTTCAGGATGGTCGATAGCGTGTCCATGAGCTAAATAGATCCACCCGTTTTCCTCATAGTTCGGATCCAAGGCCACATCCATTAAGCCACCGCGTCGATAGACGAGTGGCAAACCATCAATGGGTCTCGGATCCAGTTTGCCATTAACAAGCCATCTTAAACGTCCTTCTTTTTCGGTTACAAGCGCTCGGTTTTCATCGATAAATTCAATGCCCCAAGGATTTCTCAACTTATCGTCAACCAAGATCTCGATACTGAGCCCGTACTCCTCTGTATCCACTCGCTTGGGAACAGGCATCGAAATGCCTGGAGGAGAGGATTGAGCATCTATGATGAATTGAACCAAAGCGTCAATCTGTTCATTAGAAAGAACATTGCTCCAAGCAATCATAGTTGTATTGGGAATGCCATGCGCGATGTTTCGCTTGAAATACTTTGGCGTGCGGCCGTACAGCCAATCGTCTTTTATAAGGGCCGTAGCTTTGTTACCCTCCAGTTTCGCGCCGTGACACTCGACACAATACATCTTGTAAATAGCCGCCCCGTCCTCAACAGCCAAAGCGCTCGCGACTAAAGCATTCAAAAACAACGCAGCCAATAGCCTTCGATTCATGGCGTTCACGTTGAGGAAATAGAACTAGGGATCAAGCGCGTTAAACTCGATATTCCGGTTCAAGGAAACAAACTGGTCCAGCCTAGCCAGAATCAAGTTGTGTTCGGCTAGTGATTCCAAGAAGACAGACCTGCTATTATGAAATACTTCGCTAAAGCCCTTTTCATCCTTTCCTTTGCGCCGCTTTCGTTCGCTCAAGAAGAAGCATCTCTAGATGACATTCTTGAGGAGCTGAGAGCCCTTCGAGCTCAAGTTACCTCCCTTGAAGAGAGAATCGTATCCCTTGAATCGAAAAAGGCGACGGAAACCATCTCGATCACGGCGCTGGAAGAACAGGAAAGCGAAGAAAAGCAGCGCTGGATAGATAGAATACGCCGGGAGCTGAAAAGAGCCGATGTGCAAGCGACGGGAGGATGGACTAAGCCGGAAAACTGGAACCGCATCTCTGTCGGGCAAAAAGCGGAAGAGGCAATTGAAATTCTGGGAGAACCCACAAAGCGGAAATTCTCCCTTAAAAAGCGTACAGACGAAATTTTCATCTACGAAGGAGATCTCAGCGGAAACGGAACCCTCATTGAGGGAACGCTTAGAATTTACAGAGGCAAGATCACTGATGTAGAGGCGCCGCAGTTTCCAAAAACTACCCCGTAGCGTATTTGGAATTCAAAGACGCTCAGAGATGATTGCTGTGTGCCGAAGCCAGGGCATAGGCTTCTTCAAGCCAATCGAGATTTGCTAGATACCACTCCACGGTCGATTCCAGCGTCTCGTCGAGATTATTCTTCGCTTGCCAACCAAGCTCTTGTTCGGCTTTTTTGGATACCATCCAATACCGCAAATCATAGCTGTCTCTGTCTTCTACTTTAGCGATCTCCCCCTTGCCCACCAATTCTCGCACGCGTTCTATGACCGTCTCTGTTACTTCTTCGGAATCAGCCATCGGAGCTAGATTGTAGACCTCGCCTCCATGTCCCTTACGCAAGGCGGCATCGATTCCAGCAACGTGATCGCCAACGTGCAGCCACATGCGCCGAGCCGGCGTGCGAAAAAGCGGAAACGGTTCATCGTGAGTAAAACACCAGATAGCTTTGGGAATCGCCTTTTCTGGAAACTGACGCGGACCAACCGTGTTACCGCCCCGCGTAATAACCAGGTCTAGACCATACTGCTTGCTTTCAGCGTAAACCAAAAGAAGCATTTCAGCTGCTGCCTTTGTTACGGAGTAAGGATTCTTTGGTTTGATCGAAGAGATTTCGGTCCAAGGTTCCGCGCTGGAAGAAGCATCGCCATACACTTCGTCAGTGGATACCTGAACCATACGGATGCCCAAACGACTAGCCTCCAACGCAAGATTTCGAGCCCCCATCACATTGGACCGCCAAAAGCTGGCATCGTCTTCGTTGGATCGATCGACGTGGCTTTCCGCTGCGAAATTCAGAATAGCATCGGGCTTGGATTCCTCGACAATCTCACGTATACTTGATGTATCCGAAATATCAGTACGAATATCCTTAACTCCTTCCACCAGGTTACGTTCCATCGAACCCCATCCCGCAAAGTCGATCCCAGTGATCTCATAACGACCTTTATACGCCTCGCAAAAAGCCGACGCTATAAAGCCCAAATGACCCGTTACAATGATTCGCTCAATTGCCATATTTAGTTAGTCATTATTAAAATCAGAGCTATTTCTAAGAAAGCCCTCGATTTGCCCTAGCAATTTTGGCAAGTGGTCATTGACAGTTTCCCAAACAATTTCCTCATCAACGGAGTCGTATCCGTGTATGAGTCGATTTCGCATTCCTACGATCTCATGGCTAAGATCTATCTTTTCGAAAATGTCTAAATCGAAATCTCTTATCCTTGTAAGAGCTTCACCGATGATTTCGAATTTCCTTTCGACCGCTGAGCGAAGCATTTCGTCTCTAAGAAAATCCTCATACGTTTTTCCGGTAGCGAAAGAAACAACGGCCTTTCCAGCCAATAAAATGTCGTAAAGACACTTAGTAGTGTGTTCGTTCATACACGACTCGTTTTTGCCTCATCACTTTTTCTCGAAAGTATGGGTTTTTCAGCGATTTCTCGGTTACAAGTTCAACTGGTTTACCTAAAAGAGATTCTAAAGATTCAGCTAGCCCAATGTAATCCTTCAAAAGCCTGCCTCGACTTTCTTTTCCAAGCCTAACAACAAAGTCGTAGTCGTTAGCCTTCTTCTCGCTTTCGAGAGCCGAACCAAAGAGCTCCAATCGATCTACATGAAAACGACGGCAAGTCTCTTCGATCTCTTTTTGTTTTCTAAGCTCTTTGTATTCGGACTTCATAACTTGTTCTGAGTCATACCGTTGAAGAGCAGTTTTTCAAGGCTGTTTGCGGTTCCTGGAGAAAGATTACTTAACAAATTTGAGTATGGATTATCGTGTTATACTCCTAAAACTAATCTCGAAACGGAGCTAGGAATTTGTCCATTTCGGAATATTGTTCGAACTTGCTGACTTCCTTTCCAAAACCATGGCCCTCATCCCTTTTAACAAGCCAGACGTATTCTTTTCCTAACTGATCGAGCCTCCTACGGAGCTTAGTAGCTTGATCTATAGGGACGCGGTAATCGAGCGTTCCGTGAATAATCATCAGGGGAGCCTGCAAGTTCTGTAGAAAATTGATTGGCGAATGGGCTTCCAGCAGATCGCCTTCGGTTTTTGGATCGCCAATGGTGCGGGTATAGTAAGCGTAGGTAGCATCTTGCTTGATCTGTTTTCTCCACTTAATCAAAGCTGGAAGATCAATAGGCCCCACATTGCATATGCCAAACTTGTATAGCTCAGGATAATACGCAAGTTGGGCCATCGTAGCATAGCCGCCATAGCTCGAACCAAAAATACCTATCCGATCAGGATCCGCATAGCCTTCGTTAATGGCCCAATTCACGCCATCAACGATGTCCGTCTGCATGTCGGTACCCCACGTCTTGTCGCCAGCCCTCAGGTGCTTTCTGCCGTACCCTTCAGAACCGCGGAAATTCAGCTGCAGCACTGCAAAACCCCGGTTGGCCAGGTATTGAAGTTCAGGATTGAATCCCCAGGAATCTCGAGCCCATGGGCCTCCATGCGGGTGAACGATCATCGGTAGATTTTTAGGCTCCTTATGAACAGGAAGCGTCAGGTAACCGTGGATACGCAAGCCATCGCGAGCATCAAAGGCAATGGGCATTACCGGGCTAAGCTTCTTAGGGTCTACCTTCTGAACGCTGGAAAGAATCTCGAATCCCAGGCTGCCTTCTTCTATTTTTACGAGCGAATAGATCACATCGACCCTGTCGCTGTAACTAGCCACTACAAAAAAAGTTTCCTCAAAATTAGACCGAACTATCACATTCACCATTTCCGGAAACTTGGCTCCTAAAAATGTCTGCAGCGAAGCGCGTTCCTCATCGAAGTAAACTTCCCTCGGCTTTTCCGCATCATAACTGATGCCTATGAGCGATTTTCGATGGTTGGATTGAATAATACTATCAACGTCGTATGTATCGTCACCATAAATCAATTCGCCTAATTGATTACGGACAATATCGTAAGCGAATATGCCAGCCGTATTTCGTCCTATATCACTGGATACATAAATCGATTTTCCATCGTGGCTGAAGACCGAGTTATTGCCTTTTGAAGTGACCGGGGTCCATTTGGGCTCGCCGAAAGAAAAAGAAGCGATTTCCTTCCACTCGCTTTGAGGCGATTCTCGAAGGTAGTACCTGATAAGGCCCTCTTCGCTTTCAGCCCTTCCTAATCTAACATCGCCATTCCAGTCGGTATACCAAGACCGAATATTTCCAGGATTATCTACGAAGAGCGTCTTTTTACCTGTGTAGACATTCAGCCGATACACGTTAGGAAACTCAGCGAGACTCCCATCGTTGCTTAAAACAAGAATTTCTTCATCACTCCTTTCGAAACGGTCTAAAGCCAGATTGTAACGATGCCGAAAGTTTCCCGACGCTAAAAAGGGTTTGACCAAGGTAGAAAAACCAGAGCCATCAGCATTTACCGCGAAGAGTCCTTGAGTTCCTTTGTCCTTGTAATTAAGATCGAATACAATCCGGTCATCGTTAGCCCAAAAATAGCTTTGCACACTGTGCTTCTTTTGCGTCGTCACACGACGAGGCTGCCTCGTTTCCAAATCAATTACGAAAAGATTCATCTTTCCATTCCAAAGGCCCTTTGCAGAAAGCATTTTTCCATTGGGCGAGATTCTAAACTGAAAAAGCTCCCTATCGCTAAAGAATTGCTCGACGGGTATGTCCTGCGCAACTACGCTCGACAAGAGTAAGCCAACAAGCAAAAGAATAGAAGCTAATCGCTTCTTAAAAAACACAAGCGCTTCGGCTCTAAATGATCCCGCCATTTGGTAACTAAAACAGTTTCTTAAACGAGATAGAAACCATGCGACCTCTCGGATCGTGCAATCCAAAAGCCTCGTCGTAGCCTTCGGATTCCTCTACAGAACGGGGAGGATCCCGGTCAAAGGCGTTGTTGACGTTGAGAGTCAACTGCCAGCTCTCGAAATGATTGTAGGCCAGAGAAAAATCCCAAACAATGTGGCTGCCAATTTTAGGCAGGTTTGTGAAGATAGATTTATATTGCGAGGCGTAGGTCGACTGGGCAAAACCTCGCCACCTTTGATTCGCGCTCACCCATTGGAGCGAATTACGCGTTTGAAATTCAGGTATCCGGGCGATTCCTACGAGATCGAAATCGGAAATGTTAAAGCTCTCGAAAAAGCTGGTGAAACTACGGAATATAAAATTGCCAAGGGTCGCAGTCTGGTGATTGTAGTACACCTCAAAATCCATTCCTTCTAGGCGAAAGCCATCAAGATTTCTGTATTCGCTATCGATATACAGAATATGCCCAGGAACGAAAATAGCAGCCGCGTCGGGATTGAATTGAATCGGTCCCCGAAAAACACCAGTCATTTCTCCTCGTTCTTGAGGATCCATGTTAATGAAAGCGGTTTGATCTTCCAAAAAGAAGTCGATCTCGTCTTGAAGAATCGCTAATGCGGATCGAGAACTGATGCGATCTTCCAGATCCAGACGCCAGACGTTCAATCCAACGGTCAGTTCATCAACAAACTCGGGAGCGTATACGATCCCGAAATTGTAATGCTCGGAGGTTTCCGCATCCAGGTCGGGATTGCCAAGCGTACGGACCTCGCGTGATCGCCAATCATCAAAAGGATAGGGCTCACCCTCGAAACCCCCTAGCGTATTGGGAACGTCGAAAGCCAAACGCAAGCGATCTTGCTCCTGACTAAAGCCTCTCGTTATGCCGCCAAACGCTTGTTCTAACGAAGGCGCTTTGAAGGCTTCAGAGACCGAAGCCTTGAAAATCAAACCCGTCAGCGGTGTGAAATTCAAAGCGAACTTCGGGTTTGTCGTGCTTCCAAAATCTGAATACTCTTCATGTCGTAAGGCTAGATGCGCTTCGAGTTTCTGAGTCAAGGGAGCCGTAAGCTCTCCGAACAAAGCGTAAAGATCGCGATCTCCCTTGGCAGAGGTGCCGCCCGATCCGAAAAGGAGAAACTGCTCCGCTAGGCGCGATTGTCTTCTTTCCATATTCTCAGTTCGGAACTCGAAGCCGGCCACACCTTGAACAGAACGTCCATCGATCTGGAATATCTCTTCGCTAGCCGTCAGATTAACAGCGTGCAGTTCCCTCTTTCCTCGTACAGTGTCGTCCACGGTTAGCGAGCGATAAATTTCTTCATTGTCTCCATTTCCTGGTGACGAAACGAAAGGATTCAAGATCAGACCTTCCGTTCGATTCAGAGCTTCTTGAAACAGATCCACGCGAATAAGATTTTCCGTGAGGCTTTCGATATCGCTTTCAGCATACATGTAAGAAGCTTCCCATCGTCCGTCATTTCCGAATTGGCCTTCAATTCCGGATACAAAGCGAATTGAATCCGAGCGAATAGTCGTGATACGGGGATCAGGATCGGTCGGACGCAGCAAAACGTTTCTTATCGGAATCTCGGCCCCGAAAAAAACGAGGAAGGGGTTATTAGGATGATTGCCCGGAATCGTGAAGGGTCGATTGAAGGCTGCCGGAGCAGATTGGGAAACGGATCGATTATCCTGAAAGGATAGCTCCAAAAAGGTAGCCATTCCATTGTCGAGATTTCTGTCCGCGAAGATAGAGATTCCGTTTCGCTCAGCCTCTGTTAAAGCCGTTTGGAACTCGTTAAAATTGAAGCGCTCGTACTCGGTTTCCGCTCTAACTGTAGCGTCGCCAGCAAAAAGGATCGTGCCCAAGTTTGTCTCCGCCTCAAAAAGCCCTGGATACGATGCCCAATCCAGAAAGTTAAACCCGCCTTCATCGCTTTGATCCGCGGAAGCCGAGAACTCTCGATCTGCAAGCTGCAGGGCGTTTCTCTGAAAATGATGAGCGAAAACGGAAAGGCTACCCTTCGCGCCGACTTCCCCATGAGCTAGATCGAAACGAAACCAGGAGAGATCGTCATCGCGAGTTGTGTTGCCGTACGAAAAATCGAGCTCGGTACCTTCGAAATCGCGCCGGACGACAAAATTTATGACACCAGCGATCGCATCCGAACCGTAAATGGCTGAGCCCCCATCTCGAAGGACATCGAACCGCTCCAAAGCGTTAAACGGAATGGCGTTTAAATCGAAAAAAGTATTCCCATTCGAAGTAGAAAAGGCATAGGGCGACAGCCTCCTTCCATTTAAAAGAACTAGCGTTCCTCCAACGCCGGCTCCTCTTAAGTTAGCTTGAGCGCCATCTCCCGCAAAGGACAGAGATTGGTCAGCTTCAGACGCTCCAGCCACGACCGGCATGCGACGAATGATTTCTGAAATCTGCGTCACGCCAGAAGCTTCGATTTCTTCACCAAAAATCGAGGTGATCGGTGAAACCTCCGAAACATCGAAACCGCGAATGCGAGAACCCGTAACTTCGAATCGCTTCAGTTCCACGACCTCGTCTTCGGCGCCTTTCACAGAGGAATCCTCCTCGCTGGACACCTCGACCGATTCCTCTATTTCATTTTTATCTTCTTGTTCTTCAGGTTCTTGCGCCACCAAAGAGAACGTTCCCATCCAGATTAGGAGGCAAGTTTGTAGTCTCCAAAGCATGGGACAAAAGGGTATACGTCATTTCGCTTAGCGAACAAGCTTAGAGAGTGTCCAATCAGCCAGAATATCCATCGCAGCAGGC
>JANQKI010000267.1 GCA_028281165.1 Opitutaceae bacterium | reverse complement strand
CGGAAACGAGAAATAGAAGCGAGATGGCTAGTCGGGCAATCATTGTATCATCTTGGAAACGGTATTCATTAAAACTAGGCTTGCGACTTGCTGAACCTGCTCGTAGGGACCATCCTTCGGCTTGTGGATTGATGGTGGCGCCAGTCGCGCTTTAATAGCCAATCCTTAAACTACGTGAAGGTTTGATATATGCTAAGGAACGTAGCGGAACGCAACGGCGAACAAACGGGACGCGTCACAGTATACGTTCCTTTGCAAGCTATACACGCAATTCCGCGAACCCATTTCGGAAGTGAACCAGAAGAACCTCTGCGCTCTCTGTGACCTCCGTGGTTCAAAAAAGCTTATCGATCCTCACTTCACGAATTCCCACTGATCCTCTTGCAGGCGCAGAAAGGTGGCTAGTCGGGTGGCTTCGTGTTCTAGAGCCTGCCGGTAGGCTCTAGATTTCGGAGCTTGGCCTTCGTATCCAATTTGTAGATGCAATCGATCATTGGCGACATTCGCATTTGCCCAGCCGATTACATCGTCTCGCCAGAGGAGAGGGAGGGCGTAGTAGCCGCGTTCTCGCTTGGCCGCGGGGATGTAGGCCTCAAATCGATAGGTCCAGCCCCAAAGATGCTCGAACCGCTCCCGGTCTCGGACCAGAGGATCAAAAGGGGCGAGGAAGCGGATGTGATCGCGTAGCTCTGCTATCCGATTTTTCGGTTTGGGCCAAACGTATTCGATACCGTCTATAGTCTCCTGCTCAAAGCCGTTTGATTCGAGGACTTCATCCAGAAGAACCTTGCGTCGCGAAGGCTCGGATACGATGTGCTTGAGGCAATTGAGGGCGCGAAAGAGCGCCTTCTTGTCAACGGGTGAATGGAAGCGCGCGATGAGATGAGCCAGCGTTAGAAAGCGTTCCTCGGGAGATTGACCCCCATTCCGCTCAGGAGTCCGTTGGTAGAGGCGGACGCCTTTTTTCCTGCCCGCGATCCGCAGGTAACCGTAATGGTGCAGCTTTTCCAGGGCTCGTTTCGTCGCTTTGGAAAAGCCTCCCCAGCCGTTCCGAGCTCGTTCCGATCCGAAGGTCGCTTCCAGATCTTGCGGATGCACAGGTCCGTTGTTGCCGACATGGTCGAGCACTTCCGTTTCTAAGTCGGAAAGTATATACTTCTCTCTTGGGTAGAGCAGCGGCGAGAGGGAGCGTGGAAGAAATCCGTAGGCGAAGAGAAAATCCTCATCGACCTCAAGTTTTGAATACCGCTTTTCTAAGTCGCCGGCCTGATAGCCTTTAACGCGATGCCTCAGGATGAGGTCCTGAGCCCGAGCAGGGCTGCGAATCGGATCCGCCTGCAGAAAGCCGAGCTTCTCGATGGCTCGCCTCAATGTAGTCGGCGAAAAGAGCGTATTGGCGATCGCGATTCTCCGGAGACGCTGGATATCGGTCTGCGACATGGGCGAGAGTTCGAGACAACCGCGCCGACTGGATCAGGCGAGAGCCTATCCGTCCTGAGTTTCCGAGCTGGTTTTCTCGGCCTGGGCTTTGGCCTGAGCTTCAGCCTTAGCGGCCGCTCGAGCTTCTTCTCGAGCCATCCGTTTTTCGCGCTTTCTCTGTTCGCGCTCCAAGCGCTTGTAATCTTTGCTAGGTGTAGAAGCCATAATAAATGATTTTAAGTCTCTGGGTGAAAATGGGTGTTGCGAGTTTGTTACAGAGTCAACGACTTAAGTTACGAAATCTTTCTCGGCGATACCTGATCTTTTATAGTTTTCAGGCTTCCACTCGACATGCTTCTTGGCCGGTTCAAGCCTGCCTCGGCGACTTGTCACGCCACAGCTCGAGCGAAGGCAAAAGCGTTTCATAGAAAACTTTCGGATCTATAGACTGGATCGCTTCGGGAGTCGAGGACAGGAAACTGAACCTAACCTATCGACTTGTCCCCTGCGCTCATAGGAACGCCGCTGCCGCTTTTTCGCATGTTTCGGAATTATTAGTTTATAGTGAGAAGAAATCGGATACCGTGGATCTCATGAAAGATTATCTGATCTTCAATCGATTCATTATGCCCGTCGCCCTTCAGTTTCTCTTCTGGTCCGGTGTCGCGGGTTCCTTGTACGGCAGCTGGTGGCTGTTCGCTCATGACAACTGGGCTTGGACAATGGCCCTGATCTTCGGCCCTCTCCTAACTCGGCTCATTTTCGAAAGCTTGATTCTCCGCTACAAAACCTATCTCTGTCTCGCCGAAATACAGGAAAAACTTTCAGATGGTCGCTAGAGGAATTCTCGTCGCCGTCGCTATCCTGTCGCTCGCCGCCCACAGCATCGCAGGGACGGAGCAAAGGTGTAGTCTTACTGTGACTTGCATCGTGTCTCGACCTGGAGTGGGCCAAGCGGTTCTCTCGCTCTTCGACAGCGAAGAGAATTTCCTCAGGCAGCCCGTCGCCAGACAGGTGAAGCAAGTGGATGAAAGCGGCAAGACGGTCTTCGTTCTTGAAGATCTTTCTCCGAATACCTACGCCGTTAGCGTCATTCACGATGTGGATAGTGATGGAAAGATGGATACAGGATTTCTTGGAATTCCCAGCGAACCGGTCGGCATGTCGAACAACGCGAAAGGCCGTTTCGGCCCTCCCTCCTTCAAGCAATGCGCCTTCGAACTAAGGGCCGACTTGAACATCGAAATTACCCTAGGCAAAGCAAAGTAGAACGGTAGTGAACATCGTTTCGAAAATACTCCGTCGAGGGGGCTGGGTTTCTAGAAATTTGTTCGGTTCACTGTTCTGCGTGTGTAGTAATGCAGAACAATGATCGAAGACCATAGATTGCTAAGCCGGTTTGCTGAGCATGGCTCGGAAGAAGCTTTCAAGGAATTGACGCGCCGGCATGTTGATTTGGTGTATTCGGTTGCCCTGCGGCAAGTGGGGTACGATGAGCATTTCGCAGAGGATGTGACTCAGGAGGTGTTTTGCGCCCTAGCTCGGAAGGCAGGCTCGCTGAACGAGGAGATCGTAGTGGGCGCTTGGTTGTGTCGGAGCGCTCATTTCGTTGCTAGGAATCTGATGACACGCCAGAAGCGTCGCCGCAGTCGAGAAAAGGAAGCTCACAAACTGTATGAAATCGAAAAATCTTCCGATGCGGAAATCGATTGGGAGAGGGCGCGCCCGATTTTGGATGAAGCCATCAGCAACCTAAAGGAGGCGGATCGGAAGGCGGTGTGGCTGCGCTACTTTGAAAATAGAAGTTTTTCGGAGATCGGAAAACGCCTCCAGATGAGCGAAGATGCCGCCCGCATGCGCGTAAAGCGAGCTTTGGATAAGCTGTGCGCCTTGGCGGCTCGTCGAGGGATCACATCGTCTTCTGCGGCACTTGCGGTTGCTATAGGAGGACAGGCGAGCGCGGTGGCTCCCGCCGGCATGGCTTCATTCATTGCCAGCGCCGCCGCGACGAGCGCTGCGGGAGTTGGAGGCGTCACTGGAACTGGTCTGATTATTGGATTTATGAATACGACGAAAGGGATTTACTCGATGGCGGCCGTTGTGTTGCTTGCAGTATCGGGAACAAGCTTGTATTGGAATTCCGAATCGATTGAAGGGCAAAGCGAAGTGGTTGATGATCGGAAAACGGAACTTCGCAGATCCAAAAGTAGTGGAAATTCAGATACAACAAATCATGATGATATCGAAATCGCTGGCGATGCTGAATGGCTCGGCTTGTCGGAAGAAGAACGCTTCGAGCAATACAAAAGACGCTTGGAGCCTCTAATCCGTCAAATTGTTGAACGTGAAGATGACGCTTCGTATGATGGAAGCGCTCCGCGTAAATTAAATGCCTTTCTTATCGAAGTCTTCGATAGCGGAGATCGCCGGATCGCCTATCGATTGGTCGATACGCTTCCAGATCAAAGGGATTTCAGAGGGTTAGTCCAATTCTTCATGGAGGCGGTCGCAGATCGTTTAGATGGAGATGAGATCGAGGGAATTCTCCGCGATATCGAGGTATCGCCGGTTTTCGGAGGCCACATAGCCTATGAGATCATCAAGCCTCTGAGCAAAGAGAATCCAAGAGAGGCGGCTGCGTGGGCGGAAACGCTACCGGAATCCTACATCGGACCGACGCTCGGACGCATCGCCTGGGACTTGGAGGAGCATAACGAGACTTACGGGCACTATGAATTGGACTGGCTTATCCGGGATGAGGTGAGGAAAGTTCTGGTAAGATTAGAGTCAATGCCCGACAACGAGAGCCGCATTAGCTATGAGGAAATCGAATCTCTGATTATGGAGAATCCCAGAGAGGCAGCGACCAAATTGGCTGCATTGCCGGATGGAATTCCAGGATTAACACTCGGCTATGCCTTCGGCGAATGGCGTGAAATTGATCCGAATTTTGGATACGATGCGCTGGAGCTGCTTTCCACTCTGGACGAATCGGCCAAAATTGACCTGCCACTGATGCAAGTCGCCATGAGTTTCAAAGATGATCCAGAGCTGATGATCGAATTAGCTGAAGGGATCAGGGGCGAGGAAGTGATGAACATGTTCTACGCTAGCGCTGCTACCGAGTTCCTGAGAGAACAGCGTTATGAAGATTGCTTAATGATGGCGAAGCTTGTTTCGGAAAACGATCCAAGAGGGGAGCGGCTGGTCGGCGAGGCTCTCCGAATGCTGGAAGCCCAAGGAAATCAAAAGAATTAAGGAGGTATAAACGGCTACGATATCTAATTTTCAAAGCCGCCGTGAGTTTGCCGCTACGTAGCAATTGCAAAGGCTGGAGGCAGGGATTCCAGTGAATCCCGAGTTCTATCCTTCCATCTTGTCGAGTTCGCTTTTGATTCGGTCGACGAGTTTTTTCACGATTCCAGGGCTGAAGTCGAATTCGATTCCAGCAGCTGCGAAGAGTTCAGGAAGAGGGCGGGAACCACCCAAACGAAGCGCTCGCTTGTATCCGGAAATCGCTTTTTCTGTATCGTCAAGCGATATGAGCCAAAGTTGAAAAGCTCCAAGTTGAGCGATCGCGTACTCGATCATGTACATAGGTGTGGTAAAGGGGTGATTTGTATAGAACCAACTCTTGCGCAGGTATTCTTCGTATCCAGAAAAGTCGATACTTGTGTTGAAGCGATTAAACTGGTCTACCCATGCATTTTCGCGTTCGGCTGCCGAGGCAGACGGATTCGAGTAAACCCAATGCTGAAACGCGTCATTCCAGCAGATAAGGGTTAGGGCGTTGACACAACCTTTGAGATGCGTTCTGCGGCTGCGGTTCGCGTCCGCTTCATTGTAAAAGGCATTCAGGTGAGGATACACGAGCAGCTCCATGCTCATTGAGGCTACCTCGCAGAATTCGGTAGGCGCATGAGTGTACTCGATAATGGGATCTTCGCGACAGAGCATCGAGTGAAAGGCATGCCCTGCCTCGTGAATAAGGGTACGCAAATTGTGGTCCCGGCCCACGGCGTTCATGAAAATGAACGGCTTGCCAATTACCGGGCGCATGTTTTGATAGCCGATCAGGGCCTTGTTCTTTCGCGAATCCAGATCGAGGCAATCGCCGTCTCTCAATTCAAGAAAAAGGGAGCCCAATTCCTCATCGATGTCGCGAAAAATGTGATACGCTTTATCGAGTAACTCATCGATCGACTCGAAAGGTTTGAGCGGCTCGCGGTTGAGCTCATCGACGGCTTGATCCCATGGACGAACCGAATCGATTTCCAATAGTTCCTTTTTCTTTTGCGTAAATTCTCTCGCTAGAGGAACGACATATTTCTCCACGCTCTCGTGAAGCTGCTGACAGTCCGCAGGCGTATAGTCGAAACGCTTTTTTTCACGAAAAGCGAATTCAACATAATTGGATAGATCCGCATTACGAGCGAGGTTATGGCGAAGGGGAACCATTTTGTTATACAAAGATTCGATATCTTGAGCATCCTGAAGGCGTCTTTCGCGCATCGCATGCCAAGCCCGTTCGCGAAGTGAACGGTCGGTTTCCAGGAGTTGCTTCATCAATTGCGGGATCGGCAATTCTTCGCCATCGAAACCTACGGTCATGTTGCCGAGCGTCTTGAAGTATTCGCTCTGCATTTTCCTGTCTTCTACGAAGAGCGGAAGGTTCTCTTCTCGATAAATCTTCGTATTGGATTTAGCACTACGAAGCAACGCGAGATAGCGTTCGTCTGACAGTTCCGCAGCAAATGGACTATCGACGAGCATTTTATCAAGAGCCTGCTCCAGTTCGCGCCACTTTGGCTCGATGTTCTCAGTAAAGGCCTCGTAGTTGGATTTGGCTTCGAGGTCGGCAGTGTTGCGGTTGGATGCATTAAACAGGTTGGAACCGCACTCTATGATAGTGGCGATGAGCTTGCTCCGGTCGAACAGCCACGCTTCAAGTTGCTCGAGAGCGCGTATCTCTCGCTCCTTTAGTTCAGCAGCGTAAGGCTCGATACACTTCCAGTCGGATGCATCAAGGTTGGTGGGGACTTCGAATTTCGTTTTCATAATATTATAGAGTCCATGCGGAAGCATCTAGCCAACCGTTGAACAAGAATTGTTGTTGAGATTTGATGTTGGTTCCACAACTCGGAGTGACTCGCCCCATTCGAGCCGGAGGCGACCTGCGTGGACGTGGCATGCAATGTTCGAGTCTGGCATAGACTCCTTTCATCGAATTTCGTCAAGTCGGAATGTTTTTAAAAAATGGATACAAATGGGTGAATGACTTTTTGTTGTAAAAGCCCAACTCCAGACTGGACATATCGATGATCGCCATCATGGTGATAACGTGTAGAGCCACTCTAAGATCGTCTTTTCCGGCGAAGGTGGCACGAAGTCCCTCCTTTCGCTTATTCGCCAATCGCGAACAGGGAATGTTGCGTTCTGAAATAGAGCGTCCCATTCGCGATGGCGGGAGTCGCAAGGCAGTTTTCACCCAGCTCGTTGGTGGCCAGCTCTTTGAATTCGGTTCCGGCCTCTACGACCCAGATTTTGCCGGGTTCGCTGGTTACGTACAGCTTGCGGCCATCGGAGACGAGCGACGCGGTAAAGCCGCCTCCCGGCAATCGTTCGCTGTAGCGAATCTCTCCTGTCTTCGCATCGAAGCACGTGAGGGTGCCGCGATCGTCGCAGCCGAAAAGATTATCTCCCACCAGAATAGGAGTCTGCATGTAGTTGCCTTTGCGGAAGTGTACCCAGGCGATGGATTCATTGGTCTCGCGAATATCCGGAGGCGTAATGTCTCCCTTCGCTTCTAAGCGAACCGCTCGCATAGGTCGATAGACGCCATGGGCGCTCGTAAAATAAGCCAGGCCATGGCCGATGATCGGAGTAGGGACAGGGATGTCGCCCCCGCCATCGAGTTTCCATATCTCTTCGCCAGTCGCGAAATCATAGGCTCCGGTATGACGCCATCCATTTACCAGTATTTGCGTTTGTCCCGAAACGTTAACTACAGCAGGAGTGCTCCAGGTCGGAACGTCGCTCCGAGACGTCCGCCAGATCTCCTTTCCGGTTGCCAGTTCAAAGACGCCCAGGAAGGAGTCTTTTTGCACGTCGCACTGCACGATGACTTTATCCTCATGAATGATGGGCGAACTGGC
>JANQKI010000263.1 GCA_028281165.1 Opitutaceae bacterium | reverse complement strand
AAGGAATTGAAGAAAAGATTCTAAAGATCGATCTTTCCCGTACTAAAGTTTCAGATACAGATCTCGTCGGATTATCATTATTTAAGAATTTGCGTTCCCTAAACTTAAGTCGGACGAGCGTTTCTAACCAGGGACTTCGAGCTTTAAAGGATTTGAAAAATCTCGAGTATCTCAATTTGCACGATACTTCTATTTCCGATGCTGGACTGGAGCGCATTGCGCAGCTTTCCAATCTCAGGCAGCTTTACGTCTGGAACACAGACGTTACGAGGAAAGGAATTGCTGCCCTTAGCTCCAAGCGTCCCGAGCTGCGTATCGAAAATGGAGATACGGCTTTCTCGTCTCCTAGTCGCGGTAGACTAGTTAACCGGTAGGGAGATTATTGGTTACGCGTGTAGACTCGAACGAGCGGGTACTTGCTTGGCCCGAAGTTCAACATTACCGATTGGGAATCTCTGCCACGAACGATTCGTTTTATCGAAAGCGGTTTTCTAATGGTTCCGTTGGCTAAAATGCCTGCAATTTGGTCTTCGTCAAAGGTGCGATTTTCCGATGAAAGATTGTGGATAGTGACCAGAGCCCATCTTTCTCCAATCTCGTTGCTCAGAAAGGCGGAATCGACGATCTGAAATTCGCTGCGCTGTGGGCGTTCCTTTTCTGCTTCTTCATACTGCAATTTAAGTTCTTCAGCAATGGGCTGATCGAAGAAGAGGGCCTCGTAAGAAGGTTCGGCGACTAAAAAGCTGCTCGATGAGCAGATGCTTAGAAGGCTTATAGCATGGGGTAAGAATCGCGACTTCATGCAGATAGTTGAAGCGGATTTCCTCTATTTTTCAATCGAATCCTCTGGAAGAGCTCTTTTTAGATATTTCCCTAGCCAGCATCCTCGGGCGCTGGATCAAGCTTAGCTACCCAAACCACGGTCCAACCAGACTCTTCGTCTGTGTAGACAATAGGACTAGCATCAGGAATTTCTGTATCCACAAATTCCACTATGGACTCATTTGAAGCGAGAGCTACTCCCGCATTCGGATCGCTTTTTAGCCCAAACCAACTCACAACAGCAACCAAAGCAATCGCAGCTGCAGCAGCAAGAACTCTAGACAAAGCAGGGAAAGGGATCAGCTTGCCGGAGCGTGAAGAATCATTCTCACTCGCCTTTGAATCGATCTCTTTTTTTACGGATTCCCAAATCGAATTTGTATCCACGGAGTCCTTATTTTCGAAGGCAGCCGTGCGGCTGCGATCAGCGGATTCCATCCAATCCATGGCATCGGGATGGCTTTCCAGATAATCCTGTAGCTTAGACGCTTCCTTCGGCGAAATTTCCCCATCCATGAGCAAGCTCATCAACTGGCGAGCTTCTTCCTGACTGAGATTGGATGGCCGGTTTGTCATCTTTGGAAAATCGATTGATTTAATGTCTTAATTTTTAGTTCAGGGATCTTTCTGATAAAGAGCAAGCCTCACGCCCTAGGCGCGAGACCTGCTCTTTTCTACTAATAGCGAGCATATCTTGATTTGTCGTGATAATGGCCATAACGGCGTCCATCCCTTCGATCGTATTCACAGTAATCGTCGTAATGGCGGCTCCCTCTGCGGTAGTTGTTATATGAAACCCAAACTTTCCGCTTGTTGTAGGTGTAATGACCTCTGTGCCAAGTGCGGTAGCGATTGCCGTATTCGTCGCAGCTGTAGACATAACGGCCAGGCACCCAAATTTTCACTCTGACCCATTTATAGTAGCCGGAATTATGGTGGCCTCTATGAGGTCTTCCGTAGGAGTAAGATACGTGATGGTGTTTGTGTCTATCGTCATCGAGTATCGATCCGATAATGATCCCTCCGATCAAGCCACCAACGAGAGCGGCCCCTTCATCGTCGGCCTTTGCTGTTGTTGGCTCAAAAGCGAAAGCGATCGCAGCAAGTAGCGTAATGGTTGATGCTAATTTCATTTTTCCTTCCTTTCCAATAAAGTCTGCAATGTTAGGTTCGGCTATTAAGACGGTTGCCGATCAAAGCTTATTCAGAAAATGAGAAGAAAAATGAATTTTCTATCTTATTGAATAACAATAGTTAAAGGGACACACTTATCGCTGAAGGGAAAAATATCTGATGAATTTCAGTGCCCTAGAATCTCAGCTATTGCTGATCCGGGCCTTTCTCTTCCACACCGACACGCAAGAATACAGGAAGTTCTCCCGGTTCGAGGGGCGAAGTTAGATCGGCTGAAGTCGGCTCCATTGAATCCGCTTCAGGCGGATTTCCCTCCGCATCCCAGAGATTCCAAGTTTTCAGATCCCGGCTAGTTTCGACGGTGAATTGGCGATCGGCGGCCATGGGAAAAGACACGTTTATTGATTCTCGCGTGACATTCATTTCGGGATTCCAGGAATCAGCCGCGTCATTGGGGTCCGTTCGAGTAAGAAACTCTAGGCGATTGCTGTTGCCGTCCCCATCGGGGTCGGCATCGAGTCGAGCGTCTGGCAGGGAAGCGCTGCCGAAATGAATGATCTGCCATTCTTGGAAACTGGCATCGGAGGGAGGCATCAAATTAATCCAAGAAGCCACCAGGTCAATGGCTTCCTGGTCGGCCGCATTTGTGGCTAACGGCGGCATGCGAGTGAAACCATGAGTCGCTTGTATTCTGCTCAGCATTACGGAAAGATCGCTATTCCCTCTAACCACAAGACGTCGATTCGCGTTTCCTCCATCATCTGTTACGAGTCCATTTATCAGTTTGGTCTGCTCAAGCGAGAGTTGAGGTCTGGCATCCCAAGTATTGGGAGCAATCCCACCTGGCTGGTGACAAGAAACGCAGTTTACCGACAGATATGATCTGACTCTGGATTCAAGCGTTGCGCTTTCGTCGCCTGCTTGATAGAAGCGAGGAAGGCTTTGAGTATTCGAAATTTCAGTATCCAGAATTCCAATATCACCCAAATATTCCAGAAAATTACGCGTCGACCCTTCGACTTGCTGAGTTCTATTTAGTTGGCGACTGTTGAAGCTCAACGCGTAACCAGCCACAGCAGTATGGCATTGCATGCATTCGGAACGACTCGGAATGCGCCAAGTCTGGTTAACCGGATTTCCGTTTTCCTGTATTTGAAAATCGATGTTGACCCCTTCTTCAGGGACTAGCGTAGCTTCCGTTTCGTTGTCGTTCCATTGATAGCTGATTCCATACGCTCCGGTATCGGTCTTCACCAAGAATCGAGTCTCGACTCGTTTCCTGGTGGCTGGATCGCCTCGCGTCGTTTCGAGCTCGAAATGCTTTATCCAAATGGAGCCCTGCGGGAAATCCCATGGCTGATCCTGAGAATAGGAAACGGTTTGGTTGGGAATGGAGACCCAGCGCTGTTTAATGGCATGGTCTGACCAGAAGGATACATTGGTTTCGTAGGGGATGATCCCATCTTCCTGCTCAAGTGTATCCAAATTCTTAAACGCTCCTATTGCGCTCAGTGTCGTTGGGAAGTTGGGTTGCTGACCTCCTTCTCCTCGTACAATGCGAGCTAGAGGGCCGCCAAGATTAGCCAGAAGGATGTCGCCGTTGCTGGGATCGCGTCCGAATGAAGCAATGCGGTCCTCGATCAGAAGCCTTTCTACGGTTGGCTCTCCCCCATTTGGATCCTCGAAAAGAGACCAGAGGTTTCCTGAAACGAAGTCGCTGAAAATGTAGGCTCCATCCAACTCTGAAAGATTCGCTCCTCGATAAACGATCCCCGCAGTGATCGAAGCTCCATCGCTTCGCGGGTAGTCGTAAATCGGATCCACCAAAGAAAAACCCGGTGGAGGTGTTTGCGTTTTAGGTCCCTCGATAAATCCCTCGCGGAAGGCCCAACCGTAGTTCCCTCCTTTGACGATGATATCCACTTCCTCTCTCGCCCCTTGACCCACATCGCCCGCCCACAGTCTTCCCGTCACGGGATCGAAAGACATCCGCCAGGGGTTGCGCAGTCCGATGGCATAGAATTCGAGTCGCAAGTCGGAGTTGGGATCAGACCCTCCTGCCTGCCATTGTTGAACGAGCGGATTGTCAGCCGGTATGCTGAAGTAGGCGAGGTTTTCGGCGTCGCGCACGATGGCCGGGTGCTCAGTCGGCTCAATATTCTCCGGACGTTTATCGGTGTCGATGCGAATGATGCCGGCAAAGAAATCTTTGTCTACGAGTTGGCTGTTATTAAGCGAATCGTTACCAGCCCCTTCGTCTCCAAGAGCTGCATACAAGTAGCCGTCTGGACCAAAATGGATGTCGCCTCCGTTGTGATTTGCCCTATCGTCTAACTGATTCAAGAAAACAGTTTCCGAATTCGGGTTTGCCAGATTGGGATTGTTTTCCGACGCAAGAAAGCGAGAGATCCGGTTTCTCGCCCCATTCTGGTTTGTTGTGTAGAAAACGAAAAACTGACGGTTTTCCGCAAAATTTGGATGGAAGGCTAAGCCGAGCAGACCGTTTTCCGAATTGGTAGTTACTCTAGAAGAGATATCCAGAAACGGTTCTGTTTCGGTAGCGCCTGACTCGACATCGCTCACAATACGAATGCGTCCTGGTCTTTCCACTACGAAGAGTCGATTCGTCTCGCCTGGCGGAGTAGCCATGGCTATGGGCGAAGCAAAGACGCTATTGGGAAAAGCCAGTTCAAGGTCGTATACTCCCGAGGGGATGTCTGTTGGCAGGGTTAAAGTATTATTTATGACCCGTTGAGCATCGAGTGAAGTCAGCCAAGTAGAAACAAGCGCAAAAGTGACGGCTATTCGTTTCAGGCGTATCATGCTTTTCCGGTTCAGTTTTACCGGGCTCCATTCCCTTTAACGGCAACCCAGCCTTTCTGACTGATACGACAGATTTTCTTGCTTTGGGATCCTTAGTCGGAGTTCCCCGAGAATTTAGCGCTTATCTTACTATTGTCGCTTTGGCTTTCAGTTGGTCGATAGTCTCATCGAGGAATGCTTTTTGACGTTCGGCTACCATTTGCTGATGAATCGCTCCCTTAACCTCGTTGAACGGCTTGAGTTCACCAGGTTTGTGATCGTCGAGCCTAGCAATATGATAACCGAAAGGGGTTTGGAAAACGCCACTCCTCTCGCCTTTACCCAGATTGAAAACGACCTGTTCGAATTCCTCCACCATCTGGCCTTCTGGAAACCAACCCAGGTCTCCACCTTTGCCGGGACAGTCGGAAATTTCATCAGCCAGTTTTTCGAATGACTCGCCCTTTTCCAAACGATTCAAAGCATCTTCGGCTTTGTGTTTCGCCTCCTCTGGATCCTGGCCCTCATTCGTATGGAAGACAATGTGAGCCGCTTTGTATTGGTCAGGGGTAGTGAATCGCTTCTTATTGTTTTCAAAGAAGCAGCTGACATCTTCTTCGGTAGGCGTATCCAAATTTCTCTTCAGCGAATCGAGGTAGCGACGAAATTTGAGATCCTCTTCGATCTCTTTTTTGACGCCTGAGATCTGCGACTCCTGCAAATGGAATTTCTTCAGAAATCCCTTTCGCCCACCATAGCGTTTAGCAACTTGCTCGAACTCTTTATCGATTTCCTCTGTAGTTAGATTTTGGATAGCTGTTTGAGCTTTTTCGAAAAGCACGCGGTGTTCAATAATGCGTTCCTTGGCCATGTCCTCCGCTTGAAGCTTTTGAGCTGTGAGGTCTAGCCAGGGAAATTGCTGAGCCACTTCGCTCTGCATTCGCTCGGCTTCTCTTTGTATCGCATCCTGTGGAATCTCGAATCCATTTACGCTGACTGGCATGCAGCTAGTGAGAGAGGCCGATTTCCTATACTCAAGTCCTATTTGCAGTTAGGCCTCTCGCCTAGGCTCCTCAGTTTTTGTTAATCTACTCGATAACGAATATTAGAGAAAATGATTGAAATTATTTTCAACATTAGTATATTTTATAAAAAGAAAGGGCGATACATATGAAAACACAAACTATCCTATACCTCATACTGTCCGGGATTGCTCTTTTCTTGTTAGGAGCATGTTCCCCATCTGAAACCCCGCAGGCTCAGCCTGAAGAACCCGAGATTGACCTATTTCAGACTGAAGATGCCGCTAAGTTTATTCTCAGCTCGCTAGACTTGGGAGCGGATGCCCAGGTCGAAGTTCGTCTCCATGCCAAGATTCTCAACCCGTCTGACATTATTGAAGAAGGATACACGGCTAGCAAGCATCGTGTCCAAAACTACGAATGGTTTGCCCTCGTCGATAAGGTTCCGGGAGC
>JANQKI010000252.1 GCA_028281165.1 Opitutaceae bacterium | reverse complement strand
GTATTCAGTCGAGCAATGGCTTGAGAGGGCGACGATTGTATTAAGGGTACAATCTCGTCGAACAAGGTCTTCTCTTCGGGCGTGATCTTTGGATTTGTTTCCCCATCGGCCAGATAGCTTTGCGTAAAGCGGGCCCGGAATTCGGGATTCTCCCAAGTCTGCTCGGTCAGCTTGTAGACCTGAGCATCGGCTAGGACCAATGCGTTTAAGTAAAAAATGGATGCGAATAGATATTTCATTGTCGATTGCGTTTGATGTTAGCCCGAAATTATTCCCACTTGATCGGCACCTTGAGTACGAGCCGAGCGCGTACTGGGTTTCCACCTACAGTTGGAGCTGTGTAAACAAGCGAATTGATGTAGCGAACGAACATGGCTTCATACTCGCGATGAGAAGCCTCAACCGTGCGAAGATACTCCACTGCTCCATCCTCTTTGATAGTGCCTTCGAGATGAATGAAACCGGGAATCTTCTCGCGACGCATCCGAGGCGGCCAGATGATGTTCCCGTCGCGAATCTTACGGGGTGGAGCGTCTAGATCGCTGATTTCGAAAAGGCTAATCTGCTCCATAGTTTCCGAAGCGCTAACCCCTATTTCGCCCAGGGCGAAGTCGCCTGCCAAGGCTGAACCGACCCCTGGATTGATAGCCATGTTGAGTTGCGACAATGAGAGTTGCGGTGGAGGCGGTTCCATCTCGGGAGGTGGCTCCTGTTCGGGTGGCGGTTCAGGAGGTGGAGGCTCCGGGGGCGTAAAGACGGGCGGAGGAGCGGATATCTCCATGTTGCGCATCTCCAAATCAGGCTTTTTGAGTCCAGCCAGAAACTGAGTGAAAGGAAGCATGCCGAACATCAACAATACCGCCAAAACCGCCAAGCCAGAGGTCCCCAATGGGAGTCGCTTGAACTTGGGGGCATCGTATAGGCCGTATGAACGTGTAGCCATTTCGATCAAATATCAGTAGCGAGGTTCACGATGTCCGCGCCCGCAAGTTTGCATTCGTCATGCACGCGAGTGTAGAGATCTATGGATACCGTTTTATCCGCTTGAATGATAACCGGCATTTGATCTTTGGAGACAAGCTGGCGTACCACAGAACGAACGCCTGAAACGCCGATTTCCTTGCCGCCATAAACCACTTTGTTCTTATCTGTAATAGCAATCAGGATACTATTTTTTTCCAGATCGACAGCGGAAGCGGCTTGAGGCTTGTTGACATCAACACCTGTCTCTTCAACAAAGACCGTGGTAACGATAAAAAAGATCAGTAAAATGAATACCATATCGATGAGCGGCGAGATGTTTATTTCGTCGCTCTCGTTTTCTCCGTCTAGAATCGATCGTCTTGCTTTCATGAGATTATGCGGCCTTGCGGACCTTTTCGAATTTGAGGATAGTCAGAATTTCCAAACGCTTGAAGAACTGCTCTAGTTCTCCAGCCTGTTTACGAACCAAAGAAATGAATACATAGGCCGGAATCGCGAGGACCAGGCCGGTTTGCGTCGTGATCAAGGCTTCGGAAATCCCGCCCGCCACAAGGTCGATGGTGTTTCCTCCGGAGCTCACCGATAGTCCGAAAAAGGTGCTGAGCATGCCCATCACCGTGCCGAGCAAGCCAGTAAGTGGAGCAGCCCCTACCAGGATCGTGCAAAAATGAATACGGCGATAAAGTCGAGGAAGATGCGCAGCTCGCAACTCTTCGAATCGAGAACGCACCTCAAAGGCATTCGATGCGTCATTTTGGGTAAAAACAATCATCTTGGCAATCTCGCCCTTGGCATCTTGCGGAGCATCAACCCAATGACCGAACTCGTCGGGACTCGTGCGATAGAAGCGATTCTTCCGCATATGAAGGTACAATTCGAATATGGCGAAATAGATGATCAGTCCCAGCCCAGCCAGCGGTATCATGAGCCAGCCACCGGCCAGCCACAGTTCCCACATTTCCTCGAACATCGCATTCATGGTTTCGATATGTTGGCGGCAGTACTACTTCATAGAAAAGACGACGCTTTCCTCCTCAATCGGAGCCCGTGGCTCACGCATGGTTTTGAGCCCATTGACGAAGCTGATGGACATCTTTTCCATGCGAGCCAGATAAGCCTTGGCTTTGCGTGAAAGCATGGCGTAAAGCAGAAGGCTCGGTATGGCCACGATCAGACCGAACTCCGTCGTGACGAGGGCCTCGGAAATGCCTCCCGACAAAGATTTAGCGTCACCTGTACCGAAAATTTTAATACGATTAAAGGTGTTGATCATCCCGGTAACTGTACCCAGTAGCCCCAGCAGAGGAGCGACCGCTGCGGTGACCGAGATGAAGGGCAATAAGCGCATGACCTTTGGCTGCGTTTCCACGATCGACTCATAGAGGATCTCGTCTACTAATTCAGTATCGTGATCCGAGTAGCGAACGCCTTGCTGCAACATGTGACCCACAGGGCCTGGCGTATTATTGGCAATCCCCATAGCCTGATCCTTCTGCCCATCGTCGAGTTTCGATAGAAGTTCGGCCAGGACGCCTGCTCTAGGCTTAGGCAAAGTGAAAATTTCGAAGGCCTTAAAAACGGCTACTATCAACGAAAGGGCAGCGAATCCAAGAATTGGATATATCCAAATCCCTCCCTTGTCGATGTGATCGAAAAGATTTTCCTTTGTGGCGGCTATGGCCAGGGCATTGTTTAGCGTGCTATCAAGGGGAATCTCTCCGGTCTCCCCTTGGGTCAGAGCCACAATGCCAGCATCGAATTTGCCCTCAGCAATCGTAAGAACATCCGGATCCAGAGACTGGCCCCGCTTGACGAGGCCAGCAACTCCTGATTCGCTTGCGAATAGCGTGACTGGGCCGAAACGCGCAAACGTTCCTTCCTCTAAAAGTCCTGCAGGCGATACAGCCTTTCCTGGATACGTGATTCCTCCAACCAGACCTTCCATACGCTTGAGACCCGCTTCAATAACCGCCTTCTGCGGCTGCAGTTTTTCCAATGGAGCGAGATAAGGATCTTCAGCAGCTGTCTCGGAACGAGCGATGACTTCGCTATAGTAAGAGGTCTCGGAAGGATCCAGCTGCGAGTCGAGAGTTCTGCCGAACTCTGAGCTTAAATTGATGATGTAGTCGACAACCTCGCTCTGCGCTTTCAAGTCGGCCTCGAAAGCCGAAAGATCGGCGCTCATATTATCACTAATGCGTTGGGCGCGATCCGCCTCGCGACGCACTTCACGAAGGTCTGCGAATATTCGATCACGATCGGTGGCTAGCGGTACCTTTTCGCTGCCAATCTCTTCGCGTAATGCGGCAAGGCGAGCTACCGCGTCTTCCAGCTTTTTCTCAGCCTTAGCGGAAGCAGCATCGATGGTAGACTGACCAAGGAGACTGGCGGAAAATAGCTTTGCTGCAACTAACGTTAGTAAAATCGATTTTCTCATTCTGGCTTGGGGGTCACATATTAGCGGGTTGCGATTTTTGCAGGCAGGCCAACAAAACTGGCGTCAACACTTCGTTCATATACGGCGACCAGATCCTGCACTTTCGAGGCGAGGCTGGCGTCGGTAATCCATTCCCATTTATCAGATTTTGGGTATCCATATCCTGAATACTTTCCACTTCCGTCCACGAAATAAGCATGAGCGAAACCGTAATAAAGCGTGATCACTTCACGCGAAGCTCCATCCACTTCCTGAATACCAATATCTTTCGTTATCATGTTTTGAAACTTGTCGAATTGCGACAAAACGATAACAATATTCTGCAAGCGCATGGTAAGCGGAGCGGAGTCTCTTTGCTCTTCGGATGGAATACGTTTAAGCGGAGTCTCGATTTGTTTTAGGAAGGCCTCCGGCCAGGTTTTCGACTGCTTGAGGATCGCCGTTTCGTATTGCAAAACCGAGCCTCGCATGTCTTCCATCACGGCATCCAGCTTGGCCTTCTCCTCTTCGAGTTCCGCACGCTTGCGTTCGCCAGCCGATGCCGTCTCGCGTGAACTGGCAATCGTCTCTTCCAGGCGACCTAGCTCGTCCTTCATAAACTCAATCGAATTTTGAAGCACCTCCTTTTGAGCAACCCATTCGCTTTTATCGGCAGATATTTGCTTCTCGACTTTTATCCACTCCGCTAAGGCGTCCTGGGTCTCTCGAATTTTGTCTTGAGCGAGGAGAGTCGAGCTGAAGGCGAGGCCTAGAACGAGGCCCGAGGCGGCGCGAAATTTTTCTAGAGGATTCATGTTCTTCTTAAAAGCTCTGTTAATTGTATTAGAAATTTACATACATTAGCGTTCAAGAAATCCGCAGCAGCAGCTATCGCTAACCCTGCCGCTGCGGAGTCTCAATAAACTAACTAATGAACAAAACGATACTATTAAAACTTTGTCTTGAGTGTTAGCGTCCACTGACGACCACGATCAGCCAGCACCTGGCCATCCTCGTCGTTGTAGGAACGCGCCAGCCAGAAGTATTCGTCAAACACGTTGTAGGCGTTTAGCGAAGCGGTCCAACCCTCGAGGGCCGTGTCGCTTTTTCCACTGTAGGAAACTCCGGTTTCGAATACAGTGTAGGAAGGAATCGGCTGCGTGTTGAGCGTATTCACGTGAACACTATCATAGAACTTGCCGCCGAAGTTGAACTTGAACTGGCCTTTAGTGTAGATAGCGTCCAAATTCGCCGTTAGAAATGGCGTATTGCCGAGGTCATTACCACTGATGTCTTCGAATATTTCGAAGGCAAGGGGATCCGAAGTGGCCGCCACACGATAACCAGGATCAGCCGTCGGAATAGGATCACCTTCATTGATGAACACAACCGAATCCAACAAGTCTTCCTGGAACGTGGTTTCCTGAATGGCCACTGAACCCATGAGTCTTAGACCCTCTATACCAGTGTTCAACTCGCCAGCGGCTTCGATGCCCCAAGAATCTACACCCCCTACGTTTTGGTAAACGCTGTTGCCTGCTGCACCAGCGTTCGGCGAGTCGATAGGCACCGCTGACGAAAGAATGCGATCAACGTACTTAATGTAGTAGGCTTGAAAACTGTAGCTCCCGCTGTTGCCAATGTTACCGCGAATACCCAGATCAATGTTGTCAGAGTATTCAGGCGCCAGGATGTCAGCATTGAAGGTCGCGCCGGCAGTTGTGATGGTACCGGAATCGGGCGTCGCCATATTTTCCGAGTAGTTGAAAAACAACTCCGTTGAATCGTTCAGGCTGTAGAGCAATCCGAACTGTGGCAGGAAGTAGTCGTCATAAGTAGTGGAACGTTGTGTCTCGGTATTGTTAATCCACTCGGAAATGGTGAGGAATCCGCGAGCGTCGCGCGTCAATTCGATAGCTTTTATACCGGCGATTACATCCAACTTGCCATCCATCATGGAAAACGTATCCTGTATCCAGAACTGAGTCACATCCTGGTCGATATAGCGTGTGTAGTTGAGGAAATTGAACTGGTCGTATTGAAAATCTCCCAACACATTGCCTCCGGCCAAATTGTAGTTAGGGCGTTCCGTTCCGTGCTTGTCGAACTCGTACCAGCCGCCAATAACAAGCTTATTGTTCTCTGTGGTCCAAGCGTAGCTAGCGGAGAGCCCATAGCGGTGACCGCCAAAATTCTCGTCACGAGCAGTGCGTCCCGGTACTCCTGGAACAAACTCGCCACCGGGAGTCACGCTTGGAGCAGCTACAGCGTGATCGGCACTGAATTCTTCTACGATTTCGCCAGCTTCGCTAAGCGGATTGCCATCCACGTCATAGTAAAGCTTGCCCCAAATATCGGTTCTGGAAGGATCTGCTTTATAAGCAGAGCGAATCTGATTTTGAGCGAATGCTTTGTCTCTACCCCAGAGGCCGTAGTTGTTTTTATCCTGATAGTAAGGGGTGAAAGTCAATTTTCCACTATCACCCACATCCATTTCGAGAATGAAGCGATGGAGTGTATCCATTCTTCCATTCCGCCACATATTATAGTAGACCGCGTTAGTGCCTTCGCCTGGCCCCACTGTAGGATCAAGGTATTTTACGGGTCCAATATTACGACCTTCATCAGAAAGATCAGCGTAATTGAAAGAACCGATGCCGGGATAGTCCCAAGGAGTGTATTCGACATA
>JANQKI010000236.1 GCA_028281165.1 Opitutaceae bacterium | reverse complement strand
GCATTACCCGGTCGGCAATATCGAATTGGTGCGGACGACAATCTTCAATCAGGCCTTGCGTGAAGTGAGCGGTTGGGATTTCGGCCTCGAATGGCAAAGCCAGGAGTACGCCTTTGGCCGTTTCACGTTTACCAGCACAGCCTCTTTAATCGATCAGTTCGATGAGCAGGATTTCGTTAACGATCCTATCGAAGACCAAGTGAATAACGGCGACGATGGGGAACCTGATTGGCGAATTAGTGGAGCCATAAGCTGGCGCAAGGGCGGTCTCAGCGCATCCTTGTCGGCGAACTGGATTGCCGATGTCTTCGAGGAGGACGTAGACTTCGACGACGCGAATGGAAACGAAATCGACTTTCCGGTAGACGACTTCTTGCGCTTTAACACCAAGGTCACCTACCGTTTCGACGAAGGAGCCTTGGATGGCGCTCGCCTCAGCCTCGGCATCCGCAATATCAAAAACGAGGATCCTCCGCTAAATCCGGACGTTTCCAGAGGCTACTACACTGGCCTGCACAGCAATCGCGGTCGTTATTATTACACTGAAATCGGTTATCAATTCTAATATGGTCCGAACCTCAAGGTTGAGCGCCGGCATCCCTGAGCCCAGCGAGCGCGTTATCATTCGCAGGCGCATGGGCTCAATCGTTGGGCGCGGTTTCCGACGCGTTTGCGCGATACTTCGGAAAACCGTGGCCGTGCCAAGAATCTGGGTACAGGTTTTCCCCTTCCAAGGCTCAAGCCTTGGAAGGGCAGAGGCAGTCGTCGGACTATTTTGTATTTGCCGATCCCACTTGGTACCGAAAACATCATGCTCTGCAAATGACCTCCCCCAGACCATCCCTAATCGAGATAGACCCTGATACCAGACGACCTGTATCGCTTCCCAATCACATTTACGCTACGCTCAAGCAACGTATTTTGACCTGTCAGTTGAAACCTGGCGAGCGGCTGATCGAGAAGGATCTTTGCGACGAGTTGGAGGTTTCACGCACGCCTCTTCGCGAGGCTTTGAATCGCTTGGGCAACGAGGATCTAGTGGTGTTTCAGCCCAATTGCGGCTATACCGTCACGCCGATCACGCTTGAGAGTTTCAAAAAGCTTCACGAAGTCCGCCGCATCATCGAGCCTCAAATCGCGGCTATCGCCGCTACTAAAGCGAATCCGGAAGAGATACGACAGCTACGCTCTTACGCTACCAGCGCCGAATATGTGCCAGGAGATGAGAGCAGCTACATACGCTACTGCCGCAGCAATTCCCAATTTCACCTCAGTCTGGTCCGTTGTACCAAAAACCACATTTTGGAAAACATGGCCATGTCGGCCCTCGACCGTGACCAGCAACCTACCTATCTAGGCATTGGCCGTCAGCTCGACGCAGCCAATCCCTCCGCAGAGCACCATGCCATCGTGGATGCTCTGCAGGAGCGCGACGCTCTTAAAGCCCAGTCGATTATGTATAATCACATATACACGGGCGAGAAACGCATTATCGATGCCCTTATGAAGGCGGGTTATACTTGAGTTGCGCGAATGATGGAATGCCGCGTTTCTCTTTTAGAGTATTGAATTTTTGGAGACATCCGAGAAGTTTCGCTTAATTTATTTCTATTGACAGGGTTGTCTATCTTCGAGCGCAACGGCATCCAAAATAGGTTTTGGGATAGGTTCTAATATCTTTTAAGCTGACGTATCATGAAAGTGGATTCAATACTGAAGAATCTGTCTAAATTAGGGTTGTTCAAAGGCTTCTGCAAGGAAGAGCTCATGACTCTGTTCGCCTATGCGGAAATAAAGACCTATGACGAAGGCGGGTTTCTTTTCTATGAGAACATGCCTCGCGAAGCGCTCTACATTGTACTGCAAGGCTCCCTCGCGAAGTTGAAGCGAGTTGGAGACGAGATCACTCGAAAAGGGACTTACAAGCAAGGAATGGTCATATCCGAAGGCCTTCTTTTCGCTTCCCAATCAACGCATGTCTGCTCCGCTCAAGTGGTCGAGACACTTACTGCTCTCGAGCTGACCGCTTCTAGTTTGGCTAAGTTGAAGCGCCATGAATCCGAGCTGCATCTTGGGCTGCAAGCGAATGCCAGGCAGCCGCCGCAAAATTCCAAAGACTTCCGATCCGAATCGAAACAAAGCTCTTCAAAGAAGTCCCGATTTCGCGTTGAGCGCGATTTCCTAGGACGACGGGAAATACCCAGGGGGGCGCTTTGGGGAATTCAGACCCAACGAGCTCTCGAGAATTTTCCTATTACCCGTACCGCGATTAACGTGTTTCCCACCTTCATCAGCAGTTTGGCTATGGTCAAGAAGGCCTGCGCTTTGGCGAATTACGAATTGGGGTTGCTCGATGAGGAGAAGAGTTCGGCGATAGCGAGCGCCTGCGACGAGATAATTCGTGGCAACTACCATGATCAGTTTGTCGTCGATGTTCTTCAGGGGGGAGCGGGCACCAGCACCAATATGAACGCCAATGAGGTTATCGCGAATCTCGCCCTGAAGAAACTCAAGAAAAAGCTTGGCGACTATAAGTGTATCCATCCCAACAATCACGTAAACTTGGGGCAAAGCACGAACGACGTATACCCTACCGCGTTTCGCATCGCTTTGCGTATAAATCTCCGTCGGCTGCAACACGTTATGGCGGATTTGTCGGACATCGCCTTGATCAAAGGGAGGGAGTTTTCCGATGTCATTAAAATGGGCCGAACTCAATTGCAGGATGCTGTACCCATGACTCTAGGACAGGAATTCCAGGCTTACGCTTTTACGATCAAAGAAGATATCGAGCGCCTCAAGGATTCGGAATTCCTCCTTGAGGAAATCAATATGGGAGCTACCGCGATCGGCACTGGGGTGAGCGCCGATCCGGAATTCGGCGAGCGTACGCGTCGGCATCTCGAAGAGATTGCCGGACTTAAAATGGTGACTTCTGCCAACCTCATCGAAGCGACCCAGGATACTGGAGCTTACGTGCAAGTGTCTGCCGTACTCAAGCGTGTCGCCGTTAAGCTTAGCAAGATTTGCAACGACTTGCGTCTTCTCTCGTCGGGTCCGAGGGCGGGCTTGGGCGAAATCAATCTGCCCGCGATGCAACCTGGAAGCAGTATCATGCCTGGAAAGGTAAATCCGGTGATTCCAGAAGTCGTCAATCAGGTGGCTTTCGAAGTGATTGGCAATGACGCGACCATTACGATGGCGGCGGAAGCCGGACAACTGCAGCTAAACGCGATGGAGCCGGTGATCGTGTGGTCGCTTCTGAAAAGCGTTAATCACTTAAGGCAAGCCTGCGTGGTTTTAGGAGAACGTACCTTTAAAGGGATTACCGCGAATCGAGAGGTAACGAGAGCCCATGTGGATAGTAGCATCGGAGCGGTTACTGCCCTTCTGCCGAAAATCGACTACGTCGCTGCGTCGGATGTAGCGAAAGAAGCATTACGGTCTGGCCGAAACATTAAAGACATTGTTTTGGAGAAAAACCTGATGACGGCATCCGAACTCAAACGACTCCTGGATCCCGCTCGCATGGTCTTTGGTTCTTAGCTGAATAGATTTGAGAAAGGATCTAACTCTACTTCGTTAAATAAATCCCATGAAAATTCCTCATTGTCATCTTCCCTCTAAAACTTGGGGATAGAAGAATGAAGATGAGGGTCCGTCTACGCCAAAGCTACGCCAGGACAAATGAAGATAGAAGATGAAGAGCTCCTTTGAACTCATTTAACTAAGTAGAGCTAGACAATGACACTCTCTCGGGATCCATGACGACGAGTCCCCAGCGTACTGGGTTGTTCAATACCTAGCTCCACTTTTCTTGGAGCTCGGCATCGTTGCGGATGCGATGATCGAAGTAGTTGGGTTGCCAATTTTTTTTCGAGTTTCTAGGCGGTGTATTGTTTCCAGTCGGAAATGGTTTTGGTCATCGACTGTTGTGGAGAAAACGCGATGAAGGCGTGGAGATGATCAGGCATGGGGAGCATAAGGTGGACGTTCCAGTGGAGGAGTTTTTCACGGTAGGCGACGGTTTGGAATAGCGGCTGAGCTATTTCCGGTTTTGCTAGCGAATTGTGGCGCCGCCGTTGGCAGCAGATGGTAATGAAAAACAGCGATGCGTCAGGTACCCAAGGAGGTGACGTGTGAGGCCCCGTCCTTCGCCGCCAGGCTACGGAGGGTAGACTCGTCACGCCCCACCGTAGCCTTCAATGACTTCCTTTAGTTTGCTGGCGTCGGTACCGCTACCCATGGCGAAGTCGGGCTTGCCGCCATCTTTGCCATCGAGTTGAGCGGTTAGGCTTCGGATGATATCGCCTGCTTCTCTCGTAGTCAGTAATGAAAAAATAACTACATAAGACCTGTCATGTTGTTCGATTGGATGTGGAATCTGTCGTAATCTAGAAAAGCGATACTGAGCCATCGGTTTCTCTATAGTCGCGGCGCGGGTGTTGAGCATCTTTGGTCGCTTCTTTCACTTTTTCGAAAACGTAGCTGTAGATATCGTCCACATCGCGATGGCCTGCCTCCCAGGCTTCGATGAGAAAATGCGTGAAGTAGCCATTGTTGTACTGAGAAGACTCGAGAGAGGCCTCATTGTCGCGACTTGAATAGAGCGCGATTTGGCCACTTCCCCATGTGAGTCCGCCCGTGATATCCCTGTCTCCAGCGGATTTGCGCGATTTTCCTCGGCCGACAATCGATTTGCCGCCAGCGGAAAAACACGAATCGAGCACGACTGCGATACGGTCGGCTTCGCTATTTTCGACAGATTTTCTAACGTTTTCTAGCGGAATACAGGTGGATGGAATCCGATTCGCTTTCGCATCTAAAGGGAGTAGAAAACCACGCCCTTCGCCTAAAGGATTCGATTGGTCGGAACCGTGTCCTGAAAAATAGAATACGATTTGATCGCGAGGCTCAGCATGGGCAATCTCTTGAAGAATCACAGAAATCTCCTCCTCGGTAGCAGCAGGTTTGGTTTTGTCTGTCAATAGAGTGACGTCGTAATTCATTTTTTGTAGCAAGGAGGCGATCTCCTTCGCGTCCTGCCGCGTGTAGCGCAAGTCTCGGATCTGCGCGTCTCGATAGTCCTTCACGCCGATCACGAAGGCCAATTTGCGGTAAGAAGGAAGCTCGTATTCCGCTTGGATAGCAGAGCTTGCTCCGCCTCCTTTGGTATTTTCCCAAAGCGGAAGCCAGGCTAGGGATGAGGGCGTTCTCACCATGGGAAACAAGCCGATGTTGTCGCCGTTCGTTCCCTTGCCGAGAGCCGGCGAATTAGATTTCAGACGGAAATCGCCGTTCGTCGAGTCGATGAAGAGAGGGTTTTGGTTTACTATTTCCGTCTTGTTGGGGGCTCCCGTCTCGTAATCGCCGCGGCCGTTTTTCCAATACAGGTTATTTTTCGCTTCGTACGATGCCGCGGGACCAGTGCCTTGGATGCCTTGATTGCTAAAGCCCCAAAACCCGTTCTCGCCAATGATTGAATCGCGAATCAGCAGGCTGCTGTCATTATACACCCATATGCCGGTTTGCCGATTAGACCAGAGGATGCAATTACTTGCCTTTACCTTGGAGTCTACATCGTTAAGTTCAATACCATGGTATCCATTTTGGGTTATGATCGATCTGCTTAGGGTTGCTAAGCCTCCTGAAATCGTGAAGAGACCGTTTTGCTTATTTAGGGCAAATGTAGAATCTGTGACTGATAAGGTCGATCCCGCTCCTGAGACCGACGCCCCGTGTAGCGTTCTACTATTCGAGAAAATGGACTGCCTAACGTTGGCGTTGGCGCCCTCGTATACATAAAGTCCAGTAGATTGATTATCTTGGAAACGACAGTTTTCTACCTCCAGATTTGATCCCACCCCCGAGACTGCCGCTCCGTGTAGTGTTGTGCTGTTCGAGAAGATGGACTGCCTGATTGTGGCATTGGCTCCCTCATGTACAGATAGTCCAGCCTGCTGGTTGTCTTGGAAATGACAGTCTTCGACTTCCAGATTTGATCCCACTCCCGAGACCGATGCCCCGTGCAGCTCCTTGCTGTTCGAGAAGATGGACCGCCTGACCTTAGCGTTGGCGCCCTTATCTACATAAAGTCCAGTAGATTGATTGTCTTGGAAATGGCAGTCTTCGACCTCTAGATTTGATCCCACCCCAGAGACCGATGCCCCGTGCAGCTCCTTGCTGTTCGAGAAGATGGACCGCCTGACGTTGGCGATGGCGCCCTCATGAACGTACAATCCAGTAGATTGATTGTCTTGGAAATGGCAATCTTGGATAAGAACACTGGTACCTTCATCTCTGCATTCCATGCCGGAAAGCGTCGCGCCCGTGATATGGCATGTTCGCATTTCCAGAGAGCTCCCTTTCCCAACCCAGATTGAGGCATCTTTTTTACCTTCAATGTATCTCGCCTCGATTTTAAGGGACTCCAGAGTTACATTCGTAGCCGCTGTTAAGGTACATACGCGCTGAGTCTTGTGATAGATAACGGTAGATTCTAGACCAGCGCCTCGCAATGTGATGCCGGAAGGCAGTTCTAGCGACTCTTCGTATTCGCCAGCCGCGACTTGAATAATATCTCCTGGTTGAGCAGCCTCTAAGGCTTGAGCGATCGTCGATTGGTCTGCGGGAACGTTGATGGTGTCAGCCAAACTCAGGATTGCGATTAGGAAAGCGACGGAAAGGAACAGCGGTGTTTTCATTCGACGACGTCCCATCTTGTCGTGGCCCCGCCCCATAGACTTGTTTGCCCGACAGTCGCTTTGATATTGAGATCGGGACGAATCGCTTTGAGTGCGGCGTACGCGTCTTTGACGGCGTTTTCCTTCGTGACGATTACCACGAGATCATCAGGTCCCTTATAGGGGCCTGCTTGAATTACCCTTGGATCTGTTGCCTGGGGCAGCTTGCGCCATATGTTGGTTTTGAGGCGATGCGTTTCTTTTTTTACGGCGGAGCGACAGTCGTCGAGCGATGGGCAAGGAAAAAGAAGATTGGGATTATCCGCATATGGCGAGAAGATCCAAAGGTAGCCCTGGTTGTCGCATTGCACTTCGAAATGGACGGTTTCTTTGGGGGCGTATTGGGATAGCAAACCGGAAATCTTTATCTGATAGATTCCGTACTGTTTTACGTCATTAAGTATCCGATTATCGGTTACGATTTCATTTGAAAATCGCTTTTCTATTTTATCCAGCGCGTCGGTGAACGCTCCTATCGCGATTACAATCGTTCCGATGACGATCAAAGCGGCGATAATGGGATGCTGCCTAAGTTTTAATATAAAGTTAGCAGCCGGATCGCGCTCGTTTCCGGATTTTGGATCCGCATCGGTCCCCATTGCTGGGGAAGTGCCGCCATTCGGCTCGACTTCGTCTTTGCTTGGATTCATAGCGTGAGTTGGATAATACAAGAGACACTGGCTTATTAAGCATTGTGTAGCGATTTGCCAGTCAAAGTTTGCAATTCATTCTAATAATGCCGTTTCTCAGGAACGGGAGCCAGAGCTAGGACTGCGAATCTCGAAAGGACGATATATATTAGAGGTACTAAAAGAGCTCAACCGTTCCCTCCGCATCGTTCCCGCCATATGGCGTTGAGCTGTTTAACAGAGCAACTTTTGCCGGTCGCACTTGCGGCACTTTTTCCGAGCCTTAAAGGCTAAAGCCCTCAATGACTTCATCCAGTTTCTCCGCATTCGCTCCTCCGCCCATGGCGAAGTCGGGCTTGCCGCCACCTTTGCCATCGAGTTGAGCGGTTAGGCTTCGGATGATATCGCCTGCTTTATGCCCAGCTTCAATGGCCCTTGGTGATGAGAAAGCCACTACACTTACCTTGCCACCGATTTCTGCTCCGAGAACGACTACACCTTGTCCTAGTTTGCCACTTACCTGAGCTCCGAGCTGTCGTAAGGCGTTGGGGTTTTCGGCAGATACTACGGCTGTTACTAACTTTAGTCCGCTGGACTCTTTGGCGTTTTTAAGAAGGTCTTCCGCTAAGTTGCCTGCGGCTTTCTGCTGAAAGCTTTTGAATTGTTTTTCCAGCTCTGCGTTGCGCGCGATAAGAGTGTCGATGCGATTGACCAGTTCGCCGGTTGGGATGGAGAGATTTTTGGAGGCAGTAGCGATCATCGCTTCCATGTCGTTGATGCGCGAATACAAGCTATTCCCAACGATGGCCTCGACACGACGGGTGCCAGCGGCGATGGCCGACTCGGAGGTAATTTTGAGGAGGCCGATTTCTCCCGTAGCTCTCACGTGAGTGCCTCCACATAATTCCTTCGAGTAGCCGCCAATATCGACTACGCGGACCACATCACCATACTTTTCTCCAAAGAAAGCGATGACATCGTCGGGTTTTTTATCGAAAGGCGTTTCGAACCAATTGATACGGCTGTTTTCCAGTAGGTGATCGTTGCAGAGCTTTTCGATTTCTGCCAGCTGTTCGGGCTTGATGGCCTCGAAGTGGGAGAAGTCGAAACGCAGACGTTGATCGTCAACGTAAGAGCCTGCTTGGCGCACGTGCGTTCCCAATACTTTTCGTAATGCCCAGTGCAATACATGAGTAGCCGAGTGATGGCGCTCGATGGAGCGGCGACGATCATGATCAACGATCAGGTTCGAATGATGTCCGAGAATCTGATTAGTATCTCCGATGGTTCGACCTGGCTCACCACTGGCAACTTTATGCAGATAGCGTCCATTTCCGTCTTTGACCGTGTCGAGCACATCGAAATGACGGTCCTCGAATTCGATAGCTCCGGTGTCACCGACTTGGCCGCCCATCTCCGCATAAAAGGGAGTGTGTTCGAAAACCAGATACGATGAGTCGCCCTCTCCCGGAACGACATCGATCAGTTCCGCCTCGTCAGCCAGGGTGTCGAATCCAATGAATCGAGTCGCCTCAACAGAAGCGTCTGAATCCTTCACTAGAATATCGCTTTTCTTTTGCGAGGCCCGAGCTCGATCGCGCTGTTTTTCCATCTCGGCTTCGAATTCGGCAATGTCCACTTCCAGCCCCTTTTGCTTGGCTAAAAGCTGGGTGAGATCAATTGGAAAGCCGTACGTGTCGTAGAGAGTAAAGGCGCTGGTTCCGGAGATATGATCGTTTTGAGAAGCTACTTTATCAAAAAGCTGAATGCCGCGATCCAAGGTTCGGCCAAAGCTGTCTTCTTCAGATTTGATTACTTTCTGAATGACTTCAGCTTGTTGCTTTAATTCAGGAAAGACATGTCTTAGTTTTTCGACTACATTTATAGAGAGTTCTGCGAAAAATCCAGTTTCCAGTCCAAGCTTCCGTCCGTACATGATCGCTCTGCGCAGGATGCGGCGGAGAACGTAATTGCGACCTTCGTTTCCAGGCAGAATGCCGTCCGCGATAGAGCAGCAGAGGCAGCGAATGTGATCGGCAATCACGCGGAAAGCGACATCCTTCATTTCCAATTCGCTCGCCGTATCCAAATTTTCTGGCAGAGTATACTGATATTGATGTCCGCACAGTTCGGTCAGCTTAGCGAAAAGATCAGTAAAAACGTCGCTGTTATAGTTGCTGGGAACTTTTCCGTATTCAGTGAAATTCTTTGTGGTGGCGAAAATGCCAGCGACTCGCTCGAAGCCCATGCCTGTATCCACATATTTGTTCTTCAGCGGTTCGAAGGTACCGTCGGGTTTGGCGTTCATTTGAATGAAGACATTGTTCCAAAGCTCCATACAGAAGGGCGAGTCGCCGTCTACCAGCGATCCCTTAGTGTCTCCCTTTTCGGTGAGATCGATATGGATTTCCGAGCAAGGACCACAAGGACCTGTATTGCCCATAGCCCAGAAGCATTCGTTGGATTTTATAAGATGGATATCTGGATCCAATCCGTCTTTTTCGAAAATCGCAGTCCAGATGTCGAAGGCTTCCTGATCGAATTCCGCAGGATCCCCTTCGCCAGGCTGATAGACGGTAGCGTAGAGGCGTTCCTTTGGCAGCTTCCAGACTTTGGTGAGCAATTCCCACGACCATTCGAGGGATTCCTTTTTGAAGTAGTCGGCAAACGACCAGTTGCCCAGCATCTCGAAGAAGGTGTGGTGGTAAGTGTCTAGGCCAACATCTTCCAGATCGTTATGCTTGCCTCCCGCTCGGATGCACTTTTGCGTGTCAGTAGCTCGTGAATACGGCGCTTCGCGTTCGCCCAGGAAATAGGGGACGAACTGATTCATGCCCGCATTGGTGAACAGCAGGTTCGGCGCGTCTGGCAGTAGCGAAGCCGAAGGCACTATTGTGTGCTGCTTAGAAGCGAAGAAATCCAGAAAGGATTGGCGTATTTGATCGGAGGTCATG
>JANQKI010000234.1 GCA_028281165.1 Opitutaceae bacterium | reverse complement strand
GCTACAAAAGCCATTTCCAAGCGATAACAGGGCAAGTAAGCGCAATAAGTCTTCGTCTTAGTTTAAGTCACCTAAGAGACGTTTTCGCTATCTACTTATTGGAAAGGTGTGCAGCTGTACTGAGTATGTCGAACAACGGCCCTGTTCCTAAAATCTCATTCAGCTCGAAGAGACTCTAGAGGATCGAATTTTACGGCCCTCCGAGCAGGAAGATAGCTGGCAATCAGGGCAACTGATAGCAGAAACATTACAGCCAAAAGGAAGGTCAAGGGATCTAAAGAAGTCACGTCAAAGAGCCGGTCTTTAAGAAATCGGGTTAGATAGAAAGAGGCTGGCAAGCCCAATGCAAGACCGATCACCGCTTTAAGAAAGCCATGGTGTACAATCATTCTCAATACACTATTACGAGAGGCTCCCAATGAACGTCGAATCCCGATCTCTCGCCTTCGCTGCTGCACATTATAGGATAGCAAGCTGTACACACCTACAGCCGACAGCGTTAAGGCTAAGCCAGCGAAGCAACTCAAGAGAAGGGTTATTCCTCGTCTATCAAGAAGCTGACGGTCGAGGGTTTCTCGCAATGAACCAAGGTTATGCAGAGGAAGACCAGGCTCCACTTCTCTGAGCTTGACTCGCATGTCTTGAATAAGGCTTCCCGTAGGTCTTCCAGATCGCAGAAGTATCGAGAATCCGGCTACTTGATCACTTTCACCGGCCAACCCGTAGATGACAGCTTGGCCATCTCTGGCCTCGAGTCCCTGAAGGTTAGCGCGATCGACAACGCCTATGATCCTAGGCCACGGCTTTCCGTTACCAGGCCCCTGAGGCTGGTAGAAGAGCTCCGCCCCTAGCGCGCTGCCTCCTGGGAAATGGCGTTCGGCAAAGGTCCGATCAACGATAAAATCGCCACTATTCTCCGAATCGAAAGAGCGACCCTCCAGAATAGGAATGCCCATGGTTTCGAAATATCCAGGCGAAACGACTTGAAGAGGATAAATCTCTCTACCTTCAGAATTATAAGTTGCCCCACGCAGATAAAAATCGTGCGATTTATGATCTCTCTTGAAAGATTCGAAGATGGTCCAAGCTACACTCTCTACGCCAGGGATCTCTTCCATCGCGGCCAATATACGTTGCCTCGCACTCGCCCGCTGCTCCTTCGAATAGATGCCACGCAGTGAAATTCGCCCCTTAACGACGCGATCCGCCTCGAATCCTGGATCGACCAACATTACTTCGTAGAAACTGCGAGCAAGCAATCCAGCTCCAACGAGCAAAATGAAAGCGATCGCTACTTGTCCAACCACCAGGCTGTTTCCCAATAATTTCATGCTCGTATTCATTGAAGCGGTACGAGCGCTATCATCGATCTTGTCTAGCAATCCTATTCTCCAGAGCAATGTCACTGGCAAAAGTCCCATAATCAGAGCTAGTACGCCAGTAATGAGAAAATTGGAAACAAGAGTCTCAATACTCAAAGAGACTGGAGACAGGGAGGAGTAGATCGATAAAATGTATCCATTAATTACATGTAAGCATCCAATCGCTAGAATTCCGCCTGCAACAGACGCGACGGTCATCAGCAACAAACTCTCGATCAACATGAGGCGAGCGACAGCGATTTTGCCTGCCCCTAGACCATGGCGAACAGAGAGTTCATGACGCTTTTGGCTGACTCTACTCAAAATAAGGCTCAATACATTCACACAGCCGACTAATAGAGCCAGTAAGGAGCCGGCTTGAAGAAGCGCTAATTTCGACTTCAAGGGATTGAATCGCGCGAGTTCTATCTGGTCGATTTTAGAGGAGTATCGACCTCTTCTCTCGGCATTGGCGACTTCCTCAAGCCAACGGCGTTCGAGCGCTTTTAATTGGGCCAATCCGGCCTGATGGCTCGTTCCCTTCTTCAGGCGAGTCCATAAATCTAAGGGCCACATATAGCGATCTTGTACTTCGAACCGCTCCTCGGTGGCCGGGAATGGAATGATGAATCTCGAAGTCGAGTCGAATACTTCCACGCTGCGTGGAGCAACGCCGATTATTCGATAGGGGGTCTCACCACTGAATTGTATCTGCTTTCCAACTATATTCGGATCCGAATTGTATTCGTTTACCCATACGGAATGAGGCAACACAGCAACCTGATGCTTTCCAGGCAGATTCGCATCGGAAGAGAAAAGGCTTCCCAGCAATGGCCTGATGCCCAGCAATGTGAACAAATCAGCGCTAACGCTTTGCCCCCTAACGCGAAAGGCTCCTTCAACAGTCTGGATAGGCTTGTGCGTGGTTAGAAGAAAGCCAAAGCCCTCAAAGAGATCAGCATTCTTTTTGAAATCAATGTACTGCGACCAAGCGGAATTACTCTTGGCTGCTCCGTTTTCGTCCACATTTCTTACTTGAAACAGCCTCTCGGAATCAGTGAAGGGAAGCGGTTTCAGGACTAGATCATAGAGTGCCGACATGATAGCGGCGTTTAATCCAATACAAAGAGCCAGCGTAACAATCACTGAGCAACTGAAGCCCTTGCTCTTCCAAAGAAGCCGGGCAGAGTACTTAAGATCTCTAAATGCATGCTCCAGCCAGGCAATACCCCGAGCCTCTCGATGCAGCTCA
>JANQKI010000187.1 GCA_028281165.1 Opitutaceae bacterium | reverse complement strand
AGAGCTTCATCGATCGTTCGGACGTGCGATTCGATGCTGAATTCGGAGCTATCCGACAGCATTCGTTGAAGTCCGTAGCCGCAAACCGGCTGATCGTCCACCATCAGAATGCTTTTTTTCCTGTTATTTTTTCTATCCACGCTCGAGGGTTTGAGTGTGAATAGTAATAAATTAACTAATTTCTTACAATCGGGGCCCTGCTGCTGATCATCCTGGGTGAGTCTCGCAATTTTTTGAAGATCAACGACTACGGGGGGTCGTCTTTTCGCCCTGACGACTCTTGCAAAGCTTTACCTAGGGGGAGTTTAAAGTCTAGGGCGATTCAGGACCATTTCGTCTCAGTCAAATCGGACTGAAACGATAGGAGCTAATTTCGATGGTTACTTTCTTAGCTCTTTAAAGAGAATGGCTTACATTACTTGCTGATCAACCCACTGCACTGAAAATTGAACCAGCTCAGTAGCGTTTCTCAGATTAAGCTTCTCTTTCACATGGGCTCGGTGCGATTCGATCGTCTTGACGCTCAGATTCAAGCTTTCAGCGATTTCTCGCGTAGACAGGCCTCTGCCAATGAGCTGGACGACTTCCAGTTCTCGGTCGGTCAGTCGGTCGATTGGCGAGGTCGAAACGTTGTTCGGCCCATTTACGATTTGATGTAGCACCTGGTCAGCAACAGAGGGGCTCACAAAAATTTCGCCTTTGGTAATGCGGTGGATGGCATCTACAATTTTGGTCGAAGGCTCTTTTTTCATGACGTAGGCCTTCGCTCCAGCCCTTAAAGCTCTTTGAGCGTAGATGGTCTCGTCATGCATTGAAAATACTAGGATCGGTATATTTTCATACACCGCTTTGATGTTCTTGATCAGCTCCAGGCCGTTGTTCCCCTGGAGAGAGATGTCCACTATGATGACGTCTGGATTTGTTTCGCCGACTCCCTTCATGGCGCCTGGCGAATTTTCCGCCTCGCCGCAGACTTCCATGTCTTCCTCTTTTTCGATGATTTGAGCCAAGCCTTGCCTCACCAGCGGGTGATCGTCGACGATGTAGATTCTAGTGGCCATGGTTGCGAAAAGTTGTAGTGGAAAAGCTGACGGTATTTAACGAAAGATCTTACATCAAGTTCTATTAATGCGAGGAAAAAGGGCTAAGGGCGCAAGTTTCCCTTATGGAGCTATATTCGGATCTGAAGCGCTTTGCTTTAGCCGTATTAGGGTGAAGACCTGCCAATTGGGACAAACTTGGGAATCTTGCTGAAAGACGAGGAGCTCTGGACGCCATGGGTACTGTCAATATCGGTAAGTTATTCTCGCTTTCCTCAAGCTGTTTCTATCGTGGGTCGATTCTGACTACCTCGAAAAGGATTTGTTTCGACTCAAAAACTGCGCCGATTCCGTTGGTTACTAAAACTTGGGCTTCGTAGCTCCCTGGCTCAGTCGCTTGCCATTCGTATCTTGCCTGAGCGTTTTGCGTCGTTTCGATGATTTGTCCGTCAATCAGTAGTTGCGTTTTCAGGCCTTGGTAGTCGTTTGGGTAAATTTGACTTCGAAAGATTCGTTTCTCTCCAACCATTATCGAGCTGCCATCTGCGACTCCACTCAACCCCACGACGATTGCATTGCTGAATTCTGGAGTGATACGAATTATTTGCCGCGTATTTATTTTGCTGATACCTGATGCAGGGCGAATTTCGATATCAGGCAAAGGCGTATTTTCCAAATCCGTTCTCCAGGCTATTCCGTATTCGACTTGCTCGTGATTGGTTTCGACTTCCAGATAATAGAGGCCAGATGGAAGACTCTCCTCATAGATATGCTCGACGTTGTCTATGTCGCTCTTGCTTTCGTAAATGAGGTCCAGTCCCTCTCCCTCCATTTCAGAACGCCAGAGTCTTAAATCCAGATTAGCAAGCTGTCCATTTACTTGTGTCCAATCTTCACCTACAGTAGCGATCTTTCTATGCCATGTGAGAATGGCTGAAAGATTCCCTTTCTTTCCTTCGGGAACTTGAAAAAAGTAGATTGGATTTTGCGATTCAGTTTGATTGAAATCCCATCCTTTCTCCTGAGCATTGTTGGGGCTATTGGGTTTCGATTCGCCACTGACTAGAATATCGAAGCTCCGATAGATATCGACTTCACCTGCTCCGTACTTCGAATCGAGTGGCTGGTTAGGACTGTGCTCCCAATTGGCAAATTCCGTCTTCCTTGCTCCAGCCATCAAAATCGCCTTCATCGCTTCAGTCTTCAGAGCGTTGCTTAGTCCAGGTTCTTCCTTCGCTTTACTCATAAGGAGTCCGGTGATCGAGCTGACATTAGGCGTTGCGTAGCTCGTGTAAGTTTCATCAGCGACGATATCAGGTTTCAGTCGGCCGATTTCCTCGATGATCGTTCCACCTTCACTATGATTGCCTGAAGAGATTCCCACCACGAGAGCGTTAAAGCTGTTCGCCAATAGTGTTGGGAAACCGCTTGCATTATCGATTCCCACTACCTGAAAGACATCCAAAGCGTCTATCATGTAGTCGATTCTTTTAGTGATGTTGGTTGAATTGAATTCTGTATTTGAAATCCAACTATGATTTATTAGATCTATTTTAAGATCCAATGGAGCTTTCGCTCCGTTTTCGACCACTAGAAACAGCCAAGCATTTGCTTCAAAGACAATGGCTTCAGAGATTCCAGCTAGAGGGCTTTCCAGGCCAAAGAATCGTTTCGCTACTTCTGTCGCATGTGTCGAGTTGCCTTTCGTTTCAAATAGGCCGTAGTTGATGGTTGTCCCATGCAGATTGCTATCCGCTTGGTTTGGAGCCCACAGTCCATGCCTCATTGCCTCGACCATAGCGACGGTTAGATTGCCGTTTTGCGGTAGGGCGTCTCCATAATGCTCTAAGAGCATGTCGTATCCAAATTTATTATTCGAAGCTGACGCTACCGAACATATGGATAGACAAAAAAATACGATAATGACGTGGGAGATTCCGAGACGCATTTAGACCTGTTCCGTTGCTGCGAATGCGGTTCACGCAAACGCGTATCAAAACTCGGTCTAATAGAACCTCTTCTGAACAGCTCGGATTGAGCGTTCCGATTCAATGGATAGAATTCTCTACTTTGCGCCGTTTAGGGCGCGTGCTACTACCTTGTGGCAACATGGGAAACATTATCGAAAGATAGAGTCTGGTTACTCGCGCATCGGTATTTTAAACAGTCTTTTCTATCTGCTTAAACGACTATCGGGACTGAGGTTAGGTTATTTCCAAGTTCCTTGCTAATAAGTCGCTAAATGAAAATTTCGCTGCCAGCTGAGCTCATTTTGTATTGTAGAGTCAACTACTCATAGCTCCGTTCTTACCGGAACTCATAGCGGTCTTGTTGCCTGTGGGGTCAATTAAGAATAAAGACGCTTAATATCCCAATCAACCCTCCGAAAACGCCTCCCCACACGACGAGCCAGCCTAGGTGTTCGCGGATCATACGCTCAATGATCAGCTTCACTTCCTGCGGATTGAGTTGGTCCAATTTGCCTTGGACGAGCTTTTCGACGGTTGGGCGAAACGAATCAAAACTCATTTCGCCTTTAGTCAGATCGAGATTTTCAATCACTTCGTCGATCTTCTTTTCGAACTCGATCTTGAATGGACCCCTCAAGGGTTCCAACGCTTTTAGGCCGCCGACAAACGATAGCATGCTGCCAAACTTCGATGCCTCTATCGCTCCCAGAAATCCGTTAAAGACCGAGTCCAAGTCGATCATTTCATGGATGCTCTCTGGCTTAATGCCTTCGTGCAATGCTGCGTCCGTGAACATCTTGAAGTTATCTTCGGTAAAGAAGTTCTCCAGAACCAGAGTTTGAATCCCGCTCTTAAACTGCTCGAATCTATCGACAATGACGCCAGAGCCGTAGAGGCCAGGGATTTTTTCAAACAACATCTGAACCGCGATCCAGTTTGTCACGGCTCCCGATAGAGCGAATAGGCCGGCGTGAAGCGCGTAGCTCTTTAGAGGAGTTTCCGGCAACGTAAGACCGATAACGCATATCGCTGCAGCCAGCAGATTGGTCGTTAAGCTCTTGTTCATGCAATAGTCGTTGAACAAAAACCGAGCCGCCCATCTATGGTCAATTCGCAATTTTCTGTCGAATTTGCAGAATTAGTTCAGCCTTTTCAATAAACTACTTCTGTCTCGAGATCTAATTCAATTCCACATCGGCAGGAGCTTTGGGCAGTCTGCCTGTATGAATGGGCACATTATACGCAATACCCTCCAGTCTCGGGCTAGTTTGGATCCTGTGGAAGATGCGGGCTAGCAACATAGCGTCACCGTCGGCCCTGTGTCGCTTTAATCTATTTATGCCCGTGCCGAGACGATCCGCTATTTCGTCCAACCCGTGGTGCAAACGTGAGAAGTCAGGCCACATAAGGGTGAAAATATCCATCGTATCCAAGAAGCGATACTCTTCGGTTTCTTCATTTTGCGGGCTAACGTGCTTCTTTATGAAATTGAAATCGAAGCGATAGATGTCGTGTCCGAAAAGCACCGCTCCTTGGGCGAACTTGCTGAAAGCTTGTAGAGCCTCAGATGGGGTGGGCGCATCTTTTACGTCATCATCTGAGATGCCAGTGAGCTTTCGAACGCGGTTTGGAATGGGTTTTCCTGGGTTTACATAGGTTTCAAACGTATCCACAATTTCCATATTCCAACCGCCAATCCGAACAGCTGCGATCTGAGTGATCTCATCTTCTGCTGATCGTAGGCCTGTTGTTTCCAAATCGAACACGACAATTTGGTCCACGCCCATCAGGGGGTGGATCGACTTTTTGTCTAGGGGTAAGTCGCGTCGCATGACCATCCATTTCCATCGGTGAAATATGGACAGTCTTTACGTTCAATCGCCGAATGGACCAACTTTCTTCTCCCCGAAGGCAGATGATAACGATCAGTCGCTAGTTTCTAAAGGCAGCCAATCCAGAACGCGTTGGATTTGCTTATCCCAATAGCCCCATTCGTGATCGCCTGGGCCTTCCTCGTAATCGATCTCAACCCTCAGCTCTCTAGCTCGATTGAGGAAGCTGATGTTACTCTGGTAAAGATAGTCCTCCGTCCCGCAGCATTGGTACAGCTTGGGTTTCTCCGTCTCGAGCGCGGCAAACGAGTCCAGGGCAGACATCAGATCGTTTTCGCTCCCCTCGAATTCTTCGGGACTGCCGAAGATGTCATGCCACTCAGGCAAGTATTCTTCCTTAAGCTGTTCGGCTTCTTGTAAATCCAAGGCTCCTGAAAGACTTGCAGCGGCGGCGAAGTTTTCCGGTTTCTTTAACGCCATTTTAAAAGCCCCATATCCTCCCATAGATAGGCCTGCTACAAACGTATTGGCTCGCTCGTTACTTAGCGGTAGAATGCTTTTTGCAATGGTCGGTACTTCTTGAGAAACAAACGTCCAGTAATTGTAGCCGTGCTTCATGTTCGAATAAAAGCTGCGATGTACTGCTGGCATTACCACGGCTAGTCCTCGATTCGTAGCGTAGCGTTCGATCGAGCTTTTGCTAGTCCAGGCAGACTGGTTGTCATGCAGTCCATGAAACAAGTACAACACAGGGAATCCCGCTTCAGCCTTTGCTTCGAAATCTTTGCAGCTCGTTCGGTTTGCTTGGGGCAAAATCGCATGCAATGAACAGACTTGGGCTAGCGTCTCCGAGAAGAATTCGCATTGAATGAATGCCATGGTGCCGAGCAAAAGGGAAAACCATTCTAGAAGCTATCCCAAAACCTATCCCGCACACCTTTCGGGCGAAATAGTCTGCTACTGGCTGCTATGACAGGCTAGCCATCCTTCCTTTTCGATCTGCATCTCCATCTTCTATCTTCTCAATAAATTAGGCTTTTCGATGGAAGATGAAGAAGCAGATCGAAGATCCAGAGTTCGTTTAGCGAAGTAGAACCCATTTCAACTACTCATACTTGCTATTAGTATTAGGGTTCGCGTTAGGCTTACCCCAAAGCCGTGTTCGCTAAAAACTACAATTTCACGCAGGCGCTTAGACTTGGTTACCCAAGTAGATTAGGCGCTGTGGTTCAAATGGGAACATTTTTAAGTAGGTTCCTTCCTCAAAACGAACGTCATGCTCTATTTTCTTCCGATACGACAAATGTTATAGTTCCGTCCCAACGAAAAGGAACGCGATACGGAAATCAGACATGAGCTCAGAAGGACAAGTAAGCCCAGTTTTGCAGCCGTCTCCTCGACGAGTGAATTTGGGTGCAATCGCAAAGGCCAAGGCTGCGGCGGCTGACAAACCCGACCCTATGATAAAGGGTAAAGGTGTTATGCTGGCCACGCAGCCTATTCAGCCTAGCGAGATCATGCCAGGAATGGGAACTGGCCCCGGGCGGATCTTCGTCACTAGAGCGTAATCATATTATAAATACAATTATATATCGAGTCAGTTATGAAACCTGCGATTTCAAACACAAACCAATCTAACCGTCTAGCGGGGGGATTCCTATCTCTGCAGCACGACTAGTTCTCGCCATGGAAGTCCTAGAATTTGAGAAAATGAGCTCGGACGATATCTACGAGCTCCTCGAGGAAATCCCCGCTCCCTCGGCTCTTCTAAGCGAGCTTCAGGCCATGCTCAGCAGCGAAGCCGAAGTCTGCTCTGACAAGGTGGAAAGCGTTATTCAGCAGGACCCTGTCATCGCTGCCGATGTGATTCGGTATTCGAATTCCGCTTATTTCGGTAGCCGCGAAAAGGCGGCCTCTCTGAACGATGCGATATCAATCATCGGCTATTCCAAGCTGAATCGTTTCGTCAGCGCCAAGGCGTTTCAGAGACTGGCTACTATGCCACTAGACATGTATGGACTTTCTGCTGACGAGTTCTATATGAAGTCAGTGGCTGCTGCTATTGCTATGGATGAGATTGCCGCTGATCACAACGATGTCGGTGGCATCAACTACACCATCGGTTTGATGCACGGAATGGGCGAAGCCCTCATCAATCAGTATCTGATTAAATTTCGCAACTCGGCGGCCTCTTTGAATTTTGCTGAAACGCCATTCCGTCGACTTTCAATGCTAGAGAGAAGCGTGATCGGCATGGATCAGGCCCAAGTGGCCGCTGTGGCTCTTCGCAAGTGGAACTTCTCGGAGCGAGTGGTAGAGCCAATCGAATGGCAGTTCGAGCCAATGAGGTGCCGAGAAAACTTTGAAAAGGCGAACGCCCTAACGGCTTCTCGCTATGTCGCGCGCACGCTCCTCGAGGAATACCGTGGCATTCTTTCGCCCAGCAAGGCTATGTATCAGCTTTCGTTCCAAAACAAGACTCTATTGGCGGTCTATGAAACGGTTAAGGACGAGATAGCTCACTACAACGAAATAGCTGTTTAGGACTTTCATCTGTAAAGGCACATTCGGACATTGAAAGGGGCTCTCGTGGCCCCTTTCTTCTTTTCTAGCGGCAACTGTTAGTCGTCGTTTTTCAATCTCCTGGTGTTACCTCTTCCACAACCGGATTCTCTAGTCTGCCAATCTTCTCGATTTCAATCTCAACTTTGTCGCCAGAATTTAGATACGCTGGAGGGTTCATCCCGCCGCCTACGCCAGGAGGCGTTCCTGTTAAAATGACAGTCCCTGGAAGAAGCGTCTTGCTGCCGCTTAGAAAAGAGATGAGTCTAGCGACTGAGAAGATCATGTCGCTCGTCGAACTGGATTGCCGGATTTGATCATTTACTCGTGTTTCGATTTTCAAGTCATTCGGGTTTGCGATGTCGTCAGTTGTGACGATCCAAGGACCCAACGGAGCAAAAGTGTCGAAACTCTTGCCTTGGCAATATTGTCCGTTGCCAAGCTCCCATTGCCAGTCGCGAGCGCTGACGTCGTTGGCGATGGTGTATCCAAAAACATAATCTAGCGCCTCTTCTTCAGCCACATTTTTGGCAGCCTTCCCTATCACAACAGCCAATTCACCTTCGTAGTCGACTTCTTGTGACTCAAGATGTCTAGGAAGTTCTATCGGCTTGAAGGGATCCAGCAAGACGTTAGGCGATTTTATGAAAAGCATGGGCCGCTCTGGAGGCTTCTTGCCCGTTTCGGCAGCGTGTTCCTTGTAGTTCAGTCCGATGCAGAGCATGCAGGTTGGAACTATCGGGGCTAAAAGCTCCTCGTATTCGATCTCCTGATTCTGTCTCGTAAACCCTATTTCCAGATCGCCAGATAGAAGATTTCCTCGTCTATCTGACAGAGGCTCTATGTATTCAATTTCTCCTGATACAGATTTAATTCTGGCTATCTTCATTCTATTGACGGGCTGATTTCGCCATTCGATTAATGTGTCGAAAAGCTATGTTTTGAAACTGCGAGTTTTCGAATTGGATTTGGTTTAGCAACCTCAATTAAGGGTTTCATTCTCGGATTCCGCGCTTGCGGGAGGCTTGGGAAACTTTCAAGTTGCCTGGCGATATGATGATCCTCCGCGGCGCTCCGTCTCATTCAGAA
>JANQKI010000183.1 GCA_028281165.1 Opitutaceae bacterium | reverse complement strand
TTACCTCTGTGTTACCCTTCTCGGGGTAGGAGATTTTTATTCGCTGGAGCGTACGCGGAGCCAAAGGAAACGCATGCCGCTACTCATGAGCTGGTCGGTGTCTTCGATCTCGATACGGTTATAGTTGTCTGGCAAATTAATGATGTCGATCTCGGCATTAGAGATCCACTCGCCGCTACCGATTTTTTGGGCGATGATAGGACCTAAGACGAGGAGGCTGTCACTCGATAGGATTTCGTAAACCGAATCTACTGGAGGACTTTGCGGTATTTCGAAAGACAGTTTCAGTCTGGCTCCATTTGACGCTATCGTTGTCATGACATTTCGAGGACGCGGATCCATGGCTGCATCTTCCGCTAGCCAGTTGAAGAGGTTGCGAGCATACTGTTCATTGTCGAATTCGTTGATGTCTGTACCCGCTCCGTTTTGATTGAAAAACGTATTGCGATCGAAATGACAGGCCACTCGTCCATTTCCAGCTGTTGCGATGACAAGAGTTCCATCGTTGAGGGTCGGGTCCACGAGGCCGCCCTGGGCGTTGCCGGGATTCAGTCTGAAATCCTGATTCGGCGGTACGCGGGCGATGACTTGGGTTGCGATGCCGGGTGGAAGAGTTTCTGCCAGTGTGATCGGGGTGACGCCTTCTCCTTTAAAGCTATTTACGTTATCAAGTATTGGATGACTAGGGACGAGATAGTCGCCGTTATTACGGCGAACCTGATATGTGCCGTGATCCTGATTGATGATCAGACCGAATCGGTCGAGGAATTGCTGGTCGCTATTGGAAGCGTCCTGCCAGCTCAAGCCAAAGTTGGCATCGCTGATGACGAGGAGTCCGCCTCCGGTCCTTACATAGCTTTCAATGGCATCAATTTGGTCCATCGTGTAACCCGCGTTATTTGATCCCAAGACGATTACATCGTATTGGGTAAGATCCATTTGATCAAAAGCTATGGGCGTGTTATTCGAGCTTGGTCCTTCTTGAATTTCACTCAGCGCGAATCCTTCACTTTCCAGTACAGTGGCTAGAGTGCCCCATCCATGGTTGCCGTTCGCTGTAGAGAAATCCGTGATACTCGCAGCTTGGTCATCGCCGAACCCCTCGAGGAAACCAACCGTCCCTGACCCGCCTCTAACGAATAGAATCTGTCTCGTTTGAGATTGGGCAACCGATGCGACTATCAGCGCTATGGCTACAATCAAAAGAAATCCGGGATACGCTTTACCCATTTCAGTCTGAAACTAATACTTCCGCTCAAGCTTTTCTGGTTTTTAACTGTGCAGATGACCTTCTAAGAGCTTTATTCGTTCCTCGTGATTTGCTGGGAGTTCTACATAGGGTATCTTTCGCTGAGTCAACTGTTCGACCGTCCATCGTTGCATGTCTTCGCGGTTGGCTTCTCCCGACCGGCACCACGTGTCATTGTAGGGGATATCGGTGTTGCAAAGGAACACTCGATCGTAGCGTGTCTCAGCCAGCTTTGCTAGTTCCTCCAGACGGGGGTGGGCTGATTGATGATAGTAAAGGGCGAAGATGTAGGTTGTAATGGCATTTGTATCCACAAAAAGGAAGCGATTCGCTTCTTTGAGAAGCTCGTTTTCTCTTTCAACATGGCCTTCCGCAATGTCAACCAGCTGCTCTGGAGTTAGCCTTCGGTTCGTGTGATGCTTTTCCCAATACTCTCTGCCGTATTCAGGCATCCATTTAGTTTCGAATTTCTCAGCCAGCGCTTTGCAGAGTGTGGTCTTGCCTGTGGAAGGCGCTCCCATAAAGAGGGTTTTTTGGATTGATTGAGTGGTCATTAGAGTAGCTTTAGCTGTCTGATCTTTAGCGCTCATTCTTTCTCTAGCACGCTACGTCCCATAGGACTTATAGGTCCTATTCCACGCTCTCACACCAATGATGCAAAGCACGAGAAAGATCGCATAAAGGCCTGAGGTCAGATAGAGTTTTTTGTAAGCATAGATCCCTATGGCTACAATATCGACTGCGATCCAGAAATACCAGTTTTCCAGCTTTTTTCGAGCCAGCAGCCATTGGGCTATGAGGCTGGTCACGGTCGTAAAGGCATCGGGGTAGGGCACTGAAGCGTCGGTGTAGCGTTCCATGATCCAGCCCCAGCCGGCTGCTCCTAACAAGCCTAAAGCCGCCCAGCCAACGATCCCTGTGACTGGAAGACGAGATATTGGCGCCTTGTCATTATTCTGTCCGCCGTGCAACCAATGGTACCAGCCGTAGAACTGCATGCCTACATAAAATATGTGCAATCCAAAATCCGAATACAGTTTGGCTTGGTGGAAAATATAGACGTAAAGCGAGACCTGTACCAGTCCCGTAGGCCAGCACCAGATGCTTTCTTTCACGATCAGCCAAACGCAGGCGATGCCGGAAACGACAGCGATAGCTTCAATAAGAGTCACGGCAGCACTATGATGTGCTACTCTTCGCGCTCAAGAGGGATTTTCTTAAAACTGAAATAAGGTATTGACACTTAATTTAGTAAGATATCTAGATATGTAGACAACTTACTAAAATGACTAGGGAAGGAAAAAAGGACGTGTTGCTTGGGACGTTGGATCTGTTGATTCTACGGGTTATATCTACTGGCCCGAAACATGGGTATGGAATCGCTCGTCGCATTGAGCAGATAAGCGAGGATGCGCTGAGCGTGCAACAAGGCTCGCTTTATCCGGCTTTGTATAGACTGGAAAAGAAGGCTTTTATCGAATCGGAATGGGCTATGGGTGATTCAAAGAAGCCGGTAAAAACCTATTCTCTGACTAAGGACGGGAAAAGGCAGCTCAAAGAAGAACTGGATCATTGGGAGCAAGTCTCGTCTGCAGTAAATCTGGTTCTGAAGAAAGCGTAACGAAACTTTGGATATTAAGGACAGGGGGCAAAATGAGCATTCGACCTTTAAAGGAAGTTGGAAATTTCTTTCGGGCGCTATTCCGCCGGAATTCTATTGCAGGGGAATTGAATACGGAAATAGAGCAACATATCGACCTAATGGCGGCCGATTTCGCTGCCCAAGGAATGCTTCCTAAGGAGGCAAGGAAAGCGGCTCTACAAAAGTTTGGCAATGTAGAGCGCTATAAGGAAGAGAGTAGGGACTCTCTGGGTACGCGTGTCTTTTTGGATCTCTTTAGAAGTATTCAATTTGGGCTGATTTTATTGCGCAAACACTTTGGCACTAGTGTAATGGCCATTATGGTCTTGGCGTTTGGCACTGGTATCGCTCTAACCCTCTTCAGTTTTGTAAATACTCTTATTTGGCCTGATCTTGAACTTCCCGATTCCGATCGACTCGTCTATATGGAATGGAGAGATGTCGAAGGCTCAAGAAAGGGCGTGGAGGCTATCAATATCCGCGATTTTGAAGCTTTCAAAAAGGAGACAGACGGGCTCGTAAGCATGTCGGCCTATCAGCTGTTCAACCCGACTTTGGTTGTCGACCGTAGCGATTCTTTTGCCGAGCGCTATCTTGCTGCCCGTGTTTCTCAAGACTTCTTTGGAATTCTGGATGTGTCCCCCCTTTTAGGTCGAGTTTTTAATCGAGAAGACAGTGTCGAACTGGGGAAAAAGCTGACCGTTTTGTCCCATTCAGTTTGGCAAGATCAATATAATAGAAATCCAAATGTCGTTGGAGAACAATTACGCCTAAACGAAGAGATTCATACAATAATTGGAGTTATGCCGGAGGGTTTTGCCTTTCCGTCTGCTGAAAAACTATGGGTCTTAAGCGATTGGTCTGATTCGATCAGCCTTCCAAGGGAGGAAACGCCTAAAATAAATGCGTTTGGAAAACTGAAAAAGGGCGTTTCTAAAAATGAAGTGAAGATAGCTATGGATACAACGGCTAAGCGTCTGGCTGAGACGTATCCAATATCGAATGAGAATCTTCAGAGCGTGGGAGTGGATCCGTATGCGTGGCAAACTAATAGCACCAATATGTGGATTGTCTTTCAGATTATGATGTTAATGGCTTTGCTGGTTCTTGTGGTAGCCTGCATGAATATTTTCAATATCATGCTGGGCAGATCGGCCAAGCGAAGCTTTGAGCTAACCGTGCGTAACTCATTGGGCGCAACAAAACTCAATATCGTTGGCCAAGTTGTAATGGACGGATTTATCATTTGCTTGTTGGGAGCTATGATCGGTCTCGCATTAGCTCACTTCGCAATTTCCTATATAAATTCCGCTATCCTATCTGTGACGATACAGGATCTTCCTTATTGGCTGAAAATCTCGATTGATCGGAATGTGCTTTTATTCGTTGTCTGTACTATAATTCTAACGACAATTCTTTCCAGTGTTCTTCCGGCCATCAGAGTCGCTCGAGCCACTAATTTCGAAATGCTCAAAGACTCGATGAGAACCTCCTCGGGAATTTATATGGGACGTTTGTCGCGCATGCTTGTGGCGAGTCAAATCGCTGTATCCACTTTTGTGCTTCTCGCTTCGATTCTTAATAGGGACTTGCTGCGAGGAATTGCAAGTGTCGAGCTTCCTTTCGATGGTGACAGGGTTCTCCTGGCTAAGGTAAATCTTGACGATAGATTTTCTTCAGACGAGGAGAAAGTGGCTTTTCTTTCCAATCTCAAACAGGAAATGGAATCTCAGCCTGGACTACAGAGTATTGTGTATTCGTCTGTAAAAGACGGGATGTTTGAAAATCGGATTCCTTTCGAAATTGAGGGGGTAGATTATACTGAAGGGGAAATGAGGCCTCGCGCTGGTCCTAATATTCTCAGTCCAAATGCCTTTGAATTGTTAGGCTTGAATCTTCTTTCGGGAAAAATGATCAGCGATTTGGATACAAAATATACGGAAAAAGTTTGTCTGTTAGGTCAATCGATGGTCCGACAGTGGTTTCCAACTGAAAATCCAATTGGTCAGCGCATCAAATTTCGGGGCGGTCCCCTGAAGGGAGAGTGGATCAAAATTGTTGGCGTTGTGAGCAAGCAAAACTTGCAGGCAAATCTTCAATTGGAGAATGCGAAAGGTGGCGTCTATCTTCCGCTTGCTCAATGGTCTATCGGCACAGTTTCGATTCTTGCTAATGGAGGATCCGATCCTTTTGTATGGATTGATCCAATACGTAAGGGTATTAGGAAATTCGCTCCAGGATTGGCCGTGCCCAGCGTTTTTGTAACCGTTCAAGAGTTTCTAGATCAGGAACGGTCTCTTTTCTATATTTTTGTAAAGCTTTTCACCTCTTTCGGATTGCTCGCTCTGGTAATAGCTTCGGTTGGGCTATATTGCGTTATCTCCTTCTATGCCCGTGAACGCTGGAAGGAGTACGGCATTCGAACGGCGATTGGGGCCAGCGCGATTACCCTCGTCCGAGAAGTCTTTAAGATTGGTCGTTGGTATGTTGGGGTTGGTCTCTTACTCGGATTTGCCGCTAGCCTGGCAGTAGGAAAGGCTCTCCAGTTACTGGT
>JANQKI010000120.1 GCA_028281165.1 Opitutaceae bacterium | reverse complement strand
AGGGTCGAATCGATACCCTTTATTTCATTAGAAAGAGCCTCAATCTTCTTGCCTGTAAGCAATCAAATGAGATTACAAATAGTCTTAGCTAACGTTGAGACAGGGAATCCTTAAACATCCCGAACTCCCAAGAACTATGACTTACCGAAGCCTAATCCTTACCATCGCAACTTTCATCGCTACTGCGGCCTTCGCCCAAAACCGGATTGGCTCTGGAGCCGTTGATGAGCTCTACCAGAAAAACTGCGCCAGCTGCCATGGCCAAAAACTAGAGGGCGGCCAGGGAAGCTCGCTCATCGACGACATCTGGAAATACGGCTCGACTGACCACGACATCGCCAAGGTCATTCGGGATGGTGTGCCTGAGTTGGGCATGGTGCCTTGGAAAGGAGCTTTGACGGAGGAGCAAATTCGTTCGCTGGTCATTTACATTCGCGAGCAAAATCAATTGGCCGACAAGGAAGCGATTTGGCAGCGACTCAAACCAGAGGGAGGAATTTTTAAGACAGAACACCACGCCTTCAAGCTGGAAGAATTGGGCAAGGGAGAAGGCATTCTTTGGGCCATCGAGTTTCTTCCCGACGGTTCTCATCTAGTAACCCAACGCGATGGAATCCTCTGGCATTTCAAAGACGGCAAGCGTAGCAAAATCGAAGGCATCCCCGAAGTCTGGCAACATGGCCAGGGTGGCCTGCTCGAGGTGCAAAGGCATCCCAATTACGAGAAGAACGGCTGGATCTATTTAGGATACAGCGAAAACGTTGGAGCAATTGATAGAGACAAACCCGCTGGAATGACTTGCGTCGTTCGGGGCCGCATCAAAGACGGCAAGTGGGTGGATCAGCAGGAAATCTTCCATGTGCCGCCCCAATTTCACTCCAGCGGCGGTGGCCACTATGGAACGCGCTTCGTATTCAAAGATGGATACCTCTTCTTTGGCATAGGCGACCGTAATCGCGAACCTGGGGTTCAGGACTTGACTCAACCCAACGGAAAGATTCATCGCATCTTCGACGATGGTCGCATTCCTGAAGACAATCCTTTCGTAGCGACTACCGGGGCCTACAAAAGCGTTTGGAGCTTTGGTCATCGCAACCCGCAAGGATTGGATATGCATCCAGAAACTGGTGACATCTGGGAAGTTGAACATGGTCCCCGGGGTGGCGACGAAGTGAATCTCATCGTGAAAGCCCAGAACTACGGCTGGCCAGTGATTACCTACGGTATGAATTACAACGGTACGCCAAAGACGGATAAGACTCATCAGGAAGGCATGTTGCAGCCCAAACACTATTGGAACCCTTCCATCGCCATCTGCGGCATCGAGTTTTATGAAGGAGACCAGTTCCCACACTGGAAAAACGATCTATTCGTCACCGGCATGGCTTCGCAAGAACTCCACCGTCTTGTCATCGAAGATGGCGAAGTCGTCCATAATGAAATTGTAATGAAAAACCAAGGACGCCTTCGCGATGTCCACAGTGGACCCGACGGCAACATCTATGTGCTTCTCAACAGTGGAAGCCCACGCATCGGCAGCGTCCACCGGCTAGTCCCCGCCGATACTTGATACCTTTCCCAGATCAGTAGCGGCATGTCTACTTGCTACGCCGATCTGTCTCGGCGAAGCTTTGCGTGTAGACGGAAGCCTTGGCAAGTTGGAGCGGTTTTATGCCGCGATAAAACCTGCTCATACAGGGACTCTTAATGACTATCGCGGCATAAAGCCGCTCCTACATGACTTATTGAACAATCTAAGACGTTCCCTTTCCCATCTGCTAAAACTCAGAAAGGCATTGCCATTCTTATCATTTGCCTCATCTTGCCCATAGCTTTTCAAGCAAGCTACCGGTCCGCGGAAAGAGGAGAACCTCGCTTGCCTCACCTCTGAAAAGAAAAACAGCTTCAATTCGACCTATCTTGCGGACGCAGGTCAGAAAACGAATCGAAGTTTATGAAAAAAAATCCGCCGCTCAAAGAGCTCTCCCAAGCCTGTGCTGAGGGAGATCTTAAAAAAGTTAATACGCTTCTCAATAAAGACCCTTCGTTGGCTCTGGACTGGAAGCCGATTATGGATGCCTCCTTTCACGGTCATCCCGAAATTGTCTCCACTCTCATCAAGAACGGAGCCGACCCCAATGTTCAGTCCAAGAACAGCGACCGCCATAGGCCGTTGCATCGGACGATTGAATACAAGGTTACGATGCCTAAGACGCCAGGACACGAAGCTGTCGTTGATGCGCTTCTCCAAGCTGGGGCCGATCCCATGCTTCGGGGATCTTGGAACAAGATATCCGCTCTGGCCCTTTGCGCCGCCGGAGGAACTATCCAATTCCTGGAAAAACTAAAAGCCAAGAGCCCAAAGACACACGACATATTTCATGCCGCCCTCCTAGGAGAAAAGACACGTGTTGCCAGTCTGTTAAAAAAGGATCCTTCTCTAGCTAAAGCAATAGACCAAGAGTCTTTCAACTATGTATCCAATGGTGGATGGACGCCTCTAAAATACTGCGTGTCCTCCAAACTTGGCAAAGAGGATAAAACGCTAAAGAAGCGATTGAACGAAATAGCCATCCTCTTGCTTGAAAACGGAGCCGATCCAAGTGACAGCATGGATTCCGCCATCTACGACAATAATCCTGACTTTCTGGAAATCATGTGGAAATACGGTGGACGTCACCAGGATGACGATACATTGAATCACGCTGCCTGCAGTGGCTGTTTCGATGCTCTCGATTTCCTCGCGGAAAAAGGAATCGATCTAAATGGCACGCACGGTATGGACCACCATCGCGGCTACACCCCTCTCGGAGGAGCGATCTTCATGCGAAGCGTCAAGGGAGCGGAATGGTTCCTGAAGAAGGGATGCGATCCCAACAATCTCAAGGGTGGAGATAGAGACACAGGCCTGCACGCAGCCGTGCGCTATAGAGCTGGCCCGAAAATGTTCGACCTGCTTCTTGAACACGGCGCCAAGCCTACCCGAAAAAACAAAGACAAGGAAACGCCTCTCGATCTGGCTAAACGCCTGAAAAACAAGAAGGCCGTCGCTTTTCTAGAAGCTCTGTAGGGGGTTTTCAACCACGCCCAACGACTGGGAGCAGCAGTGGAAAAATGAAAATAGCTGCTCCCAGAGCAAGTCCCATCCAGCCGACACCACCCTTTATCGAGCGAAGGGCGTTTTTCAGCCAGCCCCAGTGCAGGGCAAGGTGAACCACAACGAGAACGATCATGCAAAGACCAACGTAGAAGTGCAGATCGCCCCATTCATGACGATCCATGCCCAGCATGGTCAAACCACGTCCACCCCTGCTTCCAGGAGGCAGTTTATAAACCATAGCCAATCCGCTTCCAGCCAGAAAAGCCCCCATCAGAAGCATGACATAATTAAGAACCCGAGGCAAAATCAACCTCATAAACTTTGGGCGTTTCATAGCAAAATTTCTCCTCAGAGAAATAGACCATTGTATCGCCCCATGGATTACACGAAACTCATTAAAGTCTACATATATTAGACTGTAGAATGAGTTCTTAATTTATTCCTAATGGAAGCAACTACTACAATCGTAGCGACTCCAATGGATCTACGCGAACAGCTCGTCGAGCGGGTATATAACTGGCCGCCAAAGCCACTAGAAGAAAGATAAGCAATGTGGCCAGGTAAGTCCAAGGATCCACAGCGGTCACATCGAAGAGCTGATTCTCCAAAAACCGAGTAAAGTAAAGCGAGGCCAGGAGACCCAAAGCCAGTCCGATTCCCGTCTTGCTCGCCCCCTGACGTAGAATCATTTTCAATACACAGGATCGGCCAGCTCCAATCGCTCTGCGGATTCCAATTTCCTTCCTGCGCTGCGATACGTCGTAGGATAGAACAGCGTAGACTCCAATAATGGACAAGAGCAACGCTAGGCCCGAAAAGGACAGAAGCAGGTAGGTGATTGCCTTTCGACCAGTCAGCAATTCATCAAGCTTCTCGTCCAAAGGACCTGCATAGCTAAGAGGCAAGCCGGGCTCTATCTCGCGAAGCTTCGTTCGCATATCGTGAATGACATTCCCAGCGGAGCGAGAGGTACGCAAAAGAACCGTATAACTCCATCCTCCTTCATCAACAGCCTGATGTCCATACAGAATAGGCGATTCATCCCGCTGCTCAAGCCCAAGAAGATTGGCCCTGGAGCAGACTCCAATAACTCGATACCAAGGTTCTCCGGGATGAGGTCCTCCCTTTCGAAAATACATCTCGGCTCCAAGAACATCGCCATCGCCGAAGTAGCGGCGGGCAAATAGCTCATCCACGATGATCGCGTATTCGCTATCGCCCGGCTGGAAATGGCGTCCCTCCAAAAGTGAAATATCCATCGTAGCGAGAAACTCGGTCGATACACTATGCCACATCACAGCAAGCGGCTTTTCTTCCTCGTCGCCACGTTTGAAAAAGGTGTGTCCTAACTTAGGATTGAGCAATTCGTTTGAAGCAAAACTCACACCGTCAACCCCAGCAATTTCTTGCATCGCTATATAGATTCTCCGTTTCAGACTTCTCTTGTCTGATCGCTTCTTGTATAAGGAGTGAATCGTGTCCCAATCAAGCCGCGCTTGAATGATTTGACTAGCCTCGAACCCAGGATCAACAGCTAGAACTTTCTGGAAACTTCGAAACAAGAGGGCCGAGCCAATCAGCATAGCGAATGCAACGGCAATTTGCCCAACAACCATTCCGTTCGTAAGCTTTCTGGAGAGTCCTCCCGCAGAGGCAACACGCGCGGCTCCATCTACACGCTGAAATAGTTTGGTTCTCCAAAGGATCTCGAAAGGAAGAATACTCATCAAAACTGCTAAGCCAACCATCGCAATAACGACAGGAATAAAAAGCTCCCAATCAAATGCGACTGGCATAGTAGTTGGATTTAAAATACTTAAATATTTATTTATAATTCGATTCCCTCCCCAAGCCAAGATAGAGCCAAGCGCTGTCGCAACAAGAACAAGGCAAGCGCATTCCATTAGCAAGAGTCGCCAAACTATAAACTTCCCTGCTCCCAAAGCTCCACGAATCGACAGTTCATGGCGTTTCTGGTTAACTCGATTAACCGTGAGGGTCATGATATTGAAACAACCTACCAGGAGAACAAGAAGCGACCCGCCCTCCAGCAGAAGCAAGGAATTCCTGAGGGGATGCTCTTGGTCGAACATCGCGATGCGATCATTGTGCCAGGCATATCTTTTATCGGAAAATTCCTCAAGCCAGCGCTGTTCGATGGCTCTGATTCGCTCCAAAGCCAAGTCACGACTAACTTCCTCTTTTAGTCGCAACCATAAATCAGATACAGCCGCTCCTCTACCGTAACGCCTGCCAGCATCCGTGTCCTCAGAGCTCATGATTTTGAATGGAGCGAAATACTTGGCGTTGAAATTAAAGACTTCCATGCTCTTCGGCGCGACGCCAATAACGGTATAGGGCAAACGTCCGTCCTTGTAGTCGTGAATGGGAATCCTCATGCCTATCACATTCGGATCGGAATTGTATTCATTTTCCCAGACGCTTTGGGTCAGCACCAGTAGATTGCTCGGATCTTCCGGCTTCGCCTCGTGAGGAGAGAAAAATCGGCCCAATACAGGTCTCGCTCCCATAAGATCGAAAAACTCGACCGTCACCTTTTGGCCTTCAACCCTTCTTGCGCTCTCGGCCTCGCCCATTATTTGGGTCACATCTTGCCGCAGAGCGCATCCCTCGAAAAGATCGTCAAGTTCTCGGAGGTCCAAATACTGAGTCCAACTCGACGCGCTAGAACTTTCAGTCGTCCCGTCCTTCCTCACATTGAAAAGCTGGACAAGACGTTCCGGATTTTCAACGGGCAGCGGCTTCAGGACAAGACTGTACAAAGCAGAGAGAATCGTCGTGTTCGCTCCAATACAAAGGGCCAGCGTCGTCACTACCGCCAGGCTGAACCCCTTGCTCTTCCAAAGCGAGCGAGCCGAATAGCGAACATCCCGTATCAGATCCATCACGACGCGGATCCTCCAAGCATCGCGACTTTCCTCTTTGAAATATTCGATATTGCCAAAGCGTTTCAGCGCTTCCCGACGAGCGGCTTGGGGCGACATCCCAGCTTCGATATTAAGATCAGCCTGCAACGCTATATGACTTTCGATTTCATCGCTTAGATCTGAGTTTTTACGTCCAAGACCGAAGATCGAAAGTATCCAGCTCCTAATACGATATAGCGTCTCCATCTCCCAAGAATGTCGTAATCAAAATGCTAGGACGTCAGCTCAGCACATCGCTGATAGCAGTCGCCAACGTTTCCCATGATTTTTTTTCAGCGGTCAGTCGTGTTCTCCCTAATCGAGTCAATTTATAATACTTCGCTCGGCGACTGTTCTCAGTCGTTCCCCATTCCGACTTAATCCACCCCCTCTCATGCATGCGATGCAAGGCTGGATAAAGAGAGCCTTCCTCCACTTTCAGAACCTCCTTGGAAAGAACGTGGATTCTCTGAGCGATACCAAAACCGTGATTCGAACCGCTAGAGAGCACGCGAAGAATCAACAGCTCCAATGTCCCCTGAGGGAAATCAACTTTTTTCATACAAACCCTTTCACCTGTTTCGACTAGGGTTAGTAGAAAAACGAGTTTACCCTAGTTCGTCAAGGGTAAAGTTCAAGTTCCAAGACGGAGCAGGCCTATCGATAGACTTGGAGGAAGGAACGACCTGTAGAGTCGTCAAGATAAACAACGGCATGTCTAATTATCATGCCGAGCAACAGAAGACAGTCCGCTTCTACTACCCCGTCGTCCTCAAACCGCTTGCAACGGCATTCACATTCATAAGCAGCTCTGAAAGCAGACTATTCCATTGCTCCGTATTCGGTTCGCAAGTACGCCAACGTCGCAGCAAACGCAGCTGCTCGTCGTGTAGTATACGCAAGCCAGCATCACGCAGTTTCAAAGTGTAGGCAAGACGAGGACGTCCGGTTCCGATTTCTCGATCCAATATGATGCTCACCATCTCTTTGGTAAGAGTAAATTCGCTTTCGATCGTTTTCATAAACCGATCGCGAATCATCTCTTCTCCGACCAGGCCAGCGTAGTTGCGTATGATTTCAGTCGATACGCTAGCTAGCGACGTTTCGATGTTGAAAAGCAAGTAGCGAAGAAAGGGCCACTCTTTCCAGACCTTCTGCAAGGTCGAAAAAGCGTCAGGACGATCCTTTTTGAGATCCTGCAGCCCAGTGCCCACGCCAAACCAGCCAGGCAGATAAAAGCGCGATTGATTCCAGCTGAAAACCCAAGGAATGGCTCTGAGATCCTCCAAACCCTTCATGCCGGTACGGCGGGAAGGTCGAGATCCGATGTTGCTCTGTTCGATAACATCAATCGGCGTCGCCGCCCGATAAAATTCAATGAAGCGGTCCTGGCTCAGCAAGGAACGATAGGCCCTCTGACTGGAATCAGCAACGAGGGCAAGTCCAGTCGAAGACTGGCCAATCAAGTCCGGGTGTGTGGGCAGCATTCGGGCGCAAGCCCCACCCGCAACAAGTAGTTCCAAATTGTTTACCGCGCTCTCGGCTGTATTGTAGTTCTGCCCAATCACTTCGCCCTGCTCGGTCAATCGCAATCCCGCCTTCAAAGCGTCATTCGGCATTCCTTCCAGAAAACGATGAATGGGTCCTGCTCCGCGACCCACCGTACCGCCTCGGCCATGGAAAAAAAGCATTGGCTGTTCGAGCTGCTTTGACAGAGCGACAAGCTGGTTTTGCGTATTATAGAGCGTCCATTGACTGGCCCAGATGCCGCAGTCCTTGTTGCTGTCGCTATACCCCAACATAACAACAGCCGGCTCGACGCGCTCCGACGAACCTAGCGTTTTCAAAGTTTGCCGCGTTACGGCATGCTGCAAAAACCCCTTCATAGTGGAAGAGCTGCGTTCCAAATCGTCCATGGTCTCGAAGAGAGGCACAACCGGCAACCGTGAGGCTAAGCTTCCTCCATTCATTCGGGCCAATCCTGCTTCCCGAGCGATTGCATAGACTACCAGCAGATCCGATAAAGATCGCGTCATGCTAACGATGATACAACCCAGACCTTTAGCCGAATGCGCTTCAAGCGCTTCATTGACCACCTGAAATGTATTCAAAATCTCCTTTGCCTCATCTCCCAAATGGGTCCAGGCAGAGGTGAATGGCCGACTGCTGCGCAGTTCGTGATCGAGGAAGGACAGCTTCCGCTCCTCATCCCAGTCCTCGTAGCTCGCTCCATCCTCAATTCCAGCCGCATTGAGCATCTGCCCGAACGCTTTGGAGAGATAAGCGGAATTCTGCCGAATATCCAACCGAGCGCAGTGAAAACCGAATGTTCGCAGAACGTCTTCTACCGGCTCCAAGTAGCTCTCGATAAGCCGCTCCCCTTTTACCTCGAAGAGCGCCTTGCGCAAAATTCTAAGATCTTCTTCCAGTCGATCGATACTAGAGTAGTAAGCGTCGTCCGCCGTATCCATGAGTCGGCGACGCATGATCGAAACGTATTCTCTCCAGGGCTCTTCAACTGAGTTGACATCGACCCCAGCGTTTTTAAGAAAACCTGCTACGCCACCAGGAAGACTATGAGCGTAGGTATTAAAAGTGAGGTTGCTCTCGAGCGTACGCAAAGACCCGTCCAAAATATCCCTCGCCAACTTTCGCAAGGAACCGAGTGTTTGACGGGTGACCTCAGACGTCACCAAGGGATGGCCGTCTCTATCCCCACCCACCCAGGAACTAAACCTCAACTGCGGCAGTCCGCCGAGAACCGATTCGGGATAGACATCCTGCCAAGCCTTGTGGAACCGTTGTCGGAGCGGACCCAGGGCATTTGGCAAGATTTCCTTGAGATAGTAGAAGAGATTCCGGTTTTCGTCCTCCACCGAAGGCTTGCTCGTATAAATTTCCCCCGATCGCCAAATCTGCTCCAAAAGTATTTCAACCGCCCTGTCGGTTTCGCTTGTGGAATTTTCATCCAAAATATGGATACGATTGTCACGCAAAAGCCGATACAAGCGACGGTGCAAGCGAAGAATCGACCCACGCTTCGACTCCGTAGGATGCTTGGTGAATACCGATTCGACAAACGCCGACTCTATTGCTTTGCGGGCTTCATCAGCTGAAACACCCGATTCCCGCATCCGCTGCAGGTAATAGAGGCAAGTACCAGAATCAGGCGGGCTGTTTCGTTGGGCTCGCCACTGCTTGCTCTTCGCGTTGGCCGTACCCTCTTCGACCAGATTAACGATCTGAAAGTAAATGGAAAGGGCTTGCGAGCCCCTGCTCGGAACAGGACCCATCCAACCCTCCTCGATCTGATCGACCATCCGGGCGCACTCCCTCTCGCCAAGGTTTTCCAGCATTTGGCTCAGCATGCGAATCAAATACCGCCGCTCTGCTTCAATCTCGGCCATGCCGGATTGAAGCCTGCTCTTAAATGATGTTGGATTAACGTCGTTCATCGACCATCTCAGACAGTTTGAACACCCGCAATGGTTGAGAATCCAACCCTTGGCAAGCAATACCGGAAAGCGATCAGACGATTAGCCAAGCAAGAGAATAGCTGAGTCGAAACGTCAGGGACTTTTAGCTACTTTCCTATCCGTAGCGGCATGTCTACCTCTCAAGCCGACCTGTCTCGGCGAAGCTTTACGCGTAGACGGAAGCCTTGGCGTACCGCAGTCGAAGACCGATACCTCAACGAGCGTTGCGAGTTCCGAACGTTGCGCCATCTGCACAACAGGAAGAAAACATGCGACCCAAAACGCTAAAACTCGATAGAGGCCTGCATTCTCCCGCCCCAATCGTAGGAGTCGTCAGTCAGGCCAATAACCAAATTAGCGCCGACTTCCCATCCACTCTCGAGCTCAATAAAAGCTCCAGGACCGAGATAGAGAGCATGCCCGCTCTCCGTTTCTCCAAGGCTTTTTTCTTCTTCGTATTCTCCCGAAAGTTCCAGCAAAATGAAGGCGTCCTCTGTTACTTGCTGAGCCAAGGCTAAACCGTAGCTGTATTCACGTTCGTCAGACAATTCGCCCTCTTCAATGACATTGTTAGCGAATTCAAAGCCAAGATGGGAATGAACGTAAAGATTGTAGGCTAGGCGCTTGCTACTTATGAGTGAAGCCTCCCAACCCCAAACACCTCGCCCCAAACCTTCGTCCTCATCGCCCGAGGGGAAACTGCCCTCCAACGCGAGAGTCAGAGCTGGCGAATCTTCCGATTCTTGAATCAGAGCAAACGCCAAGCCAATCTCTCCGTCGCCGATGCCGGAAAACGACTCACTCCCCTCGCCCGGCTCGCTTAATTCGATACGTTCGTAGGGCAAGGCCAATTCCAAAGTAATGGAATCAGTGATTCCGTATTCAAATTCTACATCCACAAAGAAGAGATCTTCTTCAACTGTTTCGCCATGCTCTTCGCTCTCCAGACCATTTAGAAAACCGCTCTGAATGACGAACTGCCACTCGCCCTCTTCTTCCAGATAGGCTTCGTTGACCAAAAATAGAAAATCCTGCCGCTCTACTTCATGTTCCCCGTCTTCATCCGCTCTTATCTCGAACGAGTTAAAGGGGTCGCAAAAGAAAAGCAGGCATATCGAAAGGAGAACTAATGGGGTCTTCATCTAATTTAATTGTATTTGCAGTTTTTCCTGGAAAATTCGCTCAAGCTCAGCGGAGAGAGTCTGAACCTGAAAAGGTTTGGTGATGTATCCATCCATCTGATTCGCTAGACACTCTTCGCGATAGCCTTCCACCGCATGTGCCGTACAGGCAATGGTCATGGGCCGTTTGCGCTCGGTTTTTCCCAACACTTCTCGAATATTAGCCGTTGTTTCAAAGCCATCCATATCCGGCATCTGGATATCCATCAGCACTACATCGAAATCCTGTTGCTCTACCTTCTCCAAAGCAGCCCTGCCACTTTCGGCAATGATGGCCGCAATTCCCATCTTCTTCAGCATGTGCTTGGCAACTTTGAGGTTCACGAAATTGTCATCTACAATAAGGACGCTAAGCTCGGAAAACTCCAGTTTGTCAGCCCTTTCAGTTTTTTGCAGAGACGGCAACTCAGTCGAAGTAGTGGAAGAAATCTCATTCGGGATCAGTCGAAGCATGTCAGACATGAAAAGCGGCTTGTGAATTTGAATGACGCTAGCGTCGCTTAAAAGATCGCTATCGTAATCCTTAAGCTCTTCTGATTTTACCGTAATGACAATTTGCTTACCGGTTCGACGGATTCGAGCGAGCATCTCTCCGCTGCTGTCAGAGTCCCTGAGAAAAGCGCCGTCCAGCCAAATCAAATCAGAGCCATCCGCATAATCCAGAATCTCGCGCAGGCTATCGCCGTGGGAGAAATCACTAGCGTAGCCGCAAGCTTGCAAGGCTCTCTTAATGAGGGCTCTTTGAGAGAGATTAGGCTCGGCAACCACGCACCTTTGCGCGCGCACCGCTGGTTTCGCTGAATCGGAAGCATCCAGCGTCGACTCGGCCTTGACTCTCAATTCGAAAGAAAAACAACTCCCGTAGCCAAGCTCGCTATCAAGCTTCAGTTCGGATTTCATTAACTTGAGCAGGCTTACGCAAATGCTCACTCCCAGGCCAGTACCCCCCTGCCTGCGTGTCAAGCTGCCATCTATTTGCCTGAATGACTCGAATACGAGATGGAAATCCTTCTTGGCGATGCCCATACCAGTATCCACTATTTCGAAAAGCAGATTCGCTTCGTCCTCATTTGTCCCCAAATTCCTAACACGAAGCGCAACTTCACCCTGATTGGTAAACTTAACAGCATTGCCAACTAAATTGATCAGAATCTGGCGGATGCGGACCGAATCCGCAACAATCGAACTGGGAACATTCTCATCGATATCGAGAATAAGCTCAAGGCCCTTGCCGTGAGCATTAGCGGTAAACATCGCCATTGTTTCCTCAAGGAATGGCAATACGGAGAAGGCCTCCGGCTGGAGATCCATCTTGCCAGACTCGATTTTGGAAAAATCGAGAATCTCGTTGATAAGTAGCATCATGCTGTTTGAAGCGGATATAATCGTCTTCACAAAAGACCGTTGTTCCTCGGTCAAGTCCGTATCCATCAGAAGATCGGCCATGGCCACGACTCCATTCATAGGCGTTCGGATCTCATGGCTGACATTGGTGATGAACTGGGATTTGAGATCATTAGCTCCCTCCGCCGATTGCTTAGCTTCAATCAAGACACGCTGACTGTCCTGGAAAGGTCGCAAGTCTTGCAAAACGACGACTGAATCCGAAGCAGCGCTTTCTTCATGTATTTTACTTACAATTACACTGAACGGAATCTTTTCGCCGGATGCGCTATTGATTTCCAACTCGCGGATGGAAAGATCCTCCTTCTCGTCAAAGACGAACAGACTCTCCACAGGTTCTTCCGTCAGACTATCGAAAGGCAGTTCCAGCAAATCCTCTCTCTTGAAGCCCAAGAGCTTGAGAATTTCGTTATTCATCCGACTGATGCATCCTCTTCCATCGAGAACAAATATACCGCTCCCCATTGAATCGATGATGAGATCAACCATATCTCGCGAGATAGTTGTCACCTTAAGCTGAATACTCATTTCATTGAAGGAACGAGCGAGGCTGCCCAACTCGTTTGAGCTGTCGTAGGCAATACTGTATTGAAAGTTTCCTTTTCCGATTTCCTCCGTTGCCTGGGCAAGAAGTCGGATCGGTCTAGCCAGACCTTGCCCCATGTACAAAGCCAACCCTACTAGGAAAATCGAAGCAAAAATCGTCACATACTTAACAGCGTTGGAAGAAAAAGCCCGCATCTCGGAAATCTCATCAAACTCTTCGAGAAACTCGTCTCGAGAATCGTCATACAGTTCTGTAACACGTGGCATTATCCGATTCTCTAGATCCCATTGCAAATCTGAAAGGCGATAGACCCCAAACTCGCGTTCTCCCCACTTGCGCCTGACCTCTCCTAAAACATCTCTCAACTCGAGGATAAGTTCGAGCTCTTCACCCTCCCGCACGTAATCATCATCTTCATCGTGCTCTACAGCAAGAGCTTCTCCCGCTTTGGTCGCCTCATAGAGCAAGTCAAGTTGCTCCCTTTTATCGTCGAGAAAGGCTAATATGACTTTATCATCGACAAACGAGTCCTCCGAAAGCGTTTGAACAACCATGAGGACATCATTCATTCGAGCATTGAGCCGATCCGTGAGCTGCTGCTCAGCAAGATTGCTGGTCATAACCTTTTCCATACCCTCGTGAACGCGCTTGCTGAGAGTATAGAAGAAAATGGATACAAAGATAACGAGAGCGATGGTTATGCCAAAACTGAAATGGATATGTCGCTTGAGAGTCATCTGGGCATCATAGGGAGAATGCGGAACAACCGTAGGGAAGAAGGTAAAAGCTGCGCCGCAATAGAATAATTCGGCAGAATAAGAGTAATCTTGATACGCGCAAATCGGAGCAAAGGCTGACGAGGAATTGCGCAGTTTAAAATTGGTCTTGGAAACGATGGCCTCGACGCATGTCGCCAAAATTGATGGCAAATTAAAGCTAAGAAATAGCTGAATGTTACACATTCCCTCTATAGACTTAAAAAAAGAATCAAATCAATTGAAGGGTGAAAAAATCGTCACCTTCTTAGTAATTCCTGCAAAACTACGGTAGCCCAACATACTGCCTTACAAGATATTATCTAGTCGCAATTATTTAGAGACGACAAAGAGAAACAAAGCTACGAGAATGCCTTAATTGTAACTATTATTTCATTACAAAACAGTGAAAGAAATGGCCGAAGCTGCTTGAAAAAGAGGAAAAATAAAAAAGCTTGACGCATCCGTACCACGTACCATGGTACAGGGAACGAAGGGATGCTTACGTTTTCTATACAGCTGAATAAGAACCAGCCCGCGGCGGCCCAGATCGTGAGAGCCGTCAAGCGAGCTGTGGTATCGGGTCAACTAAGGGCAGGAGATCCTTTCCCCTCGGTTAGAGAGCTAAGCAAGTCTTTGAAAATCAACCCAAAAACGGCCCACAAGAGTGTGGCTGCACTAGTTGAGGAGGGAGTCCTGGAAACGCGTCCCAACCTGGGCACTGAAGTGAGTTCGGGTTGGGAGGCTAACCAGCAAGACAAGGCCGTGTTGCTGAATTCCGACATTCAGCGACTGGTGGTGGATGCCAAGATGTGCGGGTTGGGATGGGACGAATTTCTCAAGGAGCTTGAAACGGAATGGAAGGAAATCGAATGACTACATCCTCTGTAAAAAATGATTCTCTAGCAATTGAAGCTACGTCGTTGAGCAAGCGCTACAAAGATCAGGAAGCTGTCATCGACCTCGATCTGACCATCGAGAAAGGCGGCATCTACGCTCTACTAGGACCAAACGGAGCTGGAAAAACCACTACATTGAAAATGCTGATGGGCATTATCCAGCCTTCGGATGGAACCTGTCGCGTTTTAGGTCAAGATTCCAGCCATCTCGCTCCGGAAGCGTACCAGAAAATAGGTTACGTTTCGGAAAACCAGAAACTGCCAGAATGGATGACCCTCCATCAGCTGCTGTTGTATCTGAAACCCTACTACCCAACCTGGGATGATCAGTTTCTCCAGAAACTCCTGCAAGAATACGAGCTGCCTCTCGATAGAAGACTCAAGGCCATGTCGCGTGGCATGCGGATGAAGACGAAGTTCCTCATCTCTCTGGTGTATCATCCCGAACTTCTCGTACTGGACGAACCCTTTTCTGGCTTAGACCCCGTCATTCGCGAAGAGTGCATCGACGGTTTGCTCGACTGGTCGCGAAAGGATCGTACTGCCGTGATCTCGTCCCACGACATCGAAGATGTGGAGCGACTCGCAGACGTAGTGGGAATCATCGAAAAGGGAAGACTGGAACTTGACGAGTCGGTCGATTCCTTGAAGGAACGTATCAGACGCGTATCGGTTACGATCTCGGAAAACGCCGAGCTGCCCGGTTCCTTGCCTTCAGGCTGGAAAAGCGCTCGAACGAATCTTAGAAATATCGAGTTTTTCGATACGGAATTCGAAGCTAATCGAAGCGACAAGTTGATTCATGCCATTTTGCCCGGAGTCGAACGTATCGATTTTGAACCCATGACGCTGCGCGAAATCTACGTGGCCCTACTCAAGCAGAAGAGAAGAGAAACCGGAGGAAAATATGGATCCGAAACTCATCGTTAACAATGCGCTAAAAGACCTTTATCGAGCCCGAATTCCCCTAATCGGTTTCCTCGCGGTTCTTTTGTTTCGCTTCATCTTCGTGATGGATCCCTTCATGTCGTTTGGCTACTCGAAATGGCTTTTCTCTCCACCCGGGGATGTTAGCGAAGGATTCTCTGCTATCACCTACGGATTAATGATCCTGATAGGAATAATTGTCATTACAGGTTGGGTACAATCCGATTCGCTAAATGACAACGAAGCGTTTTGGATCACCCGTCCTGCCAGAGAAATACACCTGCTCGTGGCGAAACTGGCCAACATAGGCTTCGTTTTCATTCTGATTCCTAGTCATCTCGATATGACTATCGGACTGCTTCATGGAGCGGGATGGAACGCTTTTTGGGCCCTACCCAACAATCTCTGGTATTATAGCCTGCATTTCCTTCCCATCCTATTGGCAGCGACCCTCACGCCCGACCTGCCTCGAATGATACTGGTCCTTATTGTGACAATAGTAGTTGCCTCATTCTGGACAGCCCTGATTGGCGCTCCGATTTCGAACGAATTCAATGCCTATCTGAACAATATATGGGAAGCGCATCTTCAACTGATTCTCGGCATAGCCTTCCTAGCTGCCTACCTTGTTCAATCGCTTCTCCGTCGCCGCAAAACGGCTACTAAAATCGCGCTAGCGGGAATACTCCTCGCTCCGTTAATAGCCTTTCCCAGATTCTCGCACTCCGACAAGGAGTTAACAAGGAAGGCTGTGCCTCTGAAGGACGTTGAACTAGACCCCGCCGAATACGTCTATCAAGGATGGAACCGAGAGAGGTGGGATCTGATTATCGATAGACGCTTCGATATCAACGACACCAACCCAAATCGAATCCTAATTCCCTTGAAAACCCAAAGCGAGCTAGTCGGGCAAGGACTAGGAAGACAGGAACACAGCATTCGCTGGAGCCGACCGAATTGGAGGCTGAAATCGTTTTTTAATCTGTTACAGAATACTGGATACAGCATCAATGGAATTTCTCAGGAGGATCCCGACTATCAGCGAGGTAATCGCGTAACTGGCAGACTGCTTGATTTTGGCAGGCGCGAGCGGTTTGGCGGATTTTCGGGCAAAGCCACTTTGGATCTGACGAACTATTTCTCTCAATACGAATTGATTTCGCTGAAAGAGGCGCCATTAGACGAACATGTTCGTGTATTGGAAAATGGGATATCCAGTATCATCTTATACGCGGGCTACAGGAGCCAATCGATAGAAGGAGAAGAATACGATGGCAAAGCTCTGTCTGATACGAAGATAAAAGTTCTGGAATCCAGATTCGCTGAGAGCTTTAACTCAATCGAACTAGACCATAACGAGGCTGAAATAGAAAATCGGATACTGCGATTCTATTTTCTATACGATCCCACTCGCGAGCTCCTAGCCGCCGGACATCGTCAATTCAACAATCAGAATCGCGACTTTCATTACTATAAAGGGTTGTGGACCTACGGACCGAATCTCAGCAAGCGAGAGAAATGGATGACCTTTAGAATGCATCACAATGCCAACTACACTATAGATCACAAACAGCTAAAGCTTCTCGTAATCGATATGAAGAAAACGGGCAATTCCGTCCTTAAAAGCGAAATGGAAATCAGCGACTTGTCGAAGCATGTAAAAGCCATACGAGAACTTGAGCAATCCAACGCTGGAATGGGCAGATGGACTAGGGAGGTTGATCCTTAAGCGAACGCTAAAAAGACAAAGGGAAGGGAAAACAAATGATCTACGACTTGCGCTACGCTTTGCGGCTCATAGCGGCTCATCCTTGGTATTCGACAGCCATCGTCGCCACGCTCGCTTTTGGCATCGGCATCAATGCTATGGTATTTACCATGGTAAACGCCATCCTCTTCAAGCCGGTACCGCTGCCAAATGGAGATCGTTTGGTAACTATATGCAGCGTGAATCTCCAGAGGAACAATCGAAACTTGCGTGTTTCGTATCCAGATTTTCAGTCTCTTCGTGAACAGAATAGCACGTTAGAAGCCCTTGAGGCAGCTACTAGAGATAGAGGAGTCATTAGCGAAAACGATAATCCACCCGATCGATTCAGAATGAGTCGCGTTTCTCCTACCTTGTTCCGATCATTGCAAATACCGCCTATCATAGGTAGGGATTTCACTGTCGATGATGGTCAGCCAGGAGCCGATTCCGTATTGATCATCGGATACGGACTTTGGAGCAAACGCTATGCCGCAGACCCGAAAGTCATAGGCAGAATTGTCCGCGTTAATGGAAAACCGGCGACCATCATTGGGGTGATGCCTGAAGGCTTCAAATTCCCATCGAATCAAGATTTCTGGACGCCTCTTGTGCCAGACGCTCAATTGAAAGAGAGGTCTAGAAGACCGAGACCGTTAGAGCTTTTTGGTATCCTAAAAAAGGATACTAACATTGAGAAAGCGAGGACAGACATGTCAGTCATCGCTGGCCAAATAGCTAGAGAGTATCCAGACACCAACAAAAACATCGGCGCAACGGTACTCACTTTTCACAATAGGTACAACGACGAAGAAATTCGCGCCATCTTTCTCTTTATGCTGGGAGCAGTGGGCTTCGTACTCCTGATTGCCTGTTCCAATGTCGCCAACATGATGCTCAGCAAAGCCATAGGACGTCGCTACGAAATCTCAATAAGGGCAGCCATGGGAGCCTCCCGTTGGCGCATTATTCGACAATTGCTAATCGAGAGTGTGACGCTAAGCGTATTCGGTGGATTGTTAGGACTGGGCATCTCGCTCTACGGCATACACTTGTTTGACATGGCGGTAAGCGATGTCGGCAAACCTTTTTGGATCCAGTTCGACATGGATTATCTAGCTTTTGGATACTTCGCTGCCATTTCGATACTAAGTGGCATCCTATTTGGCTTGGCCCCGGCTATCAATGCCTCGCGATCCGATTTAAATTCCACTTTGAAGGACAATGCCAGGACCTCAGGCAGCGCCAGCAAAGGACGACTGACCGGAACACTCGTTGTATTGCAGTTCTCCATGACCGTCACCCTTTTGGCCAATGCAGGATTAATGGTCCGCAGTATACTATCCGTACAGTCTTCGAACGAGTTTGTCCCCTCGGACGAGATTATTGTAGCCGGCATCAATCTGCCCAGCAAAAAAGGAGAACGGTATTCGGAAAAAGGGGACCGAATTCAGTTTTATAACGAACTGGTTCGTCGCGTAAAGAGCATTCCAGGAGTATCCTATGCGGCCGCCACTTCCGATCTTCCGGGTTTGGGGGCGGAGAGAAGAAGGATAGAGATTGAAGGAAAACCTATCCTCGACAAAGAAGATGCTGAGGAGGCCTTCACGATTTCGCAAACTTCCGATTACCTGTCTGCCATCAGCCTGCCAATTCTGAGGGGTCGCGATTTCATGGATACAGATGGGCAGCAAGGAGAACCTGTAGCGATTGTTAACCGCCAATTCGCTGAAAAATACTGGCCAGAAGAGTCTTCAATCGGCAAGCGATTCCGCTATCTAGAGAAGTCCGGACCTAGCGAATGGAAACGCGTTATCGGCGTGTCTGCCGGGTTCCTACAAAGTCCACGCAGAACGACGCCACTGCCACTCGTATTCAATCCGAATAGTCAGGAAGGTCGAACAGACATGATGCTGCTTCTGCGAACGAGTGGGGACCCGCATTCGCTAACCCGCCCTCTCAAGACCATCGTACAAGAACTAGATCAAAACCTTCCAGTATCGAGAGTCAGGACCATGCGAGAATTCAAGAATCGCGAATTCTGGTTTCTTTCGGTTTTCGGATCGCTATTCATGACATTCGCTCTGGTAGCCTTGATCATGGCTTCTGTCGGCATCTACGCCGTCGTCGCTCAAGCGACGGGAAATAGGAAAAAAGAAATCGGCGTACGTATGGCCCTTGGCGCCACATCTGAAATGATCCTGAAGCTAGTCGTTTCTCGTGGCGTCAAACAGCTCATTATTGGTCTAGCATTTGGCCTGGCTATCGCTTTTGCAACGACACGACACATGGAACAAGACCTTCTTTTCGCCACATCCTCGCACGATCCCATCGTATTCGTATCAGTCATTATACTACTAGCCGGCGTGGGAATGTTCGCCTGCTGGCTGCCCGCAAGAAAAGCGACCCTTGTGGATCCGAATGAAACGCTAAGAGCCGAATAGGAGAAGCCACCTCGTAAGATACTAACTGTCTCCTGAATCCTGATATCTGTAGACTGGCAAATCACTCTGCTCGTAAAGCTTCAAGTGGATCGATTTTTGTGGCATTTCTAGCCGGTATCCAGGCAGCAAATAAGGTCACGCCAAGGAGAGTCAGAGCAGCAAGGACAAAGGTCGTCATATCAAAAGGCTCTACGCCAAACAAGCGATCGCTTATGAGTTGGGCCAACCCTAAGGCGACAACAAGTCCGCCCGCGATACCAACTCCCGCCATCCAGCCCGCCTGCTTGAGCAAAGGAACCATGACGCCTCTACGCGTCGCTCCCAGCGCAATGCGAATGCCGATTTCGTTGGTGCGTCGCCCTATGTTGTACGCCATTAATCCATACAAGCCTATGCAAGCCAGCAGCAGCGCCAAACTTGCCAAGCCAGCGCTGGCGAAAGCCGACGCCCGATCCTCTCCTGAGCTTTCTTCGATCTGCTTCGACAACGTTTTGATGTAAGGCAAAGGCACCATTGGATCGTGAGCAGCCATCGTCTTGCGAATAGATGAAATTAATCCACGCGGTTCAACATCGGCTCGAGCATAGAAAATCATTTTGTCTTTGCTATTCGGATACTGACGATAGGGAAATAAAGCTATGGAATGGGTCCCCCTGAGACCTTCATACTTAAAATCCTCGCAGACACCGACGACGCGGTATTCGCCATCGCCTATGATCCTTAGCGCCCGTCCAATCACGCTTTCTTCATGAAAGGCCGCTTGAGCCAGCCGTCTGTTGATGATTACGACTTTTTCGCTTTTCTCGGTATCAGTGGGGAGAAAGGACCGTCCCCGAAGCAACGAGAGATCCATGGTTCGCAAAAAGGTTTCTCCGACGCGGAGAGTATAGGTTGGGATCGCATCGTTGTCATCTTCGGGATGCGATCCAGGCTTTCTGGTTCCGGTAACACTGGATTTTCCAGACATAAGCTGTTTGCTGCCCAACGAAACCGAAGAAATTCCAGGCAGGCGTTCCAGCTTTGCTCGAGCTTCTTCATAGTAAGCGATTCGACGAAGTCCCTCATACCCAGCACTCGAAGCGTTGCTAGGGAAGGCCAGAAGGCTTTCATGGGCAAAGCCTGTTTCAACCTGGGAAAGCTGGTAAAGGCTTCGGGCGAACAAGCCGCCGCCCACAAGCAAAACCAAGGATAAACCCACCTGGATGGAGACCAAAGCCCGCCCCAATCTCAATCGAGGAAGCCCCATCGCCGAGCGCGTCTTCAGACTGCTGTTCGAATCGGCCTTCGAAAGTCGCCAGGCCGGAAGAAAGCCAAACAGCAAGGCCGTTGCAACCGTTATCGCGAATGTGAATATGAATACACGGGCATCGCTGCCAAAGTTCATAGGAAGACCACCTGGCCAAAGCAATGAAACAAGAACTCCCTTGCTCCACAAAGCCAAACCCAAGCCCAAAGTCGCGCCAGCAAAAGCCACGAGCAGACTTTCCAAAAAAGGCCGACGCATAAGTTGCCAGCGGCTCGCCCCTAAAGCCGCCTCGACAGATGCCTGGTGTTCACGACTGGCCCCCCGCGCCAGCATCAGCCCCGCTAAATTCGCGCAAGCGATAAATAGTACGACGCCTGCCGCTCCCAGCAACGGGTGAAGCGGACTACTCAATGGCTCGAACCCATAAGCCAATCCCGCTCTGCCGTCATGTAAAACGACGCGCAGAGGCTGTTCGGGATCTCTGAGAAATCTTTCGTCCGTTGCTCTCTCCATAATCGACTGTAAAGAATTCATAGCTCTCGGTTCGGAATCTTGATCCCTTAGTCGAAGCATGATTTCCATCCAGAAAAACCGTTTTTGCGTCCATCTTAGTTCGTCTTGTATCTGCAAAAAAGCCGCAAATGGAATATAGAACTCTCCCATGTATCCCCGTATCGGCCCGCGAAATCCCGGGGGAAGCACTCCTGCCACGCGGAACACCTGTCCTTCTATCGTTAGCGACTGTCCCAATACGTCCGGCTGGGCTCCAAAAACGCGTTGCCAAAGGCTGTGGGAAATAACGGCGGAAAACGATCCCTCAGAGCCATCCTCGCTATCGGCAAAGACGCGTCCAATCGAGGCAGAGACACCCAATCCCTGAAAGAAATTTTCGGATACAGAGTATCCATTCGCCGAGAACGCCTTGCCGCTGATGCCCAATGTCTTTTCTGGAATCCTTTTCAATCCGAAGATCTGAGCCTCTTCCGCATATTGCCGAAATTGTTCAAACGTCGGATAGGCAAAGGAGCTGGAAATCGAAACGTTGCCATCGCCAGTGCTCCATCCATGCCCGCCAATATTTTGCGGCTTTCCCTTCCAGGTCAGCCACCTTAGTTCCTCAGGATTTTTCACCGGCAACGATCTCAGCATAATCGCATTGGCAATGCTGAACAAGGCGATGTTCGCCCCAATTCCCAAAGCCAGCGTCGCAACAGCAACGACCGTAAAACCTTTGTGCTTCCAAAGCGATCGAACGGAATAACGAACATCTCGTATCAGGTCCATAATGACACGCGTACCCCAAGCGTCGCGACAGCCTTCCTTTATCTGCTCCACACCACCGAATTCGCTGAGAGCAAGCTTGCTGGCCTCCTTGGGACTCATGCCTTTGGCTTGGTATTCTTCGATTGTCATCGTCAAATGGTACCGAAGCTCCTCATCGAGATCATTCTCGCTCTGCTGACGACGAAGAAAAGAGCGAAGACGAAATAGAATCCTCTTTAAAAAAGTCACAACAACGACGGTTCCCTATATTTTCCACTCCCTTTCAGCTCATCTGAAGAATCAGCTCCACATTGCCTGAAAAGCGCTTCCAGACTTCAGTCTCTGTACTCAATTTCTTACGACCAAGTTTAGTGAGGGAATAATACTTGGCCCTTCGATTGTTTTCGGAAGTCCCCCACTCGGAATTGATGAACTGCTTTTCCTCGAGTCGATGAAGACAAGGATACAGCGAGCCTTGCTTGATATCGAAGTTCTCATTCGAAACTTGCCTTATGCGCTTGGAAATGGCCCAGCCATTCATGGGCTCTAGCGAAAGCGTTTTCAGTATCAACAGGTCGAGAGTGCCTTGCAGCAGATCAGTCGTGTCTTTAGCCATAATCCTTGTAGAGTATCTACAGGAAAAATTATTCCTGTAGAGTGTCAACAAGAAAGTAGCTTAAACGAATTAAATCACCTGACTCTAGAATCCCTCCTCCGCAAGATCACAGCGTATCAGCGGGGGGTCATCCCAGCATATCGTGCGGGATCGTATGGCGATTAATCGAAAGCTACCAAAGAACCCTGCAGTAGAGAACGCAGGGAGTGTCTCGCAGATTTTCAAAAAGCTTATGACTGCAAACTACCTACTGTTTTCTTATTTTACCTACTCCGCCCGGAGTACCTCAATCGGCTCTACCTTCACAGCTCGGCGAGCTGGCAAATAGCTCGCGATAAAGGCAATCAGCAGCAGAACAAGAATCGCGATAAAGTAAGTTTGGAAATCCAAAGCTGCCATGTCGAAAAGCTGGTTTTCGAGAAAGCGTGTTAAATGGAGTGAGGCCAAAAGACCTAGCCCTAAGCCAATAGTTGTTTTCCAAATACCTTGGCGTATTACCATCATCAATACGTTAGATTTTTTTGCCCCGACAGCCGTTCGGGTTCCGATCTCTCGCTGACGTTGCTTAACGTCGTAAGACAACACCCCGTAAATCCCGACGGCCGACAAAAACAATGCCAAACAGGCGAAAACTCCAGCCAAGAGCGCGACCCCCTGTCTATCCATATGCAATTTCGTGAGGGGCTTGTCCAGTGAAGTAGCTTGCTGCAAAATCAGTTGCGAGTTTATCTCGCGCAGCTTCGACTGCATGTCGCGAACGACGCTTTCCGATTCTCGTTCCGTGCGCAGCAGAATAGTGAATCCCCATTGAGGACGATGCTCACCGTCCATGTAGACAACAGGCAATCCGTCTCGGCTCTCAAGACCCTGAAAGTTTGCTCTACGAGCTATGCCGATGATTTTTTTCCAGTCTTCGTCGTTTAAAGGCGGATCCTCCACGTGCACTTCGGCTCCTAGAGTCACTCCACCCTCCAAGTATCGATTTGCGAAACTCTCATCGACTATATAGCTCGTATCGAATTCATCTAATCCGGAGTAGAAGGTTCGACCTTCCAGAATTTCTATCCCCATGGTTTTGAAGTATTCGCTATTCACATTTACTTTCAAGGCATGTGGTTGCTCCTCGCCATTCGCAGATCCTCCGCGAATCGAAAAACGATCATGGTTAACGCCTTGTCCGACCGTCACTCGATCCAGGTCGAAGGCTACATTCTCGACACCAGGAATCTGTCTCATGGCATACAAAATACGATTCCTAGCGTCGAGCCAATCGCGTCGGTCAGGATAAACGCGATTTATAACGACCCGTCCTTTTATCACGTGAGCGGCATCAAAACCGGGATCCACGCTGAGGATATTGCCAAAACTGCGAATCACTAGACCTGCCCCGATCACCAGAGTGATCGTAATGGCAACCTGCGTAACCACTAAACCATTACTTAAAAAGCGGCCTCTTCTGTCCGTCGAGGAACTACGAGAGCTTTTATCCGTTTTACGGATACGTCCTGATCCCCATAGAGCTGTAAAAGGAAGTAGCCCCGCCAGAAAAGCTATCGCTCCGGCCATAACAAGACTCCATATGAAAACCGTGAAACCAAGGGTAATCTCTTCCGATTTTGGGAAGAGAGTGATAAAAAAGAAATTGAATACGAAAAGCCCTCCCCAGGCCAGAATACATCCAAGAACAAACCCAAACATTGCCAGTAGCAGGCTCTCGATTAGCATCATCCTGCCTAGGACTGCCTTTCCAGCCCCGAACGAATGCCGAACAGACAGTTCGGCTCCCCTCCGCGCTGAACGCGACAGTAAGAGATTGAGAACATTGATACCGCCGACTATAAATAGAATTAAGGTTCCTCCTTGCAGAATGACTAGGCTCGAGGCCAGCGGATGCGGCGGATCGACTTCGAAATGTCGAGGATTCATTTCCCACACGTTCATGTATTGGGGATGATACTCTTCGATAGCTCGTCGCTCTACCGCTTCCAAATGGAGGCGCCCTTGTTCGCGGCTCACATCCGGCTTCAATTTAGCCCACAAATCGGAGCGAGGCATGGTACGGTATCTAGGATTAAGCGAGCTTGGAATGAGCTTGAAGGGAATGAAAAAACTCGCGGCGGGATAAAGCGTTTCAATGCTTCGAGGCGCCACACCCACGATTACATACGGAACTTCATTAAAAATTTGTAGCGTTTTCCCAACTACATTAGGGTCTGAAGAAAAATCGTTTTTCCAAGTCGTCTCCGTGAGTATCGCTACATTCCCTGGACCGGGATGAACTTCTTCTGGAGCGAAGAATCTTCCAAGAAGCGGCCTAACGCCCAGCAAATCGAAGAAATCTGAAGTCACGCCGCTAACATCACGCTGAACCCCATCTACAGTTCTTGAAAGCGGCCTGGCTAAAACGAAACCTTCGAACAAATCGGCCTGCTCATTGAGGTGATTATACTGGCTCCACGACGCATTGCTAAAATCCGATCGCTGGCCACCTTTAGGTATATTGTAAATCTTGACGATCCTCTCGTGATCCTGGAAAGGCAGCGGCTTGAGAACCAGCTCGTAGAGAACAGAGAAAATGGTCGTGTTCGCGCCAATGCAGAGCGCAAGCGTGGCGATCACCGTGAAGGCGAATCCCTTGCTCTTCCAAAGTGATCGAGCGGAATAGCGAATATCCCGTATCAGGTCCATCACGACACGCGTGCCCCATGAATCGCGACATTCCTCCTTGAATTTCTCAGTCGCCCCAAAATGCTTTGAGGCTGCTTTTCGAGCGTCTTCGGGCGACATGCCAGAGCGGATGTAGTCCTGTGTCATCAGCTCAATATGAGCTTGCAACTCCATATCGAGCTCGCGCTGCTTGCTTCCATTCCTGAAAAGCGCCAAGAGACGATTGAACCATTGCTCCAAAAAACGCAGCATCGGATTTTTCCTCTAAGCCTTACGCAGAATCGTATTAATCGCGTTGGCGTAGCTCTCCCAAGTTTCCGTCTCGTCTTGCAAAGCCCGCCGACCAGCCGCCGAAAGCGTATACACTTTCATGGGACGTTTGCCATCCTGGACTTCCCACTTCGATCTGATTAAAGCTCGGTCCTCCAGGCGGTGCAAAGCTGGATACAGCGAGCCTTGTTGAACTTTAAGCACGTCCTCGCTAATGACTTCGATGCGTCGAGCGATTCCATAGCCATGCAAGGCCCCAGAGGAAAGGATGCGCAGAATGAGCAAGTCCAGCGTACCTTGCAGGAGATCTTTTTTGGGTTTTCCTTTCATAGGTAGATAATCTACATTGTAGCTAATCTACCTAAAAAGACTGTCAAGGCATAATTAGCATTCTTGGAGAAGGAATGTGGCGCAATGCCAGGCTAGCTTT
>JANQKI010000319.1 GCA_028281165.1 Opitutaceae bacterium | reverse complement strand
GCTCGGCCAGCATAAGCCGTCCGGCGTGTATCGAGGCGGCAAATACAGCAAGTTCGAGGCTGGTACCCGAGTGCCGACGATCTTATCCTGGCCGGCTCGGGTGGATCCAGGCGTGTCCGATGCGCTGGTTTCGCAAATCGATCTGGCGGCCTCCCTCGCTGCTCTTCTCGAGCAAAGCGTGGATGAGAATTCCTTCCCCGACAGCATCAACACCTTGGCTTCCTTTTTGGGGCAGTCGAAATATGGCCGCTCTACGCTGGTCAAGCAAGGCCGGGGCCTGGCTTTGCGGCAAGGCAATTGGAAGTACATCCCGAAGTCAAAAGGGTCTAAAATAAACAAGAACACCAACACCGAGCTAGGAAACGATTCCGTTGATCAGCTCTACGATTTAAGCGAGGATCCTGGCGAGCAAGCCAATCTAGCCGACCACTTTCCTGAAAAGGTAAACGAAATGGAAGCCTTGCTGAAGATGATCGTTTACGGCGACCCAAACGACACTTGAACGGGAAGCCGGTCCAAAATCTATGAATTTAATTTTTTATTGAACTGTTTAATCATTTATGAGAACACGTGCTTATGACGGGCTTGGGCTAAAAGCCCCGCTAAACGAGGCTCGGCTTCGATCCCGACTGTCATTTCCCCAAGCGCTTTTATCTTAGCCTACTTCTAGCTGACCCTTTTCGATCATGAAACGATTTCCTGATTCCTTCATCATCTCATGCCTCGTTCTTCTTTGCTCCTTTATTCTCGCTGCGGGCTGTTCGCCTTCGAGCGAGGAGGTCAAGATTCCGGCCAAGCCTAACATCATTTACATCTTGGCGGACGACCTTGGCTACGGCGACTTGGGCTGCTACGGTCAGGAAAAGATCAATACGCCGGAAATCGATAATCTCGCTGCCAAGGGCATGCGGTTTACCCACCATTACGCGGGCACTTCCGTTTGCGCCCCTACACGCTGTTCGCTGATGACGGGATTGCACACCGGCCATACCTTTATTCGAGCGAACAGTCCGGGCTATCCCGGTGGTCAGACCCCGATACCTGCCGATACGGAAACCATTGGCAAGCTATTCAAGCGGGCTGGCTATGGCACAGCATGCATTGGCAAATGGGGGCTTGGCCACCATTACAATTCCGGGGCAGCGAACAAGCAGGGCTTTGATCTATTTTTTGGATACTACGATCAGCGCCACGCCCACGAGTACTACACGGACCGCCTTTATCGCAATGATAAGGAAGTCCCATTGGATGGAAAGACCTACAGTCACGATTTGCTGACGTCCGAGGCTCTTGAATACATTGAAGCCAACAAGGACAGCCCCTTCTTTTTGTACCTGCCGTACTGCATCCCGCATACCAAGTTCCAAGTGCCCGAGCTGGGCGAATACGCCGATAAGCCATGGAAGGAGAATCATAAAATCCAAGCGGCCATGATCACTCGCATGGACCGTGATGTGGGGCGGATCGTTCGCAAGCTGGAGGAGCTTGGGATCGATGACAACACGCTGGTCATGTTCAGCAGCGATAATGGAGCCCATGGACAAAGCGGCACCGGAAAGTTCTTCAAAGCTTCCGGCAAGCTGCGCGGCATCAAGCGATCCCTCTACGAAGGAGGCATCCGCACCCCTTTGGTCGCCTACTGGCCGGGCATAGTTCCTGCCGGATCGGTCAACGATCACGTATCCGCTTTTTGGGACATGATGCCTACCTTCGCCGCTTTAAGCGGGGAAGAGCCTAAAGCTAAGCACGACGGCATATCGATGCTTCCAGCCCTGCGGGGAAACATGGGCGAGCAAGAGAGCCACAAGTACCTCTACTGGGAGCTTTACGAAGGCGGGAAGCATAATCGAGCGGTTCGCATGGGCAAGTGGAAGGGCGTGTATCCAGATCTCTATGTCGATGATACTTTCGAGCTGTACGACCTCGAGGCGGATGAAAGCGAGACTACTGATGTGGCGGATAGCCATCCGGAAATAGTCGAGCAGCTTAAGGCTCTCGTTAAAGAAGCTCATGTCCACAGCCCGCTTTGGAACATCGAAAGCAAAGGTTTCGACGTTCGAGCCGCTTGCGAAGCTACTGGAATCGAATTCAAGCCCGAGTACGACAGACGAAAAAAGAAATGATGCGCCACCCACTCGTTTTTGTTCTTTTCCTGGCAACGCTTCCCGCGATTGAAGCGAAGCCGAATCTCCTTTTCATCTACCTCGATGACTTTGGCTGGAAGGATGCGGGATACATGGGATCGGATTTCTACGAAACGCCTAACATCGATCGGTTGGCGTCCGAGGGCATGACCTTTTCCAATGCCTACTCCGCGTCTGCGAATTGCGCTCCAGCTAGAGCTTGTTTGCTGTCCGGCCAATACACGCCTAGGCATGAAATCTACAATGTCGGGACCGATCCGCGCGGAGCAAAGGAGCATCGTCGCCTGGAGCATATCCCTGGCGTGGATACGCTCGATACGAATATCAAGACCTGGGCTCAGTGCGCTCAGGAGGCCGGCTATGCGACGGCGTCGATCGGCAAGTGGCATCTGAGCGGAGATCCTATTCCCTATGGATTCGATATCAACATAGGCGGAACGCATAGCGGCAGTCCGCCTAGGGGCTATTATCCGCCGCACCCAAACGCTCCCGGTCTGGCGAATGCTCCAGAAAATGAATACTTGACCGATCGCCTTAGCGACGAGGCCGTCGAATTCATTCAGAACAACAAGGATCGACCTTGGCTATTGTACCTTACTCATTTCGCTGTTCATACGCCTATCCAGGCTAAAAAGGAGCTGGTGGGCAAGTACGAGAACAAGACCTCTGGCGAACTGCACGACAATGTGAAGATGGCCACCATGGTTCAGTCGGTCGATGATGGCGTTGGCGAGATCGTCGAGACCTTGGATCGCCTTGGATTGAGCGACAATACCATCGTCCTTTTCTTTTCGGATAATGGCGGCTACGGACCTGCCACGGATATGGCTCCATTGTATGGATACAAGGGGACTTACTACGAAGGAGGCATTCGCGTCCCGCTATTCGTGAAATGGCCGGGCGTGGCGACTTCTGGCGGCGAGAGCGATGCCATTGTCAGTGGCGTGGATCTATTCCCTACCATTGCTGACATGCTCGGCTTCGGAATGCCGAAAGGGCAGCTTGCCGATGGCATTAGCCTTGTCCCCATTCTGAAAGGCTCCCGTCCAGATCCGGAGCGAGCGATCTTCTGGCATTTTCCCGCTTACCTGCAATCCTATCCAAGGGTTTTCGACGAGCAGCGAGACCCTCTATTTCGTTCTCGTCCTTGCAGTATCGTACGCAAAGGCGACTGGAAGTTGCATCACTACTACGAGGACGACCATTACGAGCTTTATAACCTGAGACGCGATATTGGCGAATCCCGCAACCTCGCCAAAACCAAGCCTGGGAAGTTCGATGAAATGCGCGGCATTCTAAAAGATTGGCTCCGTGAAACCAAAGCTCACATTCCTGTGAATCCGAATCCCGAATTCGATGCCTCCATTCATGAGAAGGCCATTCAGACGGCTTTGCAGGACAAACGACAATCCAAAAAGAAAAACAAAGCGCTATGAAAGCCTATCTTTTAATTGGATTGTATTCATTATGTGGTGTAGTTCCTCTGGCCAATGCCAGTGACGATTGGGTTGAGTTGTTTGATGGCAAGAGTTTCAAGGGCTGGACCAAATGGGGTGGGGATGCCACTTACGAGATTCGCGATGGGGCGATTGTCGGCATCAATGGACCCGGCCACAATACCTTTCTTTGTACCGATAAATCGTACGGGAATTTCGAACTTCGATTCGATGTCCTATTGAGCGATCGTCTCAATTCAGGCGTGCAGATTCGTTCCAAGGTCCGACCCGAGGAATTGAAGGGCAAGCCCATCAATCGCGTCTACGGTCCGCAAGTGGAGATCGAGCTGCCCCCTGGCGAAGCCGGCTATGTTTATGGAGAAAGAGCTGGTGGCTGGCTAACGCCGAAAGAAGATCTGGTTCCTCACGAAACCTTTCGAGCCGGCGAGTGGAACCATTATCGCATTCTAGCCAAAGGGCCCCGCATCCAGACTTGGATTAACGGCAAGCAGATTTCCGATCTGCTTCACCAGGAAATCTACAAAGATCATAAGGAAGGCTTCATCGGTCTGCAAGTGCATCAATCGAAAAGCCCTACCGGAACGCTAAAAGTGGCTTGGAAGAATATTCGAATCCGAGAATTGGATACAAAAGGTTGGCTTTCTCTTTTCGATGGCGAGTCCTTGGAGGGGTGGACACCGAAAATAACGGGTCATCCGCTGGGCGAAAATCCGGGCAATATCTTTCGCGTGGAAGGCGGGGTTATCAAAGCCAGCCACGATCAATTCGATCAGTTCGAAGACCGTTTCGGGCACCTTTTCTACAAGGATTCGTTTTCCCGCTACAAGCTTCGCATGGAATATCGGCTTCTCGGAAATGAAGAGAACCAGATCTCCGGAGGGCCTAAATGGGCCTATCGCAACAGCGGCGTCATGCTTCACGGTCAAAATCCTGCCGACATGGCGATCGATCAGCTGTTTCCGAATAGCATCGAAGTCCAGTTCTTGGGAGCGCACGCGAGTGATCCGGACAGAACGACAGGAAATCTCTGCACGCCGGGCACCCAATTCCATCAAAATGGCGCCTTGGTGAAAAAGCATTGCGTGGGTTCGCGCTCGATGGGTTTCCTGGGTGACCAGTGGGTCCAAGTCGAAATCCACGTTTTCGGATCGCAAGAGATCGTCCACTATATAAATGGAGACGAAGTGATACGCTATCAGCTGCCCCAATTGGATGATGGCTCATTGCTTGAGCGAGGAACGATTTCGCTTCAAGCGGAGAGCCATGATTGCGAATACCGCGATATAGAGATTAAACCATTATGAAACATGTATATTAACCACAGAATTCACATAGTACACAAAATCATATTAAGCAGGTCTCCATTTTGTGAATTCTGTGGTTAATATAATAAAGCCCTTTCAAATCATTAATTAGGAGAAGACCCATGAACGATAAGAAACAACCCCGTCGCGACTTCATAAAGAAAAGCGCTATTGCAGGAGCAGGTTTCATGACTCTGCCTGCTGGAACCTTGTTTGGCAAAAACAAGCCGAGCGATCGGCTGAATATCGCCCTCCTTGGGGCCCATGGTCGGGCAAGAGCCCACTATGAAACGCTTAAAGACGAGAATGTCGTCGCCATTTGCGACGTTAACCAGCTCAACATGGATCTGTGCGCCAAGGAATTTCCCAAGGCCAAGCAATACCAGGATTGGCGCAAGTGCTTGGACCATCCGGGGCTCGATGCCGTCCTTTGCTGCACGACGGATTTCACGCATGCCTTTATCGCCAATTGGGCTTTGCATCGCGATCTGCACGTCTACATGGAGAAGCCTTTAGCCATAACAGTGGAAGAGGCTCGAACGGTTCGAGAGACGTATTTGAAGAAGAAGGACAAATTGGCCACGCAAGTAGGTATGCAGCGTCATGCCTACGAGAATTTCAACCGCCTACGCGAGATGGTCCACGATGGAGCGATTGGCGAGTTGAAGGAGGCCTATGCCTGGGGGAACCGTCAGTTGCGTCGTCCTGGCTATTTGCCCGCCGCTGGGAAGCCGCCTTCTACCCTTAACTACGACCTATGGCTGGGGCCATCGCCGGAACACCCCTATAATCCTGGCTATTTCATGGGTCAGCCAGGAGCCAATTGCCTTGAATGGAATATGTATTGGGATTTTGGAGTAGGCCAGATGGGAGATATGGGAAGCCATACTATGGATCTCCTTTGGAACGTGATCGACGCGGAGCAGCCGACTTCGGTCAAGGCGACCTCGCCCGAAGCCTTCAATCCAGAAGTGACGCCGGTTGAGCTAACCAGCTCCTGGCGATTCCCTGCTAACGATTGGCGCGACGAGATCCGAGTAAGCTGGTACCAAGGCGGAGCTATGCCTCAATCTCCATCCAGCTGGATCGATCTTAACAAGATAGGCCATGGCGCCATGTTCAAGGGGGAGAAGGGCTTCATCATCGCCGACTTTAGAAGGCGCCTGCTCATCCCTTCGGGCAAAGAAGCTGATCTCACTTATTTCGACATTCGCAGCAAGGAGGAACTTCTTCCCGAGCTTGGTCATTTCCAGAAGCAGTGGACCAATGCCTGCAAAAACGGCAAGCCATCTAAAACGGCATGCAATTTCGAATACAGCGCCAATATGATCGAGACACTATGCCTCGGGCTCTGCGGCTATCGCGCTGGCGAATCTCTGAAGTACGATGGTCGTAAGGGCCGATTTACAAATAACGCCTCGGCCAATCAGTTCCTTGCTAAAGAATACCGCAAAGGCTGGCCGATGGTCGGCTGATTGAATCGTAGTTCTTATTATAATATAAGACCTATAGGATTTATATGTCTTATAGGACGGGTGCCGCAATGCTCGGCCTCGTCCAGCTGGTCAGAGTAGTCTCTTCGGCTATGCGAAGTCGACGCGAAAAGCCGGGTTCTCAGGGCTCGCCATTCGACCAATACGAGAGTGCCACTCTTTGAAACGAGAGTGTTAACGCATTTTTGGCGTTTATCGTAGCATCATGGTTCAGCAGGGGAATGCGATCATTCCCCTTATATGAACTACAAACAGGCCTTCCCTGCTAAACCATCCCCAAACCACCCCTAACCTGATTAGCTTATGAAAAACCGAATTCTTGCTTCTCTCGTTGCCATTACGCCATGCGTTTTCCTTCCTGCGATTTTCGCCCAAGAGGATGAAGAGGAAATTTTCCAACTCAGTCCTTTCCAAGTAGACGCTTCTGACGATCGTGGCTATCGCGCAACCAACACGCTTAATGGAAGCCGCTTGAACACCGCCCTGCGCGACACGCCGGCGGCGATCAGCGTCCTCACCAAGGAGTTTCTTGAGGACATCGGAGCGACTGATCTAGACAGCATGCTACAATATGACATCAATGCGGAAGACCATTTCGTCGACACCGATTTCGGAGGCAATTCGGCCGAGGACCATCTCCCGGCCAATGGGGCGACCTTCCGCTCCCGAAGCTTGACCGGTTCGGTGGCCACGGATGGCTTCCGGGCGGCCGGTAGCGGCGACGTTTACAATATCGAGCGGGTCGGCACTAGCCGTGGTCCAAACGCGATTCTATTCGGCGTAGGCAGTCCCGGCGGAGTCGTAAATTTTCGTACCAAGAAAGCGAATACGAACAGAAATTCCAATGAACTGGAGTTTAAAATCGGAAGCGATTCCCTACGCCGCGGCAGCTTCGATTTCAACCG
>JANQKI010000056.1 GCA_028281165.1 Opitutaceae bacterium | reverse complement strand
CTGATGACCGAAGCAAGGCTGGCCATCGTGGTCGCCCGCCTTGGAGCTCGCTGCAATGCTTTTTCCAGGAGTTCACGGGCATCTGAGATGCGTCCGACTGATTGATACGCTAACGCCAGGTTCTCCTCGGCAAGCCCATAATCCGGCTGTACCCAAAGAGCCTTCTCAAAAGCCTTGATTGCCTCCTCTTTTTGATTCTTCGCCTGCCAAGCCTCGCCAAGACAATTCCAAGCGATGGCGTTGCCCTCTTCAAGGGCCACCGATTGCTCGAAGGCGGCAACCGCTCCATCGAGTTGGCCCAGTTTCCGCAAGACGTTGCCATAGTTCACCCACATCGCAGGATCATTGTCATACGTCTCTACTGATTTTCTCAAATACGGTTCAGCTTCTTGAAATCGTCCCAATTGAGCAAGGAACAAGCCGTAATGAGCATTGGCCTCGGCCTTTTCCGGACCCAACGAAAGGGCTCGCAGATAGATCGAGTTACTCTGTTCGATTTTTCGATTTCGATTCAGAGCCGAAGCGTAGTTGAGCAAGTATGACAAGTTGTTGGGAAAGCGATCGCAAGCCAGCTCGAAATGACGCTCGGCCTCTTCATTCTCACCAGATTGCATCAAAAGCATCCCCAGCAAGTTGCTTGCATCGGCATGGCCGGGGTCTTCATCGAGTATCCGCCGATAGGCAGACTCAGCTTGCTCAAGCTGGCTTGCCTTGTGCCATTCGAGGGCTTGCTCAATTGTCGCCATTGCCTTAAACTGCGTCACGTCAACGCAGCTAAACGCATTTCATTGAACAGCTCTTCTATCTTGTCAACCGTTGCTGGTATCGAAAATTGCATGGCGCGTTCGCGACCCGCTTCAGCAAGGCGTGTCCAGCGTTCTGGATCCGAAATGAGCAAGGCGATTTTTCGAGCCAAATCCTCAATATTTCCACCTTCAAAATGAAGACCATCCACTTCATCTCTAATAATTTCCTTAGAACCACCACGCCCGGATGCGATGACAGCCAGACCAGAAGCCATTGCCTCGACTTGAGAGATTCCGAAGGGCTCCTCGAAGATACTGGGAAAGGCGAGAATGTTGCTTTTGCAAAACAACTCGATCAGTTGACTTCGGTTTAAAAAGCCGGGAAACAGCACTTGTTCTTCCAGGCCAGCCTGAGCAATTCTGGACTTAAGACCTCGAACGAAAATCTGATCAGTACTGTCGCCGGCAATAGTCGCTTCAAACTGCAAGCCAGCCTTATGCAATTGGCAAAGCGCTTCGACCAAGGTGTGGGGCCCTTTGTATTCCATGAGCAAGCCGGCAAATGCGATCCGAGGGATGTCTGTACTTGGAAGCACATGACGGTAAAAATGATCTATTCGAGCTCCCGGATAAAGAGTATTGGGTTGATGAAGGTCAAAGCCATTGTTGATAAGGTCATCGCGTAAACACTCGCTTGCAGGTCCTGGCCTGAACCAACGCTGGTCCGGCGTGAATCCATCCAACCAGCCTGTAGTGAAATTTCCCATGCACTGAACTACAGGAATCTCGCGAGACGTAAACTCGGGAATCGCATAGTCTCCAATCAAATCGAGATTGCCCATCAAACAGCAATCAGGCTTGAAATCATGAATAGCTCGGCGAGCCTCCAGCTGATTTTCCTTAACGATACTCAAGGTCCCCGGACCATCATGCGTCAATTCCGAGGAACCGTTAGCCCATTTACCGAAAAGCTTCAAATGACGTCGCGTAAATGGCTCTAAGGAGCCTTCGTCGCCTTGGGGCTCCTTGTACAAATAAGGAGCGTCTCCAGTAAGTACATACAATTCATGCCCGCGACGCTTTAGCTCGTAGGCAAACTCCCACATCTTGCGACCGTAGCCTCCCATCTCCTGGGGCGGGAAAAGATTTGTGTAGACTAACACGCGAAGAGGTTCTTTACACGCGAGCCTCGTACCGCCCTGACAGCGATCCTCATATTTGGAGATAAGGGGCGCCAATTTTTCCACTTTGGATGAAACTTCCTCCCAAAGGGCGACTGTCTCCCCAGGGATCTCTCCGATCCTACGAGCCTCATTCAAAGCGATGTAGGCCTCATCGATTTCGCCGAGCTGACAATGAATCTCGGCGATTGCGACATAAACGTCGACCAAAGAACGGTCCAAGGAGATACAGTGGTAAAGAAATACAAGACAACCTCGTAAGTCCCCTACGGAGAGAGCCACCTGGGAAATAAAAATCAGTTCCTCAAGACCCAATCGAGACTTATCAACTTCTAGCAACTCCCTCAATATCGCGTTTTTCGTCCCCAAGCCTTGCCATCGGGAAATCGCAGCTAACTCGTAAGACAACTTGAATACATTTTTTCTGCCTTCTACCTCATCGAATCCAAGCTCTCGCAAAGAGTCCCCCAGTTTCGATTCCTGGCCAAATGCGCCGAGCGCAATGATATAGCGGCCAACAAAACGCTGAGCTAGATTAGCAAGCAAAGTCAGGTCCCCCTCGCTTCCATCCAAGATAAGAACATGCTCTTCATGCAATCCTGCTAGTGGACACTCCGCATAGTCTTGCTCAAGTTTGTCCAAGGACCGCAGTTCGAGTCTTGGCAAGTCCTGCGCAAACGAGAGGACATTCTCAAAATCTTTAGCGTACGCAATAATGCGATACGCTGAAATATGCAGTTCTTGTAGAAATTCGTATTGGGAAATCTCCTCTCGCAGACTGCCGTTTGAGAAAGATGTGAGAAACTGATAACGTTTATCGTTTAGAGCGAATAGCGGGCATTCGCGCTCCTCGAAAACCAAATCGAGAAATTGATGTCGCTTGAGATCAGGAGAGTGTTCCTTAAGCAATCTCGCCTGCCCGGAACGACGGATCGCAAGAGCCTCGTCCTCATTTTCCAAATACTTTTTAACCTTATTCTGCAAGTCTTCGCAGCCATCGTAAAGGACTAGATCCTTTCCATCCGTAAAAAGCTGCTGCAGACCTGAATCGGGAGATATTCGGTCAGTCAGCAATAAGCCTCCCGCTCCCAAAATTTCGAATACACGCAGATTTAAATCTCCATTAAGGCTTCCATTGAGACTGATGGAACTGGAAGCGTAAAGGTCCGCTGCTTTATTGGGCGGAGCCAATTGGGTTGTCACAGGCAATCCGCTTCGTAGGAGATACTCGAACATCGACTTGCGATAAGGATGATGGGCTCCGATTTGACCCACGAAGATGGCTTGCCGTAATGAAGGAGAGCGCACGGGACGCTCGCACAATCGAAAATTCAAACCTGGTATCCAATGCACACGTTGGTGACCATTACGTCTAAACCAATGTAAATGGTGCCTGTCATGATCGGAAACAATAAGGTCGAATGACTCGCTCTCGAGATAATCGAGTAGATTGGTCAAGGGCTTGAAAAACTGATGCGGCGCTCCGATGATCAAAACCTTTGGACAAGAAAAAGCGGCCAGATTTTTTGGCACTTGTCGCAAGCTGGCGTCGAGCTTAACGACTATTAAATCCGGTTCCCAGCCTTCGGGTAAATGACTGACCGTCTCCTTGGCATCGATTATCCCTACAGCCGTTTGCAGGGTCACTGGACGTCCCTTCTCGATCTTTGTCTCTTCGTCAGGACTACACAGCACCTCGTTTCGAGAAACAATGACGTCTCTATAGTGATGCTTGGTAGCAAGCATGAAAAGCAGGACGTACGGTTCTCTCATGATAACCTCTTCTTTATGCCAAGGCGGATACCTGCATTTCCTCGAACATCTCCTCAATCGTATCCACAGTTGCCGACACGGAAAATTGCTTGGACCTTTCCTGTCCAGTTTTGGCATATCGAGCCCAGGCTTCTGGATCAGCCACCAGAGAAGCGATTTTCATAGCCAAATCGCGGGCATCGCCTTTCTTGAAATGCAGCCCATCAACGCCATCCCTAACGACTTCAGCGGCGCCTCCCGTAGCAGAAGTAACGACCGCCAGACCGGAAGCCATACCCTCCACTTGAGTAATGCCAAAGGCCTCGTCAACGATGCTTGGAAATACGAGAATATTGCTTCGGGCGAACAGCCGAATGAGCTCCTTGCGATCAAGAAGCCCGGGGAAAACGATTGATTCGCCAAGACCGCTTGATCGCGCTTTATTTTTTAGCGTATCCAAATAATCGTTATCCGATGCATAACCTGCCAGCGTCGCTTGAAAGTGGATACCATTTTCATGAAGAAGGATCAGGGCGTCAACAAGCGTATCCGCGCCCTTATATGGCATCAGAATGCTGGCAAACGCGATACGAGGAACATCAAAAGCCGGATCTTTAAGGCGTATGAAGTCATCTATCCGAGCCCCGGGATAAAGCACTTCAGGCCGATTGACTGGATAGCCATCGTTTGAGAGGACCTTCGACAGGAATGCGCTAGCTGGACCAGAGCAATATAATGACGCGGAAGGTCTATAGTCCTTTGGCAGTCCTGGCGTGGGATTGCCAATACAATGCACGATTGGGATGGAGGCCTCTGTCAATGCTTCCACGACGAGGTAGCCGACAAAATCGATATTGCCCATAAGACAGAAATCCGGCTCGAAGGCGTTTATCATCTCCTTTACGATGCGATGATTCTCGTTGGTCACGCGGAGGATCTCGTCTTGAGAGGAATTAATTCGCGCCAATCCAGAAGGCCACTCTCCAAAGAGGCGCAGACGTCGCTCTACATGCTCGTCCAGAGCTGCTACTTCTTCGTTAGCTTCGCTCAACAACGAGGGAACATCGGCGCTTAAGATTTTGACTACATGACCTCGCCTTCTCAGCTCACGAGTGAATTCCCACATCTTTCGCCCATAGCCCCCGAGCTCTTGTGGAGGAAAAAGATTGGTCAAAACGAGGATCCTTGTTGATCGATCGAGTCGACGACAAGTAGGATTCATGCCAATTGAATCCAAATAGGTCTTAAGCCGGCGGGAAGATGTGTCCAGCGTAGCCTCTAGCTCCTGTAAAAGCGCCTCTCCGTCCTCTCCAATGGGCTCGAAACGCTGGGCCTCCCAAAGATGCATGTATGCTTCCTCTGGCGAATCGCCCAGGCGAATCAGAGCTTCGACCACCCCCAAGTAGGCGATCGTAAGGGATCGGTCAATACTAAGGCAGATGCTAAGGAAACGCTTGCTCAAGTCGAAACGCTTAACAGCTATAGCCCATTCGGCTGCTTGACATACTGTCTCCAGAGGAAGACGGTCAACATCAAGCGTCTCGAGAAGATGAGCAACTGCCGCGTACTTGCCAGCCTCTAGCCATCGTTTTGCGGCCAGTAATGGATTATTCAATACAAAAAGATTAGGCAAATTCTCAGATGCGATGAAACCAGCATGTGAGATCCGGGAGAGAAGTTCTTCATCTTGCCCAGAAGATCCAAGCAAAACGATGTATCGTCCCACAAAACTCTCCAACCTAATTCGTATCTCGTTCGCATCGGCGCAAGCAAGGAAGCGAGCTTCTGGTAAATTCAATTCGTTCTCGTTACTAAAGTCTTCATCACAACAATCCAAGTTGCGAAATTCCAATCGAGGAAGATCCTTAACGTAATACAACTCGACTCCCCCACTAGCATCGGTATAGAAAATGACGTGCGAAGACCGACGATGCTCGTCCTGGATAAATTGGTACAAAGTGACGTCTTCCATAATATTCCCCGCATCTTTATTTGCGAGGGAAACGAACCGGGTATCATCCAGCATCAGTTCTGGTTCAACCTTGCTGTTGAAAGCCAGATCCATAAGCTGTCGACGCTTGCTGGCTGGCGTATGGTTGGCCCTCAGCTTATCGTAGCCAGCTTGGCGGATTGCCAGTCTTTCTTCTTCGTGTTCCAGATAGTAGATGATTTTCTCACGCAGCTCGCCGAGAGAGGTGTAAGAGAGAATATCCTTTCCTTCCTCGAAAATGCGATAGAGGCCGGAATCCTCGGAAATTCGATCGGTCAAAAGCAGTCCTCCCGATCCCAAGATTTCGAATACGCGCAAATTGAGATCGCCGTTAAGACTGCAATTCAAACTGATGGCGTTCCTACTGTATAGTGTCGCCGCAATTTCAGAGGGAGCCGTACATACTTCGAGAGGCAGATCTAAGTCCTTAGCTTTTTCGAATAAAGCTCGTCTATAGGGATGATAAGCTCCCGTTTGACCTACAAATATAGCCTTCTTTTCCACATCCATGCAAAGCGGACGAGGGCGAAGATTATAGTTTAAGCCAGGAATCCAATATATATTCGAAAATCCACTACGTTTAAAGAAATGCAAATGATGGCGATCGTGATCGGAAAGTATAATGTCGAAACGTTCCGATTTGGCGTACTCGATCAGAAATGAAATCGGAGCGGGCAGATGGTGGGTGTCGCCTAGAATGAGGACCTTCGGGCAGGATAGCCTCTCAAGCCCAGTAGGCATGAGTCGACCCGACGCATCGGTCTTGATGACGACCAATTCCGGCTCCTTGCCAGGAGGCAATCGTTCGAGAATGCTTTCTATAGAGAATCGGCCTTCTGGCGTATCCAATGTTTTGAGGCAGCCATTTTGGATCAGCTCTTCTTCGTCAGGACTACAGAAAATCTCTTCTTCCGAAACAAGCATGGACCGATAATTGGATTTCGGCCCCAGACAGAAAAAGAGAGTGAAAGGATTCATCTAACGATGGCCTACCTCGAGGCCTGTTGGTCAATCATGCTGAGGATAGCGGATTCCATGTTTCTTGCGAAGCGAATTTCATCTCGTAGTGGAGAATCGATTACACGCTGACGGAGTTCCTGGCGAATTTCGGATAGTTTTTCGAGATTCTCTGATAGCATGGCAGCCTTTTTAATGAAGTCTTCTTCGCTCTCAGCTGTCAGTTCATTCAAGCCAACAACGCTATTCAAACTCGCCCCTACTCTGGAAGCGTGACGGCCACCGGCTAGAGTAACAACAGGCACTCCCATCCAAAAAGCTTCACAAGTCGTTGTGGTGCCGTTGTAAGGACTGGTATCCAGGGCAATATCAACTCGATTATACAAGGAAAGATGCTCTCTAACATTAGGTAAACGAGGCATGAACTCGATACGGGATTCATCGATATCGTTATTTCTGAAAAGGGTCGCCACACGCTCTCTAACCGCTGGATCGTCGGCCTGATGGCTTTTCAAAAGGATGCGAGAATCGGGAACGACTTTCATTGCCCTTGCAAATAGTCTAGCAGACAATCGAGTGAATTTTGCGATATTGTTAAAGCAGCCAAAGGTAATGGATCCATTTTCCAGAGCGGGCAATGGCCCTAATTCCGGAGCCTCATTAACGGGTCGATAGCATAAGAAACAGTCGGGCATTTCGGCCAAACGCTCTGAATTAAACGTCTTTCCCTCGGGATCTGTAATGGCATCAACAATACGATAATCCATCGATGAGAGTCCAGTCGAATGAGCATAGCCCAGATAGGAAACTTGAATAGGAGACGGCTTATAGACGAACGAGGCTAACTGCGATCCAGCGGTATAACCGGCCAGATCGAAAAGAACGTCAATTCCATCCTGATTGATGCCTCTAGCCAGGCTTTTACCAGATGTATCCGAAATATCATGCCAAACATCGGCTAAAGATTGAAAACGTCTGGTCGTCTCATCTGGATTAGGAACACTCGAGTAGCAGTGGATCTCAAATTGGGTTCTATCTAGATTTTCTATGAGCGGCTCGAGAAAGAAGGCAACCGAATGGGTTTTAAAATCGGGCGAGACAAAACCCAGCTTGATCCTGATCGAAGACCGCTCCGTCCGAGCATGTGAAAAAGGTTCTATCCCCTCCTCGATGCGTGAAGCCGCTTCACGATGAAGTTCGAAAAGAAAGTCATCTTCAACATCGTCTCTGGCAATCTGCGTCGCTGCCATTCCGAATAAGGCAACCATCTCTTTAGGATCAATTTCGAGGGCCTTTTGGTAGGCTTCGAGGCTTTTGGAGAAATGCCCCAATTCATAGTAATACCGCCCCAGACTTACCCAGATTGAAGAAGAGACCTCTTCTATTTCACTAACGGAATCGAGAAGCTCCTTTGCCCTGGAGAGGTGGCCTTGTTTCAAAAGAGCGGCCGCGAAATTAGCCTTTCCTATAGCATAGTCGGGCTTCAGGTCTATAGCAGCCTCGTAAGCTTCCACCATCTCATCGAATCGACATTGAAATTCCAATACAAGAGCAAGGTTATTGTAGTATTCAGGTTGCTCAGGATTGATGCGAAGAGCCTGATTGTAAGCCTCAGCGGCTTGATCAAGCTTGGCTATGCCGCGATAGGAGCTGCCTGCATTGTTGAAGGCAATATCGCAGTTTTCATCTAGCTCGACTGCCTTTTGGGCAAGCGGAAGAGCCTCGGCGAAAAGGCCTTCTTCATTAAGGGTTGAAGACAGATTGCAAAGCGATTCAACGTGTTCCTCATCAATCTCCAGAGCCTTTTCGAGAGCCCCTCGCGCCTTTTCCAGCTCTCCGGTTGCTTTGAACGCTAAAGAAAGGTTATTGTAAACATCAGCATCAGCCAAGCCGCTTTCGATCAGTTGATTCAAGTAGTCTATAGCAAGCTCGGGCAAGGACTGCCTTTGAGCAATCATGGCCAAACCTCTTAGGCAAGCGGCGTTATCGAATCCCATGCTAAGGGCTTGAGCGTAGAGTGTATTCGCTTCGTCAAGACGTTCCTGGCGATCACGCAAGCGAGCGAAGCTGTAAAGGGCGGTTGGAAACGTCGGCATTAGCTGCAAGGCTTTGATGAAACACTCTTCAGCTTCCTGCTCTTTGTCTTGGTTTAAAAGGCAAATTCCCAAGTTGGTCCAAATGTCCGGCAAATTTTGATTGAGCTCCAGAGCTTTGCGATAAGCTGCCTCGCCATCGTCGACGCGGTCCATCAAGCAGTAGACTTCACCTACATTGTAGTAAGCCGGAAGGAAGAGCTTATCCAAATCGATAGCGGCTTCGTAAGCCTCGATTGACTCTACAAGGCGCCCGATAGCTTTAAGCGCGCTTCCCAGATTGGAAAAATATCCTGCATCATCCGGATTGAGCGAGATAGCATGCCGAATGAGATCAACCGCCTTTTCCGACTCTCCGAGCTGATGACTAGCCACTCCGAGGAGATGCAGGCTATCGGAATGCTGTGGATTTGTATCCAAAATTTTGCTGTAAATTGAAATGGCCTTATCAATCTGGCCTTCATTGTGGCAGCCGATCGCTTCATTAAAGAGCGTATCGACGGAATCGGTTGTTTCTAGCTGGCTCATTATAGGATTTCCAGTATCTTGCTTGGTATTTGTATCCACTAAACTGTGGCATGATTATTGAGGTAACGATTGATCTCGAAATTCTGTAGATCGATAGGATCTTCGAGGCTTTTCAGAGTCAGAATAGGCGTATCGCCAAAAAAAGAAGCCCATCCGGAAAAAGTGCTATTGGGAGCCCCTAAGATGTAGTCGCATCGGGAAAGCGAATACATATCTTCTATTGCTTCGCCATTGGAAAAAAGAACGGGTAGCGGTTTGAACAGAGAGTCATCCAATGCTTCATCTGAAAAAACGAGAAAAAGCGGCGTTCGATCGAGAAGCTGCCCATACAGTCTCTTCATTGCCTCAACATAGTCACCCGCCTCGAAAAAGCATTTCCCGTCGTTCCAGGACTTGAAATCCGACTGCCTGATATGCACGCCGACAATGATCTGGTATTGAGAGCGAAGCGATTGAAATGCTATATCGACTCTCTGTCGAACCGAGTCGATCGGCTGAAAAAAACTTTGAACCTCGCGGCGATGCTTGTCTACCAGATGATCCGCATGAAAGTGGAATCCGTCCAACCAGAGAATTTGCTTACCTTTCGCCGACTCCAACTCGAAATCCAAATCATAGCCATCGTCCAAATTCTCTACATAAGCCACATTGCTGCCCATAAGCTGCCGGCGTAGTTTCGCGCCATCACTCTCCTCCCCCGAGCTGGGTAGCGGATACTCGCAAAATCTCAATTCAGCGAGTTTTTGAAAATAGGAAGCGTAGCCATCATCGACGAACGAGAAATCAATCGCCCTAAGACCATATTCCGTGGCAAAAGCTATGATGTTCCCGAAACGGTAGAGCCGATTTCCCAAACGTCCATAGCCCAACTTGAATACAATGGTATTCAATTCGCTTGTGGGAGGACGAAGGGTTTGCTGCATGGACACAATGCAGAGCATGGGTCAAGCCAAGGTAGAACACGTATGATTCCCTTCCTCGAAGCAGCTTCTGTATTTAAAAAAATTTTACCTGATTTAACATATATTTACCGTACCAATACAAGAGGTCGCCGAAACCGATTTCATTCTCCTTTTTATTAGACGCGCGCGTAGAGAGAGGGATTACAAGAGGAAAAAACTTCCTAGTTTCACGAGCTTCAGCAACGCGTCTCCGATAAGCGCCAGATACTAATTAATAAGCTCTTTTCTCTAAAGTATCTCATAGAGCGCCGATACTATAGGGCGTAACAAAACCCGTTATCTGTGTGGCTGACACAGCATAAAACAGCTCGTTGCGACACGGATGTCGCAAGGTTAACAAGGAAGTTAAAATGTCGGTAGTAATCAATACGAATAGCTCGGCTACTGTAGCCGCTAACAACCTCGCGATGAGCAACGCCTCATTGCAACGCAGCCTTAATAGGCTTTCCAGTGGGATGAAGATTGTCCGTCCATCGGACGATGCAGGTGGTCTCGCTGTTTCGATGAAACTCTCAGCCACGATTAATCGTACTAAGGCTGTGAATACGAATCTTCAGAACGCTCTGTCGTTTCTACAAACGCAAGACGGCGCGTACACGACGGTAACCAAGGTATTGGATCGCATGTCGGAGTTGAAGATTCTCGCTACAGACGTGACTAAAAACACAAACGACGTAGCGAACTACAACACGGAGTTTCAGCAGCTTCAACAGCAGCTAAGCTCGCTAACCAATCAGACCTTTAACGGCGTTTCCCTCTTCACTCAAGGAGCCTCAGCCACCAATCTCGCAGTGGCAACCACCGAGAGCGGAGGAAGCACGGTTAGTATCAATCAGGCCAACCTGGCAAGCCAGCTAGGTACTGATCTTACAGCTACAACCAACCAGCTCACAGCCGTTGGACTGACCACCATTACAGACGCCATTCAAAGCGTGGCAACGCTTCGCGCGACCAATGGCGCCCAGTCGAATCGACTGAACTTCGCTTCAGAAATGCTTACTGTTAACAAGCAGAATCTCGAAGCCGCCAACAGCCGCATCATCGACGTCGATGTTGCCGAGGAATCAACCCAGCTATCCAGATTCAACGTTCTGGTTCAGTCGGGAGCCTCCATGTTGGCTCAAGCCAATGCCTCCTCTCAGGTCGCGCTCAGACTTTTGGGTTAGTTACTACTACGACATCGGCTCCTCGCTGACGGGCGAGGAGCCTACTCCCCAAAGTCTTTTAGCCGCCTGATTATCGAGAAGGTTCTGAAAAACAATAGAAATAGTATCCAAACTTCGGATAAACCATTGTTCTTTGACAGCAACCCGCGAATGATTTTCACCGAATCATTCAAAAGCGGTTTCCAATTTTCTTAACAACTCGCTTTCTCATCCTGAGCAATAGCGCCTATGAATCCCTTCAAATGGAGGGACAGTGATGGGTATTTGCGCTCAAAAGCCTCAAAACCTTGCTTCTGTAAGCGATAGAGGTCTTGCGCCACAATCACTATGGAGCAAGACGAGGCTAGACGTCTGTTCTTTTTTCTAGCTCGTTGCGACACGGACGTCGCGCATAAATCAAGGATGATATAATGCCAGTTGTTATCAACTCCAATTCCGCGGCTACCGTCGCGAAGAACAACCTGAACTCTTCTAACGCGATGCTGCAGAAGAGTCTGAACCGCCTCTCCAGCGGTCTCAAAATCGTAAGCCCCGCCGACGACGCCGGTGGTCTTGCCGTGT
>JANQKI010000038.1 GCA_028281165.1 Opitutaceae bacterium | reverse complement strand
ACGGATCGTGTCTACGGCGACTTCGAGTTCGCTTTCGAGTGGATGGTTTCGCAAGGCGGCAATGGCGGCATCTTCTATCGTGTAGCGGAATCTGGATACAAACTGCCTTGGCATACCGGCCTCGAGTACCAGCTTCTGGATAACAAGGGTCATAAGGAAGGAAAGATAGAAACGCATCGTGCGGGAGATCTTTTCGACTTAGTCGCCTCGAAGAAAGACGCGTCCCGTCCTGCCTTAGAGTGGAACACCTCTCGGATCATAGCCCAAGGCAAGCGTTTTGAGCATTGGCTGAATGGATACAAAGTTTTGGAAATCGAATTCGGTTCCGAAGACTGGAAGGCAGCCTATGTCAAAAGCAAATATGCCGATTATCCAAGCGTGGGAGCTATGCCGGCTGGCCATATCGTCATCCAGGATCACGGCGACGCCCTATGGCTTCGCAATCTTAAGATACGAGAACTCTAAGCGCCTTTCCAATAAATAAATTCTAATGCGATTTTGCACGCTGGTAGGGAGGCTTGTCTCCAAGCCTCCGCTTCGGATGCATGTATACGGAGGCTTGAGGACAAGCCTCCCTACCTCGATTCTCGAAGGTGGCGCGAGGCAGCCTGCCTCGGCGTAGCTGATAAACGAAGACGGGTCCTCGACTCGCGTTCGACCATTGTAAAAACGCGTCGAGGACGCCGCGTTCTACCTCTTTGGATACTTTTTGGACACACTCTAAGAGACTGTCTAAAAAATGCTACTTGGTGGGCTAGGTACCTGTAGGAGCGGCTTGACCTGTCGCGCCGAAGCTTTTGCGCAGGAGGATCCCGTGATTCCTCAAAGGTAGGGAGCGGCGGGCCAGGATTGCGGGACTCCTTCCTTCGCTCTTTATGCTACGGAGGACTTACGAAACCCGCTCCTACAACACTTACTGAACAGTCTCTAAGCGCCTCGCTACTCCAGCTGGGTGGCCGATTCGCTCGTTTTGCGTTGATGAAAGCGTTCGTCGCGAACGCTGGCCACCGTAATGGCTCCGCAAATACCGGCCGCGATGGCGAAGTAGAATAGAATCCGGTAATTGCCACTAAAGGCGTAGACGATCCAGCCGCCTCCATAGGTCACGAGCAGGCGGCCAACCGCGTAGAATATATTGATGGCTCCCGATACTTGCCCGATGATGTCTTTGGGTATGAATTCGGTGAAAAAGGGTTTGAAGGTTGTGCCTTTTATCACGAAGCCGGTGCCGAAAAGCAGGGCGATCCAATAAATGTCGTTAATGTCGTCGGCGAATAAGGCGAAAATGCAGGCTGCCAGTTCGAAGCCGATGCCGACCATGATGGCCAACTGCTTTGGAATCTTGCTCTCGATGAGAAGTCCGACGGGCAGAGCCAGAGCCAGGGCTACCACGTTGTGGATAAACCAACGCTCTCCGAATTCCGGCTTGGTCGAGCCCAGGGCATTGGTAGCGTAGAGGACCATGAAGACTTTGATGAGGTTGTCGAATGCCGCTATCCAGAAATTGGTTAGGGCTAGCTTGCGCAAAGGCCTCGAATGCCAAAGGTCGGTGACGTAGCGAGCGATGGTCAGTTTAGGTCGTGGCAAGCGCTGTACCGGCTTCTCGTTGAGAAAAAACGCGGGTGCCATGACAAACAGAATTTGCACGACGGCCGCCACATGAAAAAGCCGAGTGTCCCCGAAGTCGCGGACAATGATCCCCATCCCAACGTAGAGCATGGCTATAGATCCTAGTTGGATCGCAATCATGATGATGGCGTTGGCCATCATGCGATCTTTGGGAGCAATAAGGTCGGCGATTAAAGGATGATCCGACCCGACGATGACGTCGTGAAAGAATTCGAAAAAGAGAACGAGAATGAAGAGGTGCCAAAGAAGCGTGGCCTCGGGAATGAAGATCAGGCATATCGCGACCATGGGGGCGCTGATGATGATGAAAAAGGCGCGACGTCCTATAGGTGTCCAAATGCGATCGCTCAGCAGCCCGACCAGAGGTTGAGCTATGAGTCCAAAGAGTGGATTGAGGGCTAGCAAAAGACCGATGGTACGAGGATCGTTGTCGATCGCCTCGATGGTCTTAGGCAGCATATAGGCTGAAAGCGAATTGTTGAAAGTGACTCCAAACCACATGAGGGCGAAGATGACGAGGGTGCTGGTCTTGGCCTTTTCAGTGGTGGCGGGTTGGGGTAGCTCTTTAGAGAGGGGCATAAATCTAGTCTGAGGGTGCAGGAGTTGATTTCGGATCGAGCGAGAATAAACCGATCGTGATGTTGGGGCTTAGAGAGGAGTCGTCAACGATTCGGGCGAGTTTCCAGATCTCCGCATGCCAAATCACATTGGGCAGCGATCCTTCTCATGGCCAATGAGATGCCCTGGAACCGTTACGAGAGATCATCCCATCCCGTATTAATACTTGATACCTGTCGAAATGAAGTTGCCCTTTAAATTGTAACAGTTCCGAGACGGGATGCTTTGAAATTGGCTATAGTCGAGCGATTAGCTTAGGCTTTTAAGCTGACATGAATTCTTCGACTGCAATCCGTTTGTCTGTCGCCATAGGATTGGTGGCTCTTTATGGGGATGGAATCGTTTCTTTGGCTCACGATGGTCACGCTTTCGAATCGGGCGTTTCCACTGTGCAAAAGCCGTGGACCCATTTGAACTTTTTGAATGATCCGGATGACTTTCAGTTCGTGATCGTCACCGATCGCACCGGATCGCCGCGCCGCGGTGTATTCGAATCTGCCATACCGAAGATCAACTGGCTGCGTCCCGAGTTCGTCATGAGCGTGGGCGACTTGATCAAGGGCAACTCTCCCAATGCTCGGACCAATCGAGCCGAATGGGACGAGTTCATGGGGATGATCGAGCCCCTTGAAATGCCCTTTTTCTTTCTGGCGGGCAATCACGATATTCAGGCCAAGCCCCAGAGCCAGCGTCAAGGTAGAGTGGGCTACCAAGCGATGCGCCAGGAATGGGAGGATCGCTTTGGAACGACGTATTATTATTACGTATACAAAAATGTCCTGTTCCTAGCCCTCTTCTCTAACGACGGCATCGAGCAGCAGATTAGCGAAGAGCAAATCGCCTACTTTCG
>JANQKI010000311.1 GCA_028281165.1 Opitutaceae bacterium | reverse complement strand
TTTTCGATGCGGCGAATAGCTTTGCAGGATGCATACCCGGGATTCATGAGATTCTGCGGCGGCAAGGCTTGCTTGAAGGACGATGGACTCTCAATCCTCAAGAAGAACTCTCGCCTGGCCAGATGGAAGCGATCGATCGCGTTTACGCTTCGTATCCTAGTCTCAATGACGACATTTTCGTTAAGGAAAATCTGGATCGCTGGTTGCGTTGAACGTTTTGGGATAGGTTCTAGGAGAGCGCTTTGATGGCGTCGTCCATCTTTTCCAGAGTTTCGTCAATATCGCCTGCCTGATGGGAATAGTTGATGAACCATTCGTTGTTGGCGAAGATGCCTTTCTGGTAGAGCTTGTCGAAAAGAGAAGCGCGCCTTGCCTGTTTTTCTTTCTCGTTTCCATGGAAGTTTATAGTTATGGCAGGGGCGATTCCAATGGTACTAGCTGGGTAGCTATGCTCCTGGAAAATGGTATCGAATCCATCGCGTAGTCGCTGTCCCATATCGAAGATGCGTTCGATGACCGGCTCCTTGGCGTATATTTCCATGACGGCCTTAGCGGCGGCGAGAGAAAGGGTTTCTCCGGCATAAGTAGTAGTAAGAATGGTATGGTCTAGCGTGTCCATGTATCTCGCTTTTCCGGCGTAAGCGGAAAGCGGATACCCATTGGCGATTCCTTTGGCGTAGGCTGAAAAATCGGGCGTCACGCGGAAGTATTCCCTGGCCCCTCCGTTAGCCAGACGAAATCCTGTCAATACTTCATCGAAGATCAGGAGCGAGCCATATTGGTCGCATTGATCGCGTAAAAGCTGCAGGTATTCTTTTGATGTTTCTTGATTCCAATCCACGGGAATGACCACAACGGCGGCGATTTCCTTTCCGTGAGACGCGAAGACTCGCTTCACTGCTTCTAGGTCGCCGTATTCGATTTCATCAACATAATCGGCGAGCTTCTGAGGGACGCCCGGTCGTGGCCAGTTGAGGGCGAACCAATCCTGATAGCCGTGATAGCCGCTGGTGAGAAGCCGATCGCGTCCTGTGTAGCTGCGAGCCAATCTCAAACAGCAGGAGCAAACATCCGCCCCTGTTTTCATGAAGCGGATTTTATCGGCCCAGCCTATGGTATCCAGAATCGCCTCTGCCGCTTCGATTTCCAAGGGGCTAGCCATGCTGAAAAGAATGCCTTTTTCCATTTGCTTGCGGACGGCCTCATCAACCTCGGCGTATTGATAGCCGAGTGTGATAGGGCCGAGCGAGCATCGGTAATCGATGTACTCTTTGTTATCCAAATCCCAAATACGGCAACCTTTTCCTCTATCGATGAATGGCGGCCGCGAAGCGATGAGATCCGCGTCGTGCCTTTTGGCGTTGGTTTGCGTGCCCCAAGGGATTCGCTTCAAGGCTCGATCGTAATGCTCTTTATGTTTGGGCGTCATTTCTGAAGACGATATTTTTCGTGATTAGCCGATCTCTATTTCCGGCTCCCAATCCGTTGTATGAATGCTGGCGGTTAGCCCTTTCGTTTGGATACGCCATTCGTTTTGGTCGAGGCTGGTTTCGATTTTCGGCAGTTCCGATTCGCCGCTTGGCTGAGCCACCATGACAGTGAGAATGCTGTGCTCCAGGGCTGGACTGGAGAGCGTTTCAATGCAGGGATAGGCTCCGATATCCGCAGGTACATCGAGTCTGCCGACCCGAACGTTTGCGGCGGTTTGGGCGAGGACTTTGCCGTGCAGTCGAACGCTGGGACGAGCGATAGTGAAGCGATCGCCGCTTGTTGCTACTTCCGCTTTTCCGTCTCGGTTGTCTGGAAAGAATCTGATGTCGACCTTTTGGGGACGATAGCGAAGTTCCACGCGGTCTAGAACCGCGATGATGTTCGGCTTGGCGAACAGGACGGTGCGCAGTACTTTGAATATGTGGTAATTGTCTATTCGATACGCGGCGGTCGCGTCGCTTGTCCACCAAACATGCTTATCATGATCTTCATACTGCAAGATGGTAGCATAGGAGAGGCTGTCGTTTGTGCCTTCCTCTCCACGGTGGTAATGATTCCCCTTTCCATCGATGAGTACGCCGTTGTGACCCTGCGTGAGTCTCAGCGGCCAACCGCCATGGCGCCAATCGTAGGTTGCTCCGAAAGGATCGTTTAGAATGCGCTCTCCGTGGATTTTATACAGGAAGGTGTTTCGATCGGCATGCTCATGATTAGCCGGACCGCCACTCCTGAAGGCAAGAACCGCGTCGTTGGCTTCCCAGCCGGTCCTAGCGATGATCCAGTCCAAATGGTTGCGCGTGTTTTTAAGACGAGCGGGGGGCTTGGTAGACTTGCGTTTCGGCTGGTACCAGAGGAAGTCCAGGAAGCTGTGCGGTTCGGACGCGTTTTCGGCGGTGTACTGGGCTACCGATGAATCGGTTTGTCGAGCGATCCAGGCTGGTACGCTCGGCACTACGCTTCTTCTGGCATCGCTGAAATTGACGATGTCCGGCATGCCGTCTTCGCGTTTGCCCGCTTGCATGGTGAGTATGAAATCTATGAGCACATCCAGGTCGAAATTGTCTAGCCAATCGATTCGGCCTTTGCGGCGGTGATGAGCTTCGAAGAAGCTGAAAGAGGTTCGCAAGGTGTATTCAGTGTAGCTGATACCTTCGAAAAAGCTTCCGTCTGGACCGAAAAGCTTCATGACACGTTGCTGGCTTGCCAGAGCGGTATCTAGCCAGGTTTGGGCGCGATCGTCTTGGCCTAGCAAGGCGATCGCCCCGATTCCCAGAGCGCTGCCTGGAGCGGCGCGAAGGTTGTTGGCGCCGAGAATCATGGGCCAGCGATCCATCGTGATGTCGAAGTAATCGGCATGTCTATCGCTAAACCTCCAGCCTCTGACTGTATCCGGATTTTCCATATCGTAAATGGTCCGGTAGCAGGGAAGACATCCTTTTTCAGCGACGGCAGCGAGGAGGCGCTGGTCGAGTTCGCTATCGAAGTCATCCCAAATCGCTTCCCGGGCGAACAGGAGACGAACCGTGGCGAGAGAGGATCTTTGTATGCCAATGTGCTCTTCGGATCCATCTTGAAAGTAGTCCCAACGAGGGATTGCGATGATACGCTTGAGGGCAGCAATGATGCTGTCGCGACGGTCTCTGCTGGGTTCGGCGATCTGAATCAGCGAACTGCGTTCCAGTTCTTGCATTACATAGAGGAAATCGCGAATGACATCGCCCGATGCATCAAAGGCGTCTAGCTTATTTTCTAGCGCTTCAATGGGAGAGTCTTTCCATTGCTTATAGAGCGGCCCTAGCAGATCGGTCTTGGTGTTGCGTCGGATGGCAGGGATTTCACTAGGGCTGAAGAAAAGTTCAGGACGTGAGTTCGCTCTGTTTTGAGCGAACATTAGCGGGTTGCTTAAAGTGGCAAGTGGAAGAGCTGAACTGGTGGCTTTTATGAATTGGCGACGATTCATGACTGGTTTTCGTTAGCGTTAAGATTGGCGTGAAACTTGGATTGGTAGCGCGTGACCGCTTTGAGAATGAGGACGCCGATCGCTATGGCTAGAAGGCCGGCCAGTCCATTTAGCAGTCCGTTCTCGGTAGCAGTGGGAATGGTCAGGAGCACAAGACCGCCCCCCAGTCCGATTGCTAGCCAGCCCATCATGCGATAGGCTTTCAAACCCTCGGGGGCCAAGGCCGTATTCTGCTCGGAAAAGGCGGGCGTTTTCAGGTCTTTTTCTAGGGATTGTATTCGATTTTTGAATGCGCCTTCCCTTCTGTTGAAGAAAGTGGATGCTATGAATACGCCTGTGGTGACAAGAAGGCCAATGATGGCGTTCAATTCGTAGCGCGTTAGTTCGAATCTGAACCAGGTCACATTGGCATCGGCAAAGAGGATATTCATGAAGCCGAGAGGGAGTTCGCTTTGCAGAGAGGCGAAAACGCCGACGCCAAGTACGCCAATCACTCCGGCAGTAACCGAGGCAATGGCTGACCACCAGGGCGTGCGAGTGAAGAGAAGGCCTATAAAGACGGGAACGAAAAGCGTTATCTTGTAGAGGGACTCGGCTCGCATGTAGACGTCGAAAGCTCCTCCGAAACGCTTTACGTTGAAGGCAACCCAAATGGCGAAGATGCCAAGCAAGGCGACGCAGGCTTTTCCAACGATTAGTTGCGTCGATTCGGCGGGAGCATGACCTTTGATGCGCGAAACCAGAGGAACGTAGACATCCTTGGTGAGCACGGCTGCCAGCCAGTTGAAAATGGTATCGGTAGAACTCATAGTCGCCGCGAAGATGGCTGCCGCTAGCAGACCCAGCATCCCATGCGGAAGGACAGCCAAGGCCAGGGTTACGTAAGAGGCCTCGGATGGCTTGGCCAGACTTGGCCAAAGTTCTTCCATATTCGGAAAAAGTATTGGCGTTGTCATGACAGGAAGGATCCAGAGCATGGGAAGAGCGAGGGAGAGCCCTCCGCACCAAAGCGCCATTTTCTTGGTGTCGCGCTCGTCGGACACGCTGTAGTAGCGTTGAGCGATGTGCCAATTCACGTTGTATCCAAAAATTATGTATACGAACCAAGTAGGCCAGAAGAGAGCCGGTTTGTCGTCCAATTTAACATCGAAGTACCCAGCTGGAGCGTCGCTTGCGAGTCGTTGGATACCGTCGCTAATGCTTCCTTCCCCTAAAAGCGAAAATGCCAGTGGCGTCATTACCAACGTGACGAGCAGAACAATGAGCAGCTGGATGGCGTCGGTTATCATGACGGCCCAAAGTCCGCCCAGCGTGGTATAGACGACCAGAACGATTCCGGTGATGAGCAGCATAAGTTCGAATCCGTCTAGCGTCGCGAAGCCGAGTTCGAATGTCTTTTCGCTAATTCCCAGAGCGGAGGATATGAAAATGCAGAGCGTATATATCATGATTCCCAATACAAGCGTGTTGGGAATGACCGCTAGAAGGGTGTAGAAATAAGTGGTTCCCTGGGAAAAGCGCCGCGTGAGGAACTGCAACGGCGTATCGATACGAGTACGACGCCAAAGCGGGCCGAATATTAGAAAGCCCAGCAAGTAGGCGGGCAGGGCGAAGCTGAAGAGCAATAGGGCTCCCCCTCCATTTCCATAGGTGATGCCAGACGCTCCAACGAACATGAAAGCGGAGAAGCCCGATATGAAGAGCGAAACGGCTGACAGCTTCCAGGGGACGCGTCCTCCTCCTTTGAAGTAGTCGGTGGTCTTGCGATTGAAGCGATAAACGTAAAACCCAACTCCCAAAATGAGCAGCATATAGACGCCGAGAACGGTATAGTCCAAGGAGTTGAGATAGTTGAGTTCGGGCATGATTTGGGCGCATTCAGGCGTCGAAACCAAGCGGTTCGCGACCCTGCTTCTCACCCTAAGAATTTCCTTTTAGATACGGGATGCAGCCAACGGTTTATCGTAAAACGAAGGTGGTGGTTTCATTCCGATTTATTTCGCGTGTCCAGAGGCCTCGCGCCACCTGCTTGCCTTAGGTGGATCGTGGACTCTGGACGCTATTGGAGGCCATCAAGAGCGGAAAATGGGACTGATTGAATACTCTCTTAAAGGCCGAAGAAACGCTCGGCGTTTTCATGGCCAATCTGACGCCGAGTCGATTCGGGGATATCCGCCATTCTAAGCTTAGCGGCGTTGGCTTCAGTCACCATGAGTGGCGTATGAGATCCGAAAAAGAGACGATCTGCCGGCAGGCTTTCTAGAATACGAGGAATCAGGTTGTGCCAATCGGCAAACGACATGTCGGTTGAAAAGTTGGGGCAAGCTGGCGCGAGCTCTTCGATCTCAGGAAGATAAAGCCCGGTGCAAAGAAATTCAATAGAGGGGTACTTGTGTCCGAAGTCGGCTATCTGTCTGGTGGCCAAACCTTTGATTTTCAATCCGAAGTACTGATGTCGCTCGTCGACTAGGCGAACGTTGATGATCAGGCGTATGTCATTAGTTTCCAGATACGAGACAAGTTTCTCCAAGCGTCGCGAGCGAAGCGAGTAGTTGTGGAAATTTGGGTACAACTTGACAGCTTTGAGATCCGCCTTCTGGCGATAGTAGTCCAGATTCTCGAGAAAATCTGGCATGGCGAGATTGATAGTCGGTACGGCGAACAGTCTTTGGTGTGGATGGATCGAATCGAGGAGCTCTCGGTTGCAAACATCGGGGTCCGGAAGAAAAACCGCCTCTAGGGGCGAGACAAGAGCCTGCTTGATTCCGCTTTTTCCCAGCAGAGAATCAAGGGTCGGCAAATCGCGAGCGGGCAGGCGAGCGAAGGGCCAATGACCGCAGGACACGTTTACGTCGACTAGTGGGGTTTGTTTCATTCGGTATAGAGCAGTTGACGCGCATTTTCGAATAAGATGGCTTGTTTCTGATCTTCGGTTATATCCGATCCGCTGATACGGCCTATGCATTGTCCTAGTTCGCGGATCGGGAGGTCGGAACCGTAAAGGATGCGTTCTGCTCCCAGTTTCTCCACTGCGAATTCAACCAGCCCGCTGAAAGGAAGGCAGGACGACGTGTCCACGTAGAGATTCGGAATGCCTTTGGCCTCAAGAACTCCACGTATGCCGAAGCCGAATAGGTGGGCCATGATAACTTGCACATTGGGAAAGCGGCGAGCAAGCAATGAAGTGTCAGCAGGATCGCTGTGGCTTTTTGGCAGGCGTTTTGATTGGGCCCAGGTGTGCTGCAAGACAGGGATCTTCGCATTTTCAGCCGCTTTCATGAGAGGAGTCATAACGCGATCTCGGGCGTTGTTGGCGATCTCCAGTTTGATTCCCTTGAATCCACTCTCCAGACGTTGATCGAGCTCCTGGCGCAAGGCCGTTTCTCCTAACAGTGGATTTAGATAGCAAAATCCAATAAAGAAGTCCGGACGCCAACGGAGGAGTTTTTCGGTTGTGTCATTGATAGCAGCGATCTGAGCCGCGTCTGGAGTCGGACCATAAAGCAGGACGTCGCCTAGAGCGACCATGCGTTCTATGCCGAGGTTTTTTGCATAGCCAACCAGTCTTTCCACCTGCTCTTTGCTAGAGCCTTCGTTATTGAAAACGGGATGGGTGTGGATGTCGATGATACGCATGAAGCCGGAAACTTTGGTAGCTCGAACCTATCAGAGTATGAGTGGCCTCGTAGGTCTGCCTCGCGCTTTATAGTAAAACGTCTTTGCTGTTCGACTACTAGGCCTTCGCTTTGATTATTATATGTGAACTCTTATCATAAGATGGTCATGAGGATTTTAGTATTTTGTACAGGTCTTGCGATTTCGATTTTCACATCAAGTCAGGCAAGTCCTGCTAATCTTTCCGGGAATTGGCAGATCGATCCAAGCTTAAGCTCGGCCATAGACCCTTGGAGAAGGATTGTATTGGACATCGAGGTTAAGGGAAAGGAAGTGACGATCGAGGAGCTAGTTACCACAGGTCGGCGGTATCATTCCCAGACCTACGTGATCGACCTTTCCCGCAAAACCAATCGAGTGCCTGTGGATTGGTGGACGGGCAATCGGCATATTGGCGCCTTCATGGGAGGCGACGGTAAAATGCAGATCCGCGGAGAATGGATCGATGGAGGCAAGGTTTTGAAATTGGAGTCCAATTTTGTTGTGGAAACCAATCAAGGGGATGCGCCAATTCGCGAATACACGGAATATCGCCTATCGCGTGACGGTCAGCGGTTGACGCGACTGACCCTGCGTTCTTCGCGTCCCATTCCCATTACCCACGTTTTTACCCGCAAATAGGAAAGCGAATTTATACGATGAAATTTAGAACTAGTATGCGTAATTTATGGGTCGCATTGCTGGCTTTTGCGGCGTCGCTTGGGTTTGCCGCGGAAAAGTACTACATGGAATTTGGAGAAAGGTGGACTCTGGATGGAGATTTGCCTGAGTACGCCATGCTGATCAGCCTGCAGGGCGTGGCCAATTTGGATGGACCAAGTCTCTATTTCGTGTATCCAGATTCCTGGCCTTGGAAAATCACGGGCGCTTTGAAAGGGTTCTATGAAGAGCGTCATGAGTTTGCGTTTGAGAAATTGAATACAGCGAGCGAGGCCTTGGAGAAGCTGGGCAAGCGGGCAAAGGGGTACGTGGTTTGGGATTCCGAGGTCAGAGCTTCTCTGATCGTGGCTTTTACGGTAGCCGGTCTGGAAGAAGCGATCGTGGTCGACGAGGCCCATATTTCTATGGCGGAAAAAGCCGGCTTGAGAAAGGTGGCTGATCTTCGCGGGGACTTCAGAGGGATGAATGACGCCGAGATCTATCAAATCGCCTATGATCGGTATTGGAAGGCTACGAGTAAGGATATCGTTATCTGGATGGGCGGTCATTACGGCAATCGCATGGAACCGGGCTTGGCGGATTACGGGATTTATCGAAAGGCGTTTTTCACCGATCTTTCAGCCAATCCAAAGGATGTTGAAGAGCTGGCGCTGCATAAAAAGATTCTGAAGGATATGAAT
>JANQKI010000286.1 GCA_028281165.1 Opitutaceae bacterium | reverse complement strand
CCCCGTCAATTCCTTTGAGTTTTAGCCTTGCGGCCGTAGTCCTCAGGCGGTACACTTATCGCGTTAGCTTGAACACTGAAGGGGTCGAATCCTCCAATATCTAGTGTACAACGTTTACGGCGTGGACTACAGGGGTATCTAATCCCTTTCGCTCCCCACGCTTTCGTGCATGAGCGTCAGTAACCGTCCAGGTAGCTGCCTTCGCTATCGGTGTTCCTCCAGATATCTACGCATTTCACTGCTACACCTGGAATTCCGCTACCCCCTCCGGTACTCTAGCCATGTAGTTTCGAAGGCAGTTCTACAGTTAAGCTGTAGGCTTTCACCTCCGACACACATGGCCGCCTGCGCACCCTTTACGCCCAGTAAATCCGAATAACGTTCGAGGTCTCTGTATTACCGCGGCTGCTGGCACAGAGTTAGCCACCTCTTCCTCTCCAGGTTACATCAGGCAGCCGGGTATTAACCGACTGCGTTTTATCCCTGGTGACAGGGGTTTACAACCCGAAGGCCGTCATCCCCCACGCGGCGTTGCTCCATCAGACTTTCGTCCATTGTGAAAGATTCGAAACTGCTGCCACCCGTAGGTGTCTGGACCGTGTCTCAGTTCCAGTGTGGCTGATCATCCTCTCAGACCAGCTACCCGTCTTAGCCTTGGTGAGCCGTTACCTCACCAACAAGCTGATAGGCCGCAAAGCCCTCCTCATGCGCCAGGCCCGAAGGTCCCCAGCTTTGGTTGCTCTTTCATGCGAAAGAGGACCACATGCGGTATTAATTCGAGTTTCCTCGAGCTATCCCCCACATGAGGGTAGGTTCTTTACGTGTTACGCACCCGTTCGCCACTCTCATGTTTCTCTAGCAAGCTAGTGAAACAATCCCGTTCGACTTGCATGTCTGAACCACGCCGCCAACGTTCATTCTGAGCCAGGATCAAACTCTCCGAAAAATAGAGAGTTCATGAATCCGTGGATTCTGAACTACGCTGACAAACTTCTGTTCATCAGATACTTAAATAATTGATTGGGGCTACAATCAATCGCGCAAAATAAATTTCAAAGAACGGGAAATTCAATAGGAGAAAGACTCCATTCATTCCAAAATCCGGCCCTACCGTCAAGCGATTTATAGTTAAAAAATCGCGAAGACAAAGAAGAGATTTTGCCCTTCGCGGACCGTGAAAAGAACAAGAGGACGAAAACTGCCAATCGGCTTTTTGAAAGCAAGATATATTTTCAAAAAATTTCGTCCCCGAATTTTCAGTACATTTCGCCGATCAAACGTCGGCCATGGAAAGAACAGAAGGCAACGGAAGCTGCCAGAAGCTTTTCCGAAAGCAAGATATATTTTCAAAAAACTTTTAGGGAATGGATTCAGCCCGAAAAGAGCTTCACAAAGCGCCATTCCAACGGTCTTTGTCAGAGCGAGGGATATTTAGTCGACCCGCGCATCCGCGTCCTTAATACATTTCTCAAGAAAACGCTTCAAAAGGACATCAACCGACTGGAATAAGCCAACCAGATAAAGACTGCTAAATCTCCAATAGCGCTCGCCAAGGTCCCATTTTTTCTCAAACTTTCGCTAATTGTCACAAATACTCCTCGCAAATAGAGCATTGCATCCCATCGAAAAACGCTTAACAGAGCCTTCCTCTATATTATAAGGGCCTCAAGAATAAGCAACGTAATCAGCAACCCTCAATCCACCGTAGCGCTTTGGACATAAAAGGAATCAAGCAAATCATCGACCTAATGAAGAAGTCCGACCTGACGGAATTCGCGGTCGAAGAAGAGAACTTCAAGCTTAAGATTAAGCGCGAGTCCGGCAAAGAATCTCAACCGCAAGTAGTGGCCTACGCTCCTAGCCAGCCTTTAGCCCCCGCAGCCCAACCCGCCCGGGAGGCAGCTATACCAACGCCAATCGCTGCCGGCGAAGAGGAAGGAAACGGCACCTATATTACCTCTCCGATGGTTGGCACTTTCTACTCGGCTCCTTCGCCAGAAAGCCCTCCGTTTGCAGGTGTTGGCGATTCCATTCAAGCCGATTCGGTGGTGTGTATTATAGAGGCGATGAAGATCATGAACGAAATTCAAGCCGAGCAAAGCGGCTCAATCGCCGAGGTGCTAGTCGAGAACGGTCAGCCTGTAGAATTTGGACAGCGGCTATTTCGATTGGCCTAGTCAAAGCCGGATACGATTCTGGTTCAAAAGCAGCTGACCTATCTTCAAAATTTCAGTAGCCTCCTATGCAGAAAGTATTGATTGCCAACCGAGGCGAAATCGCCCTTCGCATTGTCAGAGCTTGCCGCGAACTAGGGATCAAGAGCTTGGCTGTGTATTCAGAAGCTGATGTCGAATCCCTCCATGTTCAACTAGCCGACGAAGCCATTTGCATCGGCAGCGCCACAAGCGCGGATAGCTATCTGAAAGCGGATCGCATTATTAGCGCGGCAGAGATCGCTGATGTCGATGCCATCCATCCTGGCTACGGTTTTCTATCGGAAAACGGGGACTTCGCCGAACAGTGCGAATCCTGCAACATCAAGTTTATTGGCCCCTCTTCAGCCTCCATTAGAAAAATGGGCGATAAGGCAGTGGCCAAAGATACGGTTCGCAGTGCTGGGGTACCGGTTGTAGACGGCAGCGACGGTCCCATTTCAGAAGAGGATGAAGCGAGCGAAATCGCGCGACGTATCGGCTATCCGGTGATCATAAAGGCGGTTGCTGGCGGAGGTGGTCGCGGTATGCGAGTGGCCCACAACGACGTTTCGTTAAGGAAGGAATTTCACGTTGCGGGCAACGAGGCAGAAAAGGCGTTTGGTAATGGAGATGTGTACATTGAAAAATACATACAAAATCCTCGCCATATTGAATTTCAGATTCTGGCTGATTCGCATGGCAAGACCTTGCATTTAGGTGAACGTGATTGCTCGGTGCAACGTCGACACCAAAAACTGATCGAAGAAGCCCCCTCTCCCTTTGTAACGCCCGAACTGCGCAAAAAGATGGGAGCAGCCGCGATCAAAGCGGCTCGAGCAGCCGACTACGAAGGAGCCGGTACCATAGAATTTCTGGTCGATGAAAATGGCGACTTCTACTTCCTTGAAATGAATACGCGGATCCAAGTCGAGCATCCGGTAACTGAGGAAGTAACCGGTATCGACCTAATCAAACAGCAAATCCTGATCGCTAGTGGCGAGCCTATCGGGTTTGACCAGGATCAAATCAGCTACAACTACCACGCTATCGAGTGCCGCATTAATGCGGAGGATCCATCTAAGAACTTCATTCCAAGCCCCGGCTGTATCGATCTTTACTATGCGCCAGGCGGACACGGTGTTCGGGTCGACTCCCATGCTTATGGAGGCTACATCATTCCTCCCTATTACGACAGCATGATCGGCAAGCTCATCACCTATGGGAAGGATCGTGAAACGGCCATCCAGCGGATGTACCGAGCGTTGCATGAATATTTGATAAGGGGCGTTAAGACAACGATCCCTCTCCACACAGCTATTCTTCGCGACCCCGAGTTCCGAGCGGGAAAGGCCACGACTTCCTTTATGAATGATTTTATGGAGCGAAATCCAAAATTCGACTAAAGGCAAAAGGAAGATCGCAAAACGAAAAAGTAAATATAAGCTATATAACTGCCGTTTTGAAACATACAGTCCGTCAAGCGACTCTCATACTTTTTAAACCTTAAATTTTACTTCAGCCAATGGACCAGCAAGAAACCACCATTGAAAGCGGAGACGACCAGAGCTCTTCGATCGGGCAAATCAAAGTTAACCACACCGTCGTGGCCACGATTGTAAAGATGGCCGCCATGAGCGTCGAAGGCGTTCTTGGAGTAGGTGGAGGCATATTCGACGACGTAAAAGCCCTCTTCTCGGCCAAGGAATCCGACAAAGGCGTGCGTGTCTCCGAAGACGAAGCAGGCAACTACGTAATCGAAATTCGCGTAGTGATGGAATACGGCGTCGAGCTTGGAAAAACAGCTGAAACCCTTCAGATGATCGTTGCCAAGCAGGTATCAAATATGACCGGCAAGCCAGTAGCCACCGTAGACGTGATTATCGAGGGCGTCAAAATGGACGACGATGAGGAAGAGTCGTCCGACGATGACGAATAGTAAAATCTGAATGGAAAATTTGGATACAGCCAAATCAACTTTGGAGCTCATTAGAGAGCTTCCGGTAGTTTATTGGATTGCCGCAGCTGTCGTCCTGGTTCTTTTGATTTTTGGATTACGCTTAGCCTTCAAGAAACCTCCCGCTCATCTGACTGCCTTTTCCGGCTCTGCTGGCACTGTTCTGGTTTCGCGTAAAGCCTTGCAGGAATTGATTCGCCAGGCCTGCCTTACCGACGAATGGGTAGAAGCCGCAAAACCAACCGTCAAAATAGATGGGGCGATTGTACACACAAAGGTATTGCTGAGACTGGCCTCTCCTGAAAATCTTAAGGAAACTTCAGAGCGTATCCAAAATCGAATTTCAAAGCTTCTGCAAAAATCTCTGAACTTCGATCAAATCGGCGAGATTCAGATTATCGTTTCGAGCTTCGGAAACAACGCAGCCGAAGAGGCCATTGATCTTCCAGGAACGGAGAAAGGAGATGAAGTCTCCGTCTTAAGACCCAGCAAAGAAGAAACCGTCGCTGAGAACAAAACGGAATTAGAACCGCCTGCTGAGGGCGAAAAGAAATCAGCCTCTTAGCAAACCGCGCTTCAGTTGCCTTGAGGCATGCTTCCTGACTCACCTTTCTATGCTATTTTGGATACGGGCTATGTATCCGAAGAGCGATGTGTCGAAAAGTTTGAGGAGCTCGTCAATGGCGGCTCAAGGCTGTTGCAGGTAAGGGCTAAGAAAGAGTCTCAGCAGCAGAGAAGAGAGCTACTAGAAAGTGTTCTAAAAGCCAGGGAAAGCCTTTCCCCAGAGATCCAACCTGCAATTATTATCAATGACGATATTGAACTGTGCCTGGAATTTGATGACGTCGGACTTCATATCGGACAAGACGATACTCCTCCCGAAGAAGCTCGAGAAAGAATAGGACCTGCCAAGATCTTGGGCTTATCAACGCATTCCTCAGAGCAAATCGATAAGGCTTTGAGCTATAAAGACGGCCTACTCTCCTACTTTGCTGTAGGTCCAATTTTCCCAACCCAGACCAAACCGGACTACGAAGCAGTCGGTCTCGAACTTATCCACTACGCGGCCGCGAAAAAGCCATCGATTCCATTCTACTGTATTGGCGGTATCAATAGGGAAAACGTAAGCCAAGCAATAACAGCAGGAGCGAAACGCGTCGTAACCGTTTCCGATGTACTTCTGGCCACGGATACAACTAAGGCCGTGTCACAGACCATATCAAAAATTCGAAAAGAGCTCTAGACTCGACGTATTTAATAATCCTAAGAAGCAAACGAAGAGGAGCCGACCCCACGCAGGTCGGCTCCATTTGTCTCCCAACATCAAAAAGCGCAAGTGACGAGCTTCAATTATCCCAAACATCCACTTACATAGCCCTCGTCTCCCTAGATCTCGACCAGTCTAACTTGCGCGTTAGGAACATGACAACAGCAAGGGTTGCGAACAGCAGAACGCTTCCCGCCAACAAGGCATAATCTTGCTGCCGCAGAATAATGTACAGCATTGCGTAGAACACGAACAAAGCTCCTCCGACAACGATCGCATTCCGCTTTTCTCTAAGAATCGCTTTCGCATAGAAAGCGACAAGCAACGTGGAGCTCATACCGGCAAAAAAGTATGCCATGCCGAAATCGATGATTTCAGACATCGCCAGGAGCAGGAGAAAAAACAACACATTCGCCAACCCCGCCAGCAAGTACTGCATCGCGTGAAGCCTCAGGCCGCAAAGCGTCTCGAATAGAAAAAAGACCCCGAAACTCACCCCGATAAAAAGGAGTCCATATTTTAGACTCCTATCTACCATTCTGTATCCATTAATTGGATCTAATAATTTCACACCGCAAATACTACGATCAAAGAAATTGCCGACTTTCTTGTCAGTCCCCTCAACCCAGGCTTGCGGAACGCCTCTTCCGAATTCGGAAAATCGCCAGTTCCCTTCGAATCCATCGGGTCCCATCGATCTGGATACGGGAAGAATGCTTCCCGAAAAGGAGGGATTCGCCCAACTCGAAACAATCTTCGCCTCTCCCTGTCTTCCGACGGGAAGGAAGTTGAAGGAGTCCGTGCCCCGAAGCCCGATCTCTATAGCAAACGACTGCGGTATGGATTCCCATCCGGTCTCTCCAAGCATCGTCCACTCGCCTTCCAACAGTCCAACGAGAAATGGGCGGGCTTGCGTATCTTTTTCACCAATACGTGAGTCAATCGAAATGATGCCCTGAGGATCCGTTAGTTTGAAAACTACTCGAGCTCGACTCCAATCGATGACTGCTTTTTCATATCCCAGCTCTTTCAGGTCAGGAGCCGACCAAGTACCCGAAACCTTCAGCGAACTCGTGTACACTGGAGTGCGAAAAATGCCTCGATGACGCCACTCAGGATCTAATTCGCCTTCCAAACTAAATATGTCTGGCATAATGAAAATATTAATGCGCTTCGTCTGTTTGCTCTCTCGGATAGTTTCCGATCCTCGATTCCGTAGCTTCTCGGTAGTTATTTCCTCATATGAAGCAGGAACGAGAATGAGTGGTCCGACTAGCGTTTGAGCGCCTCCCCATTGCTCCGCGATCTCTCCAATTGCTACCGCTTGACGATGCTGCCTCTCGTGCAGCAAGCCTTTTACCTGAGAAAGGGGTATCAGCGAAAGCAGGCAAAAGAAGAAGAGTCCGACCGCTTTTAAAAACAGACTTGAGCTAACACGCTCTTTGACGCCATCCAGCAGGGAAGAAGCAGACTTTTGATCCATGCCCCAAGCTTAAAGAGGCAAAATGAAATGATAATGAACTGTCGGTGAAAAGCGGATGAAATCGGTATCAATGGTCGTGAGAACATCGAAAAACAACATCTCGTTCGTCGCTACAATACGAGAATCGCTTCCGCTCCACCTCCCTCACGATTAGCAAGGGAAAACTCGCCGCTATGCAATCTCGCCACTTCTCTAACTAGAGCCAGACCCAGCCCAGTCCCCTTTTTGCCGCTCGATTCGCGAGCAATTGAGTAGAATCTCTCGCTGATTCGCTCAAGCGCCCAATCAGGAATGCCCTGTCCACGATCACGAACGGCAACAACAGCCTTACCCTCGGATTTCGCTACGTCTAATTCGATGGGGGAATCATCAGGGCTAAACTCGATCGCATTGCTAATCAGCTCCATGATGGCTTCTCCAATCCAAAAGGAGTCGCCAGATATTTCGAACTCAGCTACTCGTGTATTGATCTGGATCCCCCTCTGTTCTTTTGCCCAAAGAAAGGCTTTGGATTTCTCCTTAGCGAGCGATCCTAGATCAAATTGATGTGTATCAAGATTTAAACGACCAGATTCCAATGTAGCCAAACGAAGCAGTCGTTCGACGATATGGTCCATTCGCTCCGATTCATCGATAACATGATCGACGAAGCGTTTTCGATCTTCCTCATT
>JANQKI010000228.1 GCA_028281165.1 Opitutaceae bacterium | reverse complement strand
CGTTAAGGCCGTTTCGAGCTGGGGTGAGCTTCAGCTTCTTCAATGCGATTACCTGGCAAATCGCATTGGGTACGCCCATGGTTCTCTTCGCTGAGAATCTCGGGGCTTCGACTTTTATCGTTGGCGTCGTTTACTCGTTTGTCTTTCTGATGGCGCCGCTGGAAGTGGCAGGTTCGTTTCTGCTCCCTCGATTCGGCTACAAGCGATTGATGATGACTTGCTGGGCCTTGCGCAGCTCCTTTCTTATTCCTCTGATCTGGCTGGCCTGGAAACGACCCGAGAGTGGGGAAGGGTGGGCTATTCGGGTTTTTGTAGGAGGCCTTTTCCTGTTTTGCTTTTTCCGCTCTTGGGGAAACTGCTGTTTCGTTCCCTGGATGTATGCAGTCCTCCCGAAATCGCAGCGGGGCTCTTACTTTGGGAGCGTCCAACTGGCGGTTGGCCTTTCTAGCATTGGAACGCTTTTCATCTGTTCGGCTCTTTTCAAGTGGATGGAAACTTACTCCGCATTGACCATCGAGTTTAGCTTGGCCCTCGTTGGATCGATTCTCGGAATCGTGGCTATCTCCGCTTTGCCTGATGCGGCAAAACCAAACAAGATCAGTTTTTTGGATACATTGTCTATTGGACGAAGCTATCTGCTTCGGCCATCGAGATATCGATATTTTTTGGTCCTACAACTGATCATGACTCTTTGCGCGTCGTCGCTTCCCCCTTTCATTGCCTATTATTTAAAGGCAGACAAGGGGATGGAGGAATCGGGCATTCTTTCGCTGGTCGCCCTGCAAAGTGTAGGGATGCTCTGCGCGGCTTACTTTGTCAAAATGGCGATTGATAAGTCGGGCCCTCGATCGATTTTTCTCCTGTCGCTTTCGCTCTACAGCGCCACCGCCCTGATCTGGTCAACTAATCTTAACGAATGGACTGATGGCTTTCCGATTTACGCGCTTGCCTACGTTGTGATGGGTGTTGCCGCGTGTTTCTGGTTTAGCGCCAACATGAATTACTTGCCTTTGGTGATCGATGAAGAGCATCGGCCTTTTGTTTTGGCGGTCCATAGTTGTATTGTGTCGGTTGCCAGTGGCTTAAGCCCGATCGTTTGGGGTTTCTTGTTAAAGGCCGAAAACGATGGCTTGCCCGGTATCAATCAAGGCTGGTTCAGCGTTTTCTTTACGGTCCTTTTTATCACCTCAATTGGACTGACCTATGGTTTCATGAGGATTCGCATTCCAGAGTATCATGGAGAAAGCCAGTGGGGGTTTCGGGCAGAACTGATTCGACCCTTCCGAGCAATCACCTTTTCGGCTTCCAGCGTTTTTCAGAGTCGTCAAGCGGTACGCCGAAAAGCAGAGCATAGCGAAAACGATTGATTACCGGATCGCTAAGCTTTTCAACAATTTCGATCATGTCCCGTATCAAAGTTTTGCCAGACCAGGTTGCCAATCAGATCGCCGCAGGCGAGGTGATCGAACGGCCTGCGTCGGTGATCAAAGAGCTCCTGGAAAACAGCCTCGATGCTGAAGCCACGCGAGTGGAAATTGAATACAAAAATGGCGGGCGAAGCTACATGCGGATCGAGGATAATGGCTGTGGAATGAGCAAAGACGAGACGCTGCTTTCGCTCGAGCGCCACGCGACTAGCAAGATTAGCAAAGCCGATGATCTGAATGAATTGTTTACCATGGGCTTTCGAGGAGAGGCTCTTCCTTCCATCGCCTCTGTATCGCGTTTTCAGTTACAGTCTCGCGACGCTGATTCTGACTCGGGAACGGAGGTTCTAGTGAATGGCGGCAAACTGATTCATGCCAAGGATTGCGGTATGCCTCAAGGAACGCGTATCCAAGTTTCGCATCTTTTCAATTCTGTCCCTGCCCGTCGCAAGTTTTTGAAGACGGATGCCACAGAATCGGCCCACATTGTTCATTGTTCGCGACTCTACGCTTTAGCGCATCCGGAAGTGGCCTTTTCGCTCATCGATGACGGAAGACAGATTTTCAAATCCCCAATCTGCAGCCGACTGGAAGACCGCGTTTCGGAAATATTCGGCAAGCAAATCATAAAAAGCCTACTTCCTCTTGAAACTTCGGAAGGCGATATGAAGTTGAGTGGATTGATCGGGCGGCCAGGAAATTCGCGTTCGAGTCGCCATGAGATGTTGATCTACGTGAACAATCGTCCCGTGGAAAGTCGAACGCTTGGCTATGCGTTGGTGGAGTCCTTTTATGGTCACATTCCGAAAGGACGCTATCCAATCGCTTTTCTCTTTTTGGAGCTGCCGCCTCACCTGGTCGATGTGAATGTGCATCCTGCCAAGCGTGAAGTGCGATTCCGGAACGAAGCTCAAGTTCGCGGCTTTGCCATTCGCTCGATTCTTGAGACGTTGCGCGATTATTTGGATACGTTAGTAGCCCCTTCGACTTTTGAAAAGAAGGCGCCAGCTGCATCATCCGAGCCGATAACCAAACCCGATTTATCAAAGGGCGGAAACGATTCGCATGTAGAAAAGCCGGCAAAGCTCGAAGTAGAGGTTGCGGTTTCCGCCTCTGAAAAACCAGGCGCGAATGACTCGCCTCCAGCTCCAGCGATCAAAGCGCCAGTCGATGCGGTCGAGCCTAAAAACGAAGGCTCCCATTCGCCCATTCTCGATCGTTCCTGGGGATTCGTCGGCTGGGCTCAAGAGGAGTTTGCTATTTTCAATACCGACGCTGGCATCTCGCTTTTAAATGTACGAGCCGCAGAGCAGCGGATTTGGTATGAGCGTCTGAAGCGTCAATATGAAGCTCAATCGGTTGAGAGCCAGCGACTTCTAATCCCGTTACCAGTCGAATTTGATCCTGTTTCCTCCGCTGTCTTGAGCGACAATCTGGACTACCTGGAAACGACAGGCCTTGGCGTTGCTCCATTTGGTAGGAATTTCTTTCGTATCGAAGGCATTCCTGCTTGGCTTGATGAAAGCAGAGCTGAGGACTATCTGCGCGAAGTGATTACTCTGCTCCGAGACGGAGAAATTACGGACAAGAGGCCCTTACTAGGACTTGAGGCCTTGGCCAAGCATGCAGCTAAACAAGCTGTCAGAGGAATGGAAAAGGCTGATCCAGAGGAACTGCAGACTATGCTCGATCAGCTCTTTTCCTGCGAAAATCCCCTGAGCGACCCGGATGGTCGTCCTTCCTTTATCGAGATTTCGAAGGGTGAGCTCGAACGGCGATTCCAACGCAACACTTCAGCCAAGAAGGATGAACTCTTCTAAACTCTGTGTCGTTTGAGGCGCAAAGTTTGCTTAATTTCGCGAAGTAATAACATATCACGCCGATACTGATAGCTTATGACTGATCGAACGAACGTTTGCGGCATCCGATCCCGTGAATAAGAGTTTGTATTTCTCCCGAAGCCCAACTACGCGAAGGGCTCTTATCTAGACTTTCCTCATGACCACAGTTGCTAAAAAGAAAACAGCCAAAAAGGCTGCCACCAAGAAGAGCGGAGCCAACCGCAATGGAAATGGCATGAAAAAAGCCATTCTCGAGCATTTGAAGTACACTCTCGCTCATGATCCGACTACTGCCACAGCGCACGACTGGTGGATCTGCGTTTCTCTAGCGGTTCGCGATTGCATGATCGATAATATGATCCGCACGCAAGCGACGCATCACGACCAGAATGTTCGCCGCACTTACTATTTGTCGATGGAGTACCTGATGGGTCGGATGCTGGTCAACAACATGTACAATGGGGGCGTCTACGATGAAGTGAGAGCTGCGGTCGACGAGCTTGGGCTGGATTGGGACGTGATTCGCGAAGAAGAAGTGGACATGGGCTTGGGAAATGGCGGCTTGGGAAGGCTAGCCGCTTGTTTTCTCGATTCGCTGGCAACGCTCGATCTTCCCGCTATCGGCTACGGCATCTATTACGAGTTTGGCATTTTCAAACAGGAATTCGTCGATGGTCACCAAGTGGAGCATCCGGACAACTGGACCAAGTTCGGAACACCCTGGGAAATCATTCGTCCAGAGTATACGCAAACCATTCCGCTCTATGGTCGTGTAGAGAATGTTTTCGACAGCAATGGCAATTATCGTCCTGAGTGGGTGGATACGAAAACGATTCACGGCGTTCCTTTCGACATCCCCATCGCTGGATACGATACACGCACTGTCAACTTTCTAAGGCTCTGGTCTTCCCGCTCTTCGGAGGATTTCGATTTGGATCAGTTCAACCAGGGCGACTACGTGGAAGCGGTTCGGGAAAAGGCCATTGGCGAAACCATTTCCAAGGTTCTCTACCCGAATGATAAATCGGAAAACGGCAAGGAGCTGCGCCTCGTTCAGCAATACTTTTTCGTAGCGTGCTCGCTGCACGATATCATCCGTCGCTTCCACAAACTGAATGGCGACTGGAACGATTTTCCAAAGAAGGTGGCTATCCAGCTCAACGATACGCATCCCGCCATTGGTGTTGCGGAATTGATGCGAATTCTGATCGATGAGGAGGGTCTCGAGTGGCATTTCGCTTGGGAGCTCGTCACCAAAACCTTTGCCTACACCAATCACACTCTGCTGCCTGAGGCGCTTGAGAAATGGAGTGTGCCTCTATTCGACCGCGTGTTGCCCCGTCATTTGCAGATCATCTATGGCATCAACGAGATGCTTATGCCGGAGGTCGAAGCGAAATGGCCAGACGATGACTGGATGAAGCGCGAGATTTCCCTCATCGAGGAGGGAACGCCCAAGATGGTGCGCATGGCTCATTTGGCAGTGGTCGGAAGCCATACCGTCAATGGCGTGGCGGCTATTCACTCGGAGCTACTCAAGACGCGCTTGTTTCCGAATTTCAACGCCTTGTATCCAGGAAAGTTTACAAATAAGACCAACGGTATTACTCCGCGCCGTTGGCTCCTAGCCTGCAACCCCGAGCTTTCCAGTCTGATCACTTCCGAGATTGGCAACACGTGGGCAAAGGATCTTAACGAATTGCGCAAATTGGAAAAGCTGGCCGACGACAAGGCTTTCCAAAAAGCGTATATGGAAATCAAGTACAACAACAAGGTAAAGCTAGCTCAGACTATCAAGGAAGAATGCGGTATCGAAGTTGACCCTTCCGCCTTGTTCGACGTTCAGGTAAAACGCCTGCACGAATACAAGCGGCAGCATCTCAATCTGCTCTACATTCTCACGCTCTACCGGCGCTTGTTGCGCAATCCGGATTTGGATGTGGCGCCTCGCGTTTTTGTTCACGGAGCCAAGGCGGCCCCTGGCTATCACATGGCGAAATTGATCATTCGCGCCATCAATGCGGTTGCGGAAGTGATCAACAACGACGAGCGGATCAACGGAAAGCTGAAAGTCGTCTTTCTGCCAAATTATCGTGTGTCGCTAGCCTCGGTGATTATTCCAGCAGCGGATCTTTCGGAACAAATCTCCACGGCAGGTAAAGAAGCTTCTGGGACCGGCAATATGAAGCTTGCTTTAAACGGGGCCTTGACCATCGGAACCCTCGATGGGGCGAATATCGAGATCAAGGAAGAGGTTGGAGACGATAACATATTCATCTTCGGGATGACCGTCGAGGAGGTGCAGAAGCTCGATACGGAAGGCTATAAGCCGGAGGATTTCTATTACGCCAACGAAGAGCTGAAAGCTGCCTTGGACTGGATTGGCTCTAACTACTTTACGCCTGATAATCCAGGCGAACTTGGCGACCTGCGTAGCAGCATGCTGGAGGGCGGCGATCCGTTTAAGGCCTTGGCCGATTACGAAGCTTATTGCCAGTGTCAGGATCGGGTCGACGCCGCATTCAAAGACAATGAAGCTTGGGCTCGTATGGCGATTCTCAATACAGCCAGAATGGGAAAATTCTCTACAGATCGCACCATCGGTCAATACGCCAAAGAAATTTGGGATCTCGATCCAGTGCCAGTGAAGTGACCCTATAGCGTCGGTCAATGCTTGATTCTACAATAGGGCAGGAAAGTTTGCTCGAGGCATCCAAATCATGATTCCTCGGGCCAAGATTTAAGACTTCCGCTTTGAGCTTAATCCAATGTATAAACCTGCCTTAAATTCAATGAGTCTTAGCCTTCTTACAGGTTACCTTTTATTTGCTAATCAAGTCTTTTCCATGGTCTAAGAATGGAGTAGAAGAAAGTAAAGAAACAGCAGAAGAGGGAGATTGAAGTTTTCAGTTTAGCCTACGAAGAACCAGTGCCAAGGTTCATAAGCGATGCCATAGTCGTTGTCTCGCGGATAGCTGAGTCGAAGACCGAACTTGCTGGCATTGGCCAACAACCATTGAAACGCGTCGGTGTTCTCAAAGGCTTCCTCGAGAGGAGGGGAACCTGGAGTGCCAATATCAATCGCCCTCCCTGTATGGTGTTCGCTATATCCGGGAGGGGCACTCACTTTGAAAATTTCTTCATCTGGAATGCCCTTAGCTCGCTTCGCAGTGATTATTTCTTCCTGTCGGGAGATGCTTCTGAACGCCGAGATAATGTACATCTGGATTGCGGATTGAAGAGCCTTGGTTCTCATCCTTTCCCAAGCGGTCAGCGCAGACGGGTACAATCGCAGCATCTTTTCGCCCTCATTGAAATCTACAAGATCCTTTTCCTCCACAAATTTTGGTAGACGACAATGCATGGTAGAATCAAAGCTGAGTTATACTGTTGAAAGTAGCGTTGTCCAAATAGGGTCTAGCGGATCCATTGGATACAGCTTTTGCAACAACTCTTAATGCATTTTTCATGGCATTCACCGTATCGATCAGATCTTTGTCTGAATGGCTATAGCAGGGTAGAAATGTTCCGAGCGTCAGAATTCCATTTGAAACAAGCTCTTGGATACATAGCCAGCGAAGCTCTTTTTCGGATATTCCAGCCTGGTCTTGAAATTGCAGCTGAGGTCGTGGATCAGGACCTATAAGCTCAGTTATTACATTAAATTCATGAGCCAGTCTTTTGTATTCGTTTTTCAAGCTCCTGCCAATTTGGCGCAATCGCTGGCATACATTGTTTTCTTGTATCTCCTGAATGGTAGCGATAGCAGCTGCCATTGAAATGGACTCGAGCTCGAACGTTTTCCCAACATTTACAGAGTCAATGTGAATCATGTATTCGGCTTTACCTACTAGAGCTGATAGCGGCATGCCGTTAGCCATTGCTTTGCCATATGTAGCGAGATCTGGCATTACTCCAACTAGCTCGTGCATACCGCCTGGAGCTACGCGGAATCCAGTCCCGATTTCATCGAAAACAACCAGAGCTCCGTACGCGTGAGCCATCTCTATCAACGCTTGTATCGAAGAAGTATCCAAAACGGGCGGTACACCTGGATCGATTATCAAGCAAGCGACCTGATCTTTTCGATCTTCAAAGGCTTTTTTGGATTTCTCTAAGTCGAGATCATGAATAGGAGTAATGAATTGGCTCAATTCTGAAATAAGACCCTTGCAGCCTTGGCCAGCCATATACCAATCGTGGAAACCGTGATAACCTCTATATAAGACGTGCTTTCTTCCTGTAACGGCTCTCGCTAAGCGAACGGCTCCTAAGGTCGAATCAGATCCGTTTTTGCCAAATTTTATTCCTTCCGCGCAAGGTATGACTTGCCTCAAAATCGAGGCTAGTTCTTTGCTGATAGGATTTTCCAATCCTAAGCTAAAAAAGCGATCTGCCTGATCCTTTACAGCTTTAGCGACTCTCGGATAATTATGCCCCAAGATATTGCTACCCCATCCCGACAGGTAATCGACGAATTCTCTACCCTTTGAATCGGTCACTCTTCCTGCTTTACCGCTTGAGAGTTCCAATGGATGGATACGAGGGTTTAGATTCCAATCAGCGAAACCAGGGATAGTTTCGGGGGTAATATCCTGCTTGCTCTCTACCAATTGCTTTAGCGACTTTAGCAGATTCATCAAACCGACTTAGCAGAGTTGGTTTCAAAGCTGCAAATTGACACCGGGATTTCTTTTCCGGCTTCGTCTGGCACGACGAGTTTTATATTTATCAGGGAAGATTCCATATTTCTAGGAACAGAGAAAAGGACAGTTAAAAACGTTCTTTCCAACGGCATTACTGTTCTGTGAAGAGATTCGGTATGTAGTAGACTCTCTTCATGCAATACTATGATTCTGGCATCAGTCTTTTTTGATTGGTTCCAGACTAGCCAAGGTAATTCGCCCGAGTTTTCCAAATGAATTCTTAGGCCAATGCTAGATTCGTTTTTTACCGTTTCCAGTTCTATTTTTTTCAGAAGCTTCGCTCGAAATCTTCCACAAGGAGACCTCGATTCGATTCTCTCTGACGGCTTAACTAGTAGGCCATTGTTTCTTAGTTCCGTAATGAAATTGTGGATATCCATTAGAGAGCTTCTAATATCTATACCATAGGGACAATGGCAAGTGACTGAAGGACAGCTTGCGCAAACCGATTCTATATTTTGATGTAGGGAGAAATATTCCACATCATCCCAGCTCTCTTCAACAGCTGGTGGATGTTGAGCAATATAGCTTGAACGAAATAGCCACGAAATCGGCAAGTTTTGACTACATGAAGAATGACAGTCTCCGCACCGACTACAAAGTGAGCTTTTCACTCGGGCTAGCTTTTGTTCGTATGTCGAACGCTCTTTTTTGGAGAACGATATGGACGCTGATACCGCCAAAACGTTTTCCTCCACCTCCTCAACAGAAGCCATGCCGGGCACAACACAAGCAACTTCACTATAAGACAAAATAGATCGAAGTGTCTCGCTAGCTGTTATGTCACTCGATGGGCGAATTTTCGTATCCTTTGGAGGAGTCGACTTGCTCGCCACCAAATGGCCTGCCGCAAAAGGCTTCATAATCATTATACCAATGTTGTTTCTGCCGGCGACTGGGAAAACATCGGTTCTATTAGCAAGGAGATCTTCCTGTTCGAATGCAGCATCTACATTGTCTGGAACCGAACCGAAGCTCCAAAGGGATGGACGATGCGGGTTGTAAACGTAGAACCCAAGATCATTGTAGGCGATCATGAGAGCATCGAAAACTTCCGAATCTATTAATTTCACAGTGTGTGTCGGAGCCCATGTGTAGCGCAGAAGATGTGGCCAATCCTTCCTTCCCGTTTCTTTTGCCTGAGAGATTCGATCAGACCGCTTTTGCCCCACAAACTAACTCCCATCTTTTCCATGTCGTAGACGGACGCCAAACCGTAGAGATCAATATAGTCTCTTTTAAGATTTCGAGAAGACTGCTGGAAAAGGGATTCTAGATATTCAGGGGTGCCCCAACCTTGAGAGCGGATGTGAATGGTTTTTCCAGGATGATTCGATATGGCTTCTGCTAAATATTGTTCAGAACATTCGTAATCCGGAGCTGTATGAAATAAATTGATACCAGATTCAATGGCGCGCTCAATAGAATTAATGGCCTGCTGTCTTGGAACGAACTTCAGCTGGGCCGTTCCAAAACCGATAGTTGAGACCTCCAGTCCCGTTCGACCTAAAATTCTCCGCTGCATAGGGTCACTCGTTATTCAGATACGGCAAAAATTGCTTTCTCCGATTGGAAATCGTATTCAATCCACGATTCACAATGTAGCAATTGCGGCAACTTGCATGGCCGGAAGGCTTGTCGTAGTTTTTTCTTATTTTAACAACGTCGCGATGATTCCAAATGCGAAAAGGCCTCCCTCTCACATATTCATTTTGCGCTGGTGGTTCGCCATGCAAGCAAACCGTATGTATTCCTTCATGACTTATCCTTAACGTGTTGTAGAGAAATTGGCAGCGTCCCTTTTCGATTCGATCTTGATCATGATCAGCCAAGAAGGGGGCCGGCATCGAAAGTTCTACTCCTCTTTTTTGAGCAATGCCATGGGCTTCTATATACATTCTATTGTAGTCTTCCGCTTTATTGAGGACAGACAGATGAACATCCTCCTCTCGATAAACCACTCCAATACAAGCTCGAATAAAGTTTCCTCCATGATCCGCGACAAACTCTATCAGATGGCAAAATTCATCTAAGTTTGAGCTAAGGATTGTCGTGGAAATCCCAAGACGAAAGGGATTTGGTCCGGACTCGTTGCGAAATCTAGCCATCAAATCGAAATTCGCCACGACTTGTCTGAACTTTGCTCCGCTCCGAATTGTTTCGAATCGATCGGAATCCAGACTATCTATTGAGAACTCGATGGAACCTAGGATAGGGGCAATTCGCGCGCCTATATCAAGTTTGTGAAGCAAAGTGCCATTTGTAGTGAAACCGAGTTTAACGTCATGCCGTTTCATAGCCTCTATAAGATAGTCCAGGTGAGGCGAGGCCAATGGTTCTCCTATAAGACTCATGTTCAGTGATGCCGCTGTTGGAAAGAAACATTCGACGAGATCCTCCAATACCTCGCGGTTCATATCAGGAACTTCATTGAGGTTGAAATCGAGAAACTCTCTAAAGCAGGTGATGCATCTCAGATTGCATTTGGTCGTTGTATCGATGATCAGCGAGTAAGGAAGAGATCTTGTTCGTTTAAGTCTTAACTCTTCTTCGAGCGTTACAAGATTTCGATTCAGGTTCTTCCAATTTCGGCGGATCCGAGCTTTCCATTCTGATTCTTCCAGCAGTATTCTATAAAGAAAGCGATGGTAATTCCAAGAAGCCCGCAACCAAAACAACTTTAATAAATTTAAAAGATTCATTTTGGAAATATATATATACTATTTGGTCGGACTAAACTCATTTTTCAGTATGGCATGCAATTCCATATCATGAAAGCTGTCGTATCCCCTATGCGATTTTCGCGTTGTTCCTTCGTAGCGCAAACCAAGCTTTTGCAAGACTCGTTTCGATCCTTGATTTTCGGGCATGCACGTGGCCTCGATTCGGTTGAGCTTCAGGTTTTGAAACGCAAAACCCAGGAGCAATTGCCCAATTTCGAAAGCGATTCCTCGTCTCCAAACCTTTCTGGCGAGATTGAAGGAAATTTCCGCCTTAGCGTGATGCCTGTCAAATGAGTGCAGCAAGGCCATTCCAATCAGTTGTTGGTTTTCCTTCAAAAGCAGCGCCCAGCTTAAAACCGTAGGAGCCGTGAAGTATTTTAGAAAACCCCGCGTGAAGGCCTCGTTTTTATGAGGCGGCCATAGAGTGTAACGAGCTACTTCCGAGTCTGAAGCGTATTCGAAAATCTGTGGCGCGTCATCAGCCTTAAGCTTTCTCAGATGCAAGCGTTCCGTCTGCAATGCTGGCGCTTCAATCTCAAATACATCGCTCATCAATGTGTTGAATCACAAAGTGTTCAGGGCAGGGACGCTTATCACTAAGCCTCCACTTCAATCTATCTTTTGCTGAAGCCCGAGGACAAGCTTCTCTGCCACACGTACTAGAATTTTTGAACTCACTTGCAAACGAGTTGACCCAACAGATCGTTTTACGATAGTTCACGTCTAGTATGGAAAAGCCTGAAGTGCTAGTAGTCGAACCATTAATGCAGAGCGTAATGGAGACGCTCAGTGATAGTTATAAAGTCTATGCTCTTCACGAAGCAGACAATCAAACTGCCCTAATCGATAAGCTGGCGGATCGGATTCGAGCGATCGCAACCCTTGGCCACGCAGGAGCTAGCAACAGCATTATGGATAAGCTGCCGAACTTGGAAGTCGTGACTTGTTTTGGCGTGGGAGTGGATGGTGTGGATCTCGACTATACTAACGGCCGAAATATCCAAGTTACCAATACGCCAGGCGTGCTGAACGATGACGTAGCGAATCTGGCAATTGGGCTGCTTCTAGCAAGCTCAAGAGCGCTGGTAGAGTCCGACAAATTCGTGAGACGGGGCGATTGGCAAAAAGGAGAAATGCCATTGCAGCGAGGCATCCGCGGAAAGAAGGTCGGCATTTTGGGGCTTGGACGTATTGGCAAGGATATCGCTAAAAAGCTGGAGGTCTTCGGTTGCCATATCGGCTACCACGGTCGGCGTGAGCAAGACGATGTTAGCTACTGTTACTATTCCGATTTAGTAGAACTGGCGGAAGACAGCGAGTACCTAATAGCTATCTGTCCAGCGACTGAACACACGCGTCGCATAGTTAGCGAAGAAGTGATCGACGCTTTGGGAGAAGACGGCACTTTGATCAACATTGCCCGAGGCAGCGTGGTTGATGAACCCGCTCTTGTGGCGGCTCTAAAAGAGGGAAGGCTGGGAGCCGCCGCTCTGGACGTGTTCGTGGATGAACCAAATGTCCCGAAAGAGTTGTTTAAAATGCCGAATGTCATTCTCACGCCTCACATCGGTAGCGCTACGACGGATACTCGAAAAGCTATGGGCGATCTGATGCTGAGAAACTTAGAGCTATTCTTTGCGGGCAGGCCTTTGGCCACAGTCATTTCCTAAAGCTCCTTCGGCTCATACTGTCGCAGTATCCCCACTTTGCGGTTGCTTTCTACTACGTTTGTAGTAGAAAGCTTTGATTATGGAGGGAATAAGGAGAATTTCGATTCATCATGTAAAAATGCCTTTTCATCCAAATTAGATAGAAACTTTCTACAGCTTCGTTGTGTATATAGTTGATAATTGGTGATAAAGGTACTTTGGTCATGATTTTTCAGTTCGTAGTGGAATGAGGGTGCTAGCAATAGGAATGGGGGTTATTGTGTTCGTTTTCTGCGGTTACACTCGCCCTATCACATTGAAACAGGCCATTGATTCAGCCTTGGATAACAATCTAGGATTAGCCATTGCTGGTGATGATTTGGCGGTCGCTGTGGAGGATCTAATCGTAGATAAGGCGGCCTTCGACGTTCGTCTGAGCTTGAATACGTCTCAACAAGAGCGCGTGGCCGCCGGCACAAGCACCGATTTGGATGGTTCAGACAGACCGGAAAGCACCAATCGCAATAATAACCTTAGCGTAAGCAAGACGTTCGCTTCCGGTACCGAAGTCACCCAATCGACCAACCTGAATCGGAATTCGACCAATTCCTCGTTTCAGCGTCTTAACCCCGATTATAGCTCGGTCGTGCGAGTCGATGTACGGCAACCACTTTTGAGTGGACTGGGGAAGAAGGTAAATCTTGCTGCGGTTCGCAGCGCGGCCTCTCGATTGAACCAAAGCGAGCTTCAATGGCGAGACGCGGTTATCAACACTATTGCCGAAACCGAACGCCTGTATTGGAATTTGGCCTACTCGTATTTGAGGAAGGACTACCTTCTAACGAGTATGCATGTGGCGGAACAGCTGCTAGAGGCGGCTGAAAAGCGCGAGCGAATGGGAGCCGGCATCCAATTGGAGTCCTTGCAGGCCCGAGCCGCTTTGGCCAACCGCCGCTCAGACGTAATTGTGGTCGATCAGGAAATCGAATCCGCAAGCGACGAATTGAGAAGAGCGATTGGCGACCTAGCGGTCGAGGGGGAGCTCCTCCAGCCAGCTCAGATGGAATTGACGGGGACCTACGACGGGAGTGTCTCTGATCTGTACGCGAAGGTTCTGGATTGGAGTTTCGACTCACGCGTGCAAGAGGAAGTGATAAAGCAGCGCGAGTTCGAGCGTGATGCTGCTCGTAATCGTGTGAAGCCCACATTAGACCTTACCATGTCTGGAAGGTACTTGGGCCGCAGTAACGAGGCAGACCTTGCTCTTGAAGGCTCTTTGGAAGGTAATGGCTATTTTTGGCAAGGAGGACTGGAACTGACCGTTCCCTGGGGGTTGCGAGCGGAAAGAGCTCAGTTTCGAAGATCTGAATACATTCTCAACCGAGAACGCACGCGCCTGGAGGAAATCCGGCAGAATATGCTTCTCGAAGCTCGCGACGCCTACCGGAGCTTGCAAACGGCCCAGGCCCGCATGGAGGTCACTGAGCTGACCGTATCGCTGAATGAAGAGCAATTCGAACAGGAGAAGCGGCGCCACGAAGCTGGGGGATCCGCTTTTCGCGACGTGCTCGAGGCTCAGGAAGATCTCGATGAAGCTCGTATGCAGCGCCTCGAAGCTCTGCGAAACGCCAACCAGGCTCTTGCTCTCATCGAATCTTTAGACGGGTCCCTTTTAGACCGGCATGGGTTTACTTGGGAGGAAATCGTTGGCGAAAACTGATCCATTAATCTCACAAGCTCATTGCGTAGTTAAAATCTCAACACACAACGCCTCATGAAAAAGTTCACAATCCTCATAGCCATCGTGGTCGCCTTTGGACTCGGATGGATGGCGAATAGTCAATTTGGCGCTAAGCCTGACGATCCCAAGCAGGAGGCGAAAGGCGATGCTAAGGAAAACGGCAATGGTAATGACGCCAAAAAAGAAGAAGGGAAAGATGGAGAAGAGAAGGAAGGTCCTAAGGCTATTCCTGTGGCCGTTTCTACGATTGAAAGAGGCGACATCTCATCCTCGGTCACTTTTAACTCTAGCGTGGCTAGTGAACAGTCTCTCGATATTCATGCTGAAATTGAGGGCATCATTGCCTCAATCGAAGTAGAGGAGGGCTATACCGTTAAAAGAGGCGATCCTCTTCTCAAGCTGGTGAGCGACGATCATCGTATCCAAAAAGAGGAGAGCAAAGCAAGTTTCGATAGTCTGGAGCGCGAGTACAATCGAGCTAAGGAGATGAGGAGCGAAGACCTCATCTCTATTCAGGAATACGAAACCAAACGCTATGAATACGAGCAAGCTCGCCTACAGTTCGAGCGTGACAGCCTTCGCTACGATCGCACGGTTGTTCGTTCGCCGATCGACGGCATTGTTTCGCAGCGCTTCGCGCAAGCTGGAGCTCGCATAACGGCCGCCGCTCCACTTTTCCACATTGTTAACATGGAGGAGTTGATCGTTCGCGTATTCATTCCGGAAAAGCTTCTCGACTCTGTAAAAGTGGGTCAGGAGGTCGTCATTGAGGCGGGTTCTTTGCCAGGCGAGGAGTGGGCAGGAAGCGTGAAGCGCATCAGCCCAGCGGTAGACATCGAGACCGGAACCTTTAAAGTTACGATAGGAGTCGAGCCCAGCGAAGTCACCTTGCCGACTGGCTTATTTGTTTCGGCTCGCATTCTTACGGATACGCACAGCGACGTTCCTCTGCTTCCGAAGCAAGCCATTGTCTACGAAAGCGACGCTCAGTATGTTTATATTGTCGAGGAGAACAAAGCTCGTAAGCGGAAGGTTGAGCCAGGCATTGTTGATTCTACCCATGTCGAAGCCTTATCTGAAATCGGCATTGGCGATGTAGTGATCGTTCAGGGACAGATCGGACTCAAAGACGATACTCTAATAAAGATCGTTACCCTCGACGGCAAGGAACCTGAGACGGAGACGGCCCAATCTGAAACTGAAGAAGCAGAAGAAAACGCTTCTTGATATACGAACTCATTTGAAAATCAGAGATGCGCTCAGGTGGTCACGGATAAACAACGTCTGACAATGGTCTATCAGCATTTCGAAAAAACCTAGTAGCGAATTCCTTTTCATTTTGTTCTTCTTTCTCAACAAATTCTACTTTTGCCGGAAGCTTTTAACGCTACGGTCGCTTAGCGGAACGACGGGATCGTTCTCAACGATCAGATAAATGGATACGGACTCAAAGGAATTGCGTAGCATCGTGACGCATCGCCCCGTGGCCATTTGCATGGTCGTTATCGCAGTGTGCGTGTTTGGGTGGATCTCCTATCAGCGTTTATCGATTTCGCTGATGCCGGATATCAGCTACCCAACGATCACCGTTCGAACGGAGTTTCCTGGAGCGGCTCCAGAAGAAGTCGAATACCTCATTTCGCGACCTCTGGAGGAAAGTTTGGGGATCATCCAGAATCTGGTTAACATCAAGTCCATCTCGAAAGCTGGTCTATCCAATGTAATCCTCGAATTTCGCTGGAATGTGGATATGGACCTGATAGCTCAGGAGGTCAGAGAAAAAGCGGATCGAGTCAACTTTCCACGAGAAGCGACGAAGCCAATGGTTCTCCGCTACGATCCATCGCTGGATCCTGTCATGACATTAGGACTACATGGTCCTCAGAGTCTCTACGAACTTAGGTATCTGGCGGAACATGACATTAAGCGAGCCTTAGAAACCGTTTCCGGTGTCGCCGCGGTAAAAGTCAAAGGCGGTTGGGAGGAAGAAATTCGTGTCGCTTTAGATGAATTAAAGGTGACCTCGTTAGGTCTGGATGTCTCTCAGGTGAATCAGGTTTTGCGACAGAACAACCTGAATCTGCCCGGGGGCGATTTGGAAGACGGTCAGCAAGAATATCTGGTCCGCATGGTCAACGAATTTAAGACCATAGACGACATCGCAGACCTCGTCATCATGGAAAACAATGGGGCAAAAGTCCGCCTCGGCGATGTGGCCGAAGTGTATCGCTCACCTCGCGACATAGAGCTTGTTACTCGTCTAAACGAGCAAGAAAGCGTTGAAATCGACATCTTCAAAGAAGGCGATGCCAATATCATTTCCGTTGTCCAACTAGTGCGCGACAAGCTTTTCGGTTTGCCAGAGCAACAGGAATACATTCGTGAACTTGAGTCTCAGAAGGGAAAGGGAAAAAAGGAGGACGATTCTAAGAAAAAGAATTTCGGACAGCTCAGGCGCGAGGAAGCTCAAAAGGCCATCCGACATTTGCGCATGACCGACTTTCTCGCCTACAAGCTGCCAGCCGAAACGGAACTGCAGGTGCTCTCGGACCAATCGCTCTACATTAAAAGCTCGGTCTCGGAAGTTAAGAGCAACGCGATTATTGGGGGCTTAATGGCGGTCTTGGTTATATTCGCTTTCCTGCGGAGCGCGACACATACCTTGATTATCGGAGTGACGATGCCGGTCTCAATCGTGGCAACCTTCGTCCCGCTTAATTTTTTCGATGTCTCGCTCAACATCATGTCATTGGGTGGGCTCGCCCTTGGTGTTGGCATGTTGGTGGATAACTCAATCGTGGTACTCGAAAGCATTTTCAGTCGAAGAGAGAGAGGCGATGGATTTATTGCCGCCACGATAAAAGGCTTGTCGGAAATTCGCAGCGCAGTGGTCGCTTCGACGCTAACCACGGTGGCGGTTTTCTTCCCCATCGTCTATGTCGAGGGCATTGCCGGGCAAGTTTTTCGAGACATGGCATTGACCGTTGTGTTCTCGCTTCTCGCTTCTTTGCTAGTAGCCATATTTCTAATACCAATGCTGTCTTCTCGCCGCATTGGAACGGCGGGCTTCGATCTAGCGGGAACGCAAAACAGCGCTTTCTGGAAGCTCAAGGCTATGGATTGGTTCCGCGATGGCCGAACGGTGGGAGACAAGACATTTGGAGAAGTTTTCAGCGAGTTGGTAAAGCTGGGACCAAGCATTTTCGCTCAATTATTCATTAAGCTCTCGATAGCTCTATTCTGTCTGCTGATCGCTTTTTTTAAAACTGTCCTCAGTTTCCTCAGCATACTTTTTTGGCCGATCGACGCTGTGATCATGCGGCTGATTTTGAGAAGAGACACCATCTTCAAACGCTTTTCCAATTGGGCTCTGAAGGACTTTTCGGGAAGGCTTCAGTTACATCCAGGCCTCGTCGCTTTCGAAGCCCCCTCTCAACTGCTCGCCAGAATGGATGGATTGATCGAATGGTACGAGGGCAAGTCCTTCATCAAATCGATCCTCTATGCGCCATTCGCCTTAATAGGAGGAGTCTATTTTCTCGCTGTTCGCTATCCGGCGCATGTTGCTATCCGCTTAATTATATCCGTTTTGCAACTACTGGTACTGACCATCGGCATCTTGCTGGTAAGTCTTTTCGCCCTGGGAGGGCTTGTCATTTTACCCATCATTTCTCCCGCCTTGTTTCTATTCGAAAAAGGATTCGGCGTTATCGAGAAAAATTATCCGCGACTGCTCGAACAGTCTTTGGAGCGACGTTCTTATGTAGTGGTTGCCGCATTGAGTCTTTTTGCCGTCTGCATTTTTGGTGTCGTTCCTCGTTTAGGAAGCGAGTTGATTCCCCATGCGAATAGACCGGAGTTCGAGCTTACGCTGGCTTTGCCCGTGGGAACGCCTTTGGAACGGACTACGGAAATAGTCGAAGCCATTGAGCCTCGGTTGCGCGATATCGATTATGTTGCCACGGTAAGCTCTAGCATCGGAGTAGATTCCGATGACCTTTTGGCTGGCGAAAAGGGAGAGCATACGGCGGACATTTTCATACGGCTTGAAGATGGTACAGACTCGCAGCGTATTAATTCTGTGGTGACGGCCGCTCGCCAAATCGCAGAGGGCGTACCGGATTCGACAGTTAAGGTTTCCTTCACTGATCTGTTTAGCTTCAAAACGCCAGTGGAAGTCGAGCTCTATGGCAATGATCTGCAAGCCTTGCGTCAATCAAGCCAGGAGATTGCCGCTACACTACGTCAACTTCCATTCCTTGCGGATGTGAAAACCTCTCAGACCAAAGGCAATCCCGAGCTCCAAATCACTTACGATCGCGACCGTTTGGCTGAGGTTGGTTTGAACTTAGGAGACGTCGCTCAGATTGTGCATGACAAGGTAAGAGGCAGCTCATCCACCTCGCTTAGACGGCGTGAAGAGAACATCGACATCCTGGTTAGACTGGCGGAAGAGGATCGTCTCGGCGTATCCGAAATCCTCCGTATCACTGTTAATCCAAATGGCGAGGTACCCATTCCGCTCGGAGCCGTAGCCACCGTAGAAATCAATGAGGGTCCTAGCGAGATTCGCCGACTCGATAGACAACGGTTCGCTTCCATCACAGCCAATACGGTAGGAGCGGATCTTGGCACAGCCTCAGAGCTGATCTACGCAACGGTAAGCGGCATCGATCTGCCAGAAGGACTGACGTTTCGGATCGGCGGGCAAGATGAGGAAATGAAAGTGTCGCAAAAGAGCCTGAGCTTCGCTCTCATTCTAGCTATATTTCTAGTGTATGTTGTCATGGCGAGCCAGTTCGAATCGCTACTGCATCCTTTCATAATCCTTTTCTCAGTGCCGCTAGCTTTTATCGGCGTGGCCCTTGTGCTGTTTGCAGCGGGAATCCCGCTAAGCATTATCGTTTTTCTCGGGCTAATTACACTGGCGGGCATTGTTGTGAACAATGCTATCGTCTTGATAGATTGCATCAATCAAGCGATCCGTTCCGGCAAGCCTCAGAGGGAGGCTATCATGCAGGCCTGTAAACTAAGATTGCGGCCGATTCTCATCACAACCACAACGACTGTTCTGGGTTTGATTCCCATGTCATTAGGACTTGGGGATGGCGGAGAAATTCGCGCCCCCTTGGCTATTGCTGTTATTAGCGGACTCACCAGCTCGACGATTCTTACCCTGATCGTGATCCCTTGCATCTACAGTTTTGTAGAACGGGAAAAGGCTACCGAAAGCGTATCCTCAATTGAAGAAAAGCACTATGAGCCAGTCACCTCATAAATTCTCGCTTCCGCGACTTTCCTTAAACCGTCCCGTTTCGGTCATAATGTCGCTAGTCTGTCTTCTCGTCGTCGGATTTATCTCCTACCTCCGTATTCCCATGAGTGACTTTCCGGAGGGAATGGAGATTCCTGCCTTGTTTCTGTATGTGGATTATCCAGACACGCCTCTGATGGAAGCCGAACAGAAGATAACGCAAAAACTCGAAGAAGCGGTTTCGACATTGCCAAAATTGAAGGATATCAATTCTTACACCAGAAAGGATTACGTATTTCTGGAAATAGAATTCGTTCAAGGCGCGAACTTGAAATCATCGCTCGCCGAGCTGAAGGATCGCGTCGATCGCGTTAGAGCGGAAATGCCAGACTATGTAGACGATATTTGGATACGGCGCTGGGATTCGAACGATTGGCCTATCATATGGGGAACCATTTCCTATCCTGACAATGGTTTGGAAAAAGCCTATGCATTGATTTCCGAAGTAGCCGTACCAGCCATTAGCCGCATCGATGGCGTTGCGACAATGGAGGTTTGGGGAGCGTCGGAAAAGCTTATGCTCATTTACTTTGATGAAGAAAAGCTCGTTTCCCATCGTATCAATGCAGACCAACTGATTCGCAAGCTGCGTACGGAAAATTTCAATCTCTCCGGGGGCTATGTATACGATGGCGGCAAAAAGGCCATCATGCGTTCGACCGCGAAGTTCCAGAATGCGGAAGAGATCAGCAATCTTCTAATCAAACCGGAAATCGGTCTACGATTTGGCGATATCGCTGAGATCGGCTTTGCTCGACTGTCTCCTTCCCGTGTGCGTCAGGTCGATCAGAAGGATTCTCTGGCCTTCGAAGTCATGCGGACATCGGGCTCGAACATTGTGCAGATTAGTAAGGATGTTCGGGCAGAGCTAGACCGGCTCAAAAGTACGCCAGCGTTTGAAGGTATCGATTTCCTGATCCCATGGGATCAGGGCGAGCAAGTCCAGAGTTCTGTCAATAATCTGAAGTCCTCGGCGTTCTGGGGAGGCCTCTTCTCGGTCTGTGTCATTCTTTTCTTCTTACGCGAAAAGCGCATGACAGGCATTATTTCGGCGGCGATTCCACTTTCGATCATGGCCACGCTGATCATGATCTACTTTATAGGCTGGTCTCTGAACGCAGCCACGATGATGGGGCTGATGCTTTGTCTAGGAATGGTAGTCGATAATGCGATCGTGATTGTGGAAAACATCTATCGCAAACGCCAAGGAGGCGAAGGTCCCAGAGATGCGGCCATAAATGGAGCAGGAGAGGTTGGGCTCGCCATCACCATGGCAACCTTGACCACGGTTGTTGTATTCCTTCCTATGATACTATTAAGCGATAACGAAATGATGGGATTCTGGATGCTGCGGATTGGCATGCCCGTTATCGTAGCCTTGATAGCCTCGCTTTTCATTTCGCTTTTGATCATCCCACTAGCTAGTTCGAGATTCGCCAAACCCGTCAAAAGAACAGACGATATTAAAGTCGTTCGATGGCTTCGCGGTCATTACCTGACCGTTTTGCGTTGGACGCTTAACCACCGCTTCGATGCTGCGGTTATCGCCATATTGATTTTCGCGACCATTCAGATCCCCATGTCTCATATGCAAAAGACAGATCAGAATCGAGGAGATCGGGATAGCATATCTTTACGATTCACGCTGCCCCTGGGAGAGACCCTTTCGCAAAAGACGGAAAAAATCAATGGGATTGAAGAGCAGATCCTCGAGAAGAAGGAAGAATACAATATCGCCCACATGCGGAACTACATCCGCAACGACTACGCTTCCGTCTACATTTACTTGAATTATGATCCCAACGAAAAGTGGTATGCCACTACCTGGGACTCGATCCTGAAGGGAGTGGGCCTTCGCGAGGAGAAGCACATGAGCTACGAGGACATGATGAAGGACATGCAAGAGCGTTTGGAAGTGCCTCCGGGATATCGTCTAAGGATAGGCAGACAAGGCGGGGGTGGAGCTCAAGACAAACGCATCAACATCAGCTTGTACGGAGAGGATACTCAAGTGCTTGTTGGGCTTGCCGAAGAAGCGGCTGAAAGGCTAAGGACTATCCCCAGTATCATTTCTGTCGATACGCAAATGGATCGAGGCACACCGGAAATGAAGGTGAATTTCGATCGCGATAAAGCTCAGCAATACAATCTAAGCCCGGAAACGGCTGCCAGAACGGTGAGCTATGCCTTGCGCGGCATTGTCCTTGGTCGCGTAATGAGCGAGAGCGGAGAACGCGAAGTGGATATCTGGATGCTTCCTGGTCTGGACCGGGAGCCCAACGTTACGACTATGATGACTGTCGGCATCTACAATAACGATGGCCAGCAAGTGCCGCTAGAATCCGTTGCCACAATCTCGGTTGAAAGCGAGTTGAATAATATTCGTCGCACCAATCGGCAAACGACGATCACGGTAACAGCCATTACTTCCTCCAAGGACGCGAAGACCACCTATCTGTCCATTGACGAAGCCATGCGAGGCTTTGAAATGCCGCAAGGCTATAGGTGGGATAAGGGGTTGCGTTTTCAGCGCTTGGAGCAGGCCGACAAGTCTCGTAATTTCGCAATCTTGCTAGCGATCACCTTTGTGCTGCTCTTGATGGGAATCTTGTTCGAGTCGGTCATTTTGCCACTAGGTGTCCTAGTCTCCGTTCCTTTTGCGATTTGGGGTGTGCAATGGACATTGTATCTAACGAAAACGCCGTTCGATATAATGGCGGCTATCGGAAGCGTGATACTGATTGGGGTCGTGGTAAATAATGCCATCGTGCTTGTGGACCAAGCTAACCGCCTGCAGCAGGCAGGTATCGCTCGTTTCGAGGCGCTCATACAAGCCGGACGCAATCGCTTTCGTCCGATTATGCTCACCACGTTAACCACCGCTTTCGGCTTAATGCCTATGGCCTTAGGGCGAGCTGAGATGGCCGAAGTAGCTACGGCTCCGCTTGGAAAGACCATGATGGGAGGCATTGTCGCCTCGGCCTTCTTCACCTTGGTACTGGTCCCGCTTTCTTACACTGTGTTCGATGATATTAGAAACTGGATACGCTCTTCATTTGCTAAGTTTGTCGCAACCAAGTCGTCCGATAGGGAGATTTTCGCCGAACAAAGCTCGAAGTCCACCCCGTGAGTTGAGTCTATTCGCTCTTGTTGGGCTTCAATCGCGTCCAGAGGCCGCGATCCACCATTAGAGCAATCCATCTTGAATAAAACAGGTGGAGCGTGGCCTCTGGACGCGCGTGTTTGAATCGAAAAATTAAACAATCGCCCGAGTAGGAAAATCGAGCTGAAATTACTCATAGTTGCTCAGCTTAGGCTTCGACTCGTCGAGAGGTTTCAAGCCTTTGGCATCCATGAGCACAGTAATCGCTTCGATGGTGGATGGGATAGTTTGAAATTACCTGAGCGATAACCCTCAATTATCAGGAGAGGTGTCCAGCCGCGGCTGTTTTTATGGTTCCAAATTTCGATATCGGCTCCCCGGCTAGCCAAAAAATAAGCCATCTTAGGTAAGCTTTGAAAGCTACTCCGTGCATGGCCGTGCCGCCGTTCTTTCGAGGAGGGGGAGCGCTTTTTCGTTCCTATGGGGCGTAGTTGACGTGGACAGGTCGCTCTTTGGGAATGGTGGCCCCGTGTTTATGCATCAAGGCCGTGATGGCGTCGATGGTGGCGAAGTCGGGTTTGAAGTTTCCAGGACGGTAGCCTTCGGCGATGAAGAGCGGCGTGCGTCCGGCTTCATTCTTCGTATTCCAAATCTGGATATCGGCTCCCTTAGTGTCGAGGTATTGGGCGACTTGCGGAGCGTTCTTATATGCTGCTCCGTGCATGGCGGTTTCGCCACGGTTATTGACGGCATTTATGTCTGCTCCCAGTTCGACGAGAAATTGGACAGCAGCTAGGCACTCGTCAGTAGTGCCCGCTTCTTCTTCGGGAGCATGACTGCCAATGCCGGCTGCGACCATAAGCGGCGTAGTGCCGTTTTCGTTAGAAATAGAAGGGTCGGCTCCAAACTTGACGAGAAATTCCATGTAGTCGATATCGGCCGTATCACATGCGAGGAAAAAGGGAGTGCAGCCGATCATGCTGAGTCGTGCTCCTCTGGCTTTGCTGCCTGTCTTGAGTCGGAAGTTGACATCCGCGCCGTGATCAATGAGGGCGGCTGCTAGCTCGAGCGTATCGAGGTCGCCTTTAATATCCGGGGGTGGCGTGCCTGCTATGCCTTCGCCGCGATCGGGTTTCCGAACGCGCACGAGCGTGTGCAAGGGCGTCTTGCCAGTGCGATGATCGTTGGCGTCCGCCCCGCGCTGGAGAAGCTCGATAGCGAGTTCGAGGTGTCCGTTTTCCATGGCCAGTATAAGGGCGCTCGAGCCATTGGCCGCGTACCGGTTGTTTTTCGCGGCGATATTCATTGCGGCGTTCACATCGATTCCGTGGTCGATAAAATAATGGACGATCTCGGCGTGGCCCTGGCGAGCTGCAAAGAAGTAGGGCGTGTATCCGGATTTCAAGGCTGTTGAATGGTCCGCTCCGGCCTCGATGAGAAATTCTACGACCTCTAGGTGGCCTTCATGGGCCGCCCACATCAGAGCGGTTTGCCCGTGGCGCTGCTTGGCATCGATATCGGCTCCAGCGGATACAAGCGCCTTGATTGACCCGAGCTTGCCGACGCGAGCGGCGGTCATGAGTAGCGTTTCGTCTCGATGAACGGTCTTGTTGGGGTCGGCTCCCAGCTCGACAAGCTTCTTCACCAAGACCGGATTTCCATTACCGACGGCTATATTAATAGGTTCGATCCCGTAGCGCGTTTGTGGAGACGGATTCGCGCCAGCTTTGAGGAGAGCGAGGGCCGATTCAGTGTCGTCGTGCTGGCATGCCCAGTGCAAAGCGGTCATGCCATCGGCCTGAGGCGCGTTGAGATCGGCTCCGGCAGAGATGAGTTCGCGGACTTTCGCGAAGTTTTTGGCCTCGGCAGCATTGGGCAAAGAAGAGGCGTGGCCAAACCACGGCGCAGCGAGGATGAAGAGAATAGAGACGAGCTTATATGAACGGGTCATGATTTTTATTGCTCACGAATGGCGCAAGTGGACCCAAATGGCTTTCTTTTGTCCAACTACGACCTTTCCTATTTTGTCTGTCGGGAAAATTTAAATACTGACAGGCTGGTAGAATTCGTCGACGAGTCCGTTTGAATCGCCGAAGGATTCGATACGCACGCCAGCTTTGTCGAGCAGGGTGAGGTGCAGATTGGCCAATGGGGTTGGCTTGTCGTAGCGGATATGGCGATTGCCCTTCATGCCGCCCGCCGCGCCGCCGGCGACGATGACTGGCAGATCCGTGTGGTCATGATTATTGGGATTGCCCATTCCGGATCCGTAGAGAAGCAGAACGTTGTCCAAAAGCGTACCGTTGCCTTCTGGAGTGGCTTTCAGTTTTTCCAAGTATTCGGCGAATAAGGACACGTGGAAGGCGTTGATCTTCGCCATGCGAGCGATCTTGTCGGGATTGTTTCCGTGATGCGAGAGCGGGTGATGCGGGTCGGATACGCCAATTTCCGGATAAGTCCGGTTGCTGGTTTCGCGAGCGAGCTGGAAGGTTGTGATGCGCGTAATATCGCCTTGGAATGCAAGTAGCTGGAGATCAAACATGAGGCGAGCGTGATCCGCGTAGGCTGCGGGCACTCCGGTAGGACGATCCAAGTCTGGAAGCGGATTGTCCTTGGAATCCGACTCCGCTTTCTGGATACGGCGTTCGACTTCGCGAATCGAATCTAGATAGTCAGATATTTTAGCTCGGTCGGAAGCTCCCAGGTCGCGTTTCAAGCGGCGGATATCGTCTGCCACGGCATCGAGCAAGCTAGCTCGCCTACGCAGCGCTTTACGGCGTTGCTCGGGCGTCCCGCCTTCGCCAAAGAGGCTTTCGAAAACCAGTCTCGGGTGCGCCTCCGCAGGGAGCGGAGTGGTAGGCGAGGACCAGGAAAGGTTGTTTTGGTAAACGCAAGCATAGCCATTGTCGCAATTGCCTACGGTTTCCATAAGGTCCATAGCGAGCTCGAGCGAGGGCAGCTGAGTCTCTTGACCGATCTGCTTAGCCGCGACTTGGTCGGCGGTGGTACCGAGATAGTAATCGGAGCTTTCGGTGACCTTGGCTCGGGCAGCGCTGAGAAACGCCGAGTTTGAAGTGGCGTGGGAACCTGGATACGCGGGTCCCAGCTCCATGTTGGTCAGGACGGTAAGGTGTTTCTTATGGGGCGCGAGCGATTCAAGAATAGGCGAGAGCGTATCAAGCGTGTTTTCGCTCCCAGGCGTCCAACGGCTTTGGTCGCAGCCCATGGGCATGAATACGTAGCCGAGACGTTTGACCGGTTTGGCCGCGGTCCGCGTGGCGGCGCTCGCCGCGGGAATCATCGCTTCGAGAAGCGGAAGGCTAAGCGTGGCTCCTACGCCTTTGATGAAGGTTCTTCGGGGAATGGACTTCTTGGTAATGAATTTCATTGGACTGGCGTTATTCGAAATTTCTGGGGCGTTGAGAATTATAGCGTATTCGAGTGGATTTGGCTACTGGAACCTATCATGGCTTTATTTGGCGGTGAGATAGCTCGATTCGACCACGCGCATCCTGAAGGGATCGCTTTGGACGATGCTCGTGATAATGCTGGAGAAACGATACTCGTCTTTTGCCGCTTCGCGAACGATTTGTCTCACGGCTGGAGCGTCGAAGGGCTCCACGCCGCGACCAAGGGCGAAGGTGAGAAGCTTTTCGGTTAGAGTGCGGGTAAAAAGATCGGGGCGGTCCAGAATGCCGCTTTCAAGGTCTTCGATGGAGTTCGCCGCTTTGCCGTCCGGCAGCCCTCCTTCTGAATCAATAGGTCTGCCATGCTCGAATTCGCGCCAGCGACCTACCGCGTCGTAGCTCTCTAGAACGAACCCTACGGGATCGATCAGATCATGGCAACTGGCGCACGCTGGGTCGGCTCGGTGCTGGGCTAGTCGATCTCGCATGGGCAAGGATTCGTCGATGATATTCTCCTCTAAAGCGGGCACATTGGGCGGCGCAGGGGGAGCGGGCGTTCCGAGTATGTTTTCGAGAATCCAGTTTCCGCGAATGGTTGGCGAGGTACGCGTAGCGTAAGACGTCACCGTAAGGATACTGCCGTGTCGCAATATGCCGCCTCGCTTGTACTCCGGCTTCAGCGCGACGCGGCGGAAATGGCTGCCGATTACATGCGGTATGCCGTAGTGGCGAGCAAGGCGTTCGTTCAGGAAGGTGTAGTCGGCGCTGAGGAGGTCTGTTACCGGGCGGTCTTCCTCGACGATGCTCTCGAAAAACAGTTCCGTCTCCTTGCGAAACGCCTGTCGCAGGTTGTCGTCAAAATCGGGATACAGTCTCAAATCGGGCGTAACGGAATCGAGATTTCTAAGGTAGAGCCACTGGCTTGCGAAGGCGTCGACGAGGCTTTGCGA
>JANQKI010000217.1 GCA_028281165.1 Opitutaceae bacterium | reverse complement strand
GTCAGCGTTTTCGTGTATTCAATTTCTCCTGCATCGTGTATGCCGAAAATTCCCTGAGCCTCGCAGTAGGATCGGATGATCTGAATTTGCTCCTCGCTGCGACCCGATTCGCGAAGGTAGTCAAGCGACCTCTCGTCGATCGGGAAAAAGCCCATCGTCGCTCCGTATTCAGGCGCCATGTTGGCAATGGTTGCCCTATCAGCTAGAGAGAGATTTCTAGCTCCGTCGCCAAAGTACTCGACGAATTTACCCACTACGCCGAGCTCGCGCAGCTTTTGTGTTATGGTTAGGGTGAGATCAGTAGCGGTCACCCCTTCCTTCAGAGCTCCTTTGAGCTCAACACCAACCACTTCGGGAGTGAGAAAATAGACCGGCTGGCCCAGCATTCCGGCTTCCGCTTCGATACCGCCAACACCCCAGCCGACTACCCCCAATCCGTTGATCATGGTAGTATGCGAATCTGTTCCCACCAGCGTATCAGGATAAAAGATACTGCCGCCATCGACTTTTTTTCCATGCACGACTTTGGCAAGGTACTCTAGATTAACCTGGTGGACGATTCCGATTCCTGGAGGAACGACTTGGAAGGTATCGAAGGCCTGCTGTCCCCATTTGAGAAACTCGTAGCGCTCCATGTTGCGCTGGAATTCGATGGCCATGTTTTGCTGAAAAGCCTGAGCCGTTCCCGCTATGTCAACCTGTACCGAATGATCCACTACAAGATCTACTGGAACGAGCGGCTCTATCATGGAAGCGTCCTTGCCAAGACGGTCCACGGCCGAACGCATGGCCGCCAAATCTACCAAGAGCGGAACGCCAGTAAAATCCTGCAGCACGATACGCGAGAGCACGAAAGGAATCTCCACCTTGGCTGGCGAAGCGGCCTTCCAGTTGGCCAAAGTCTTAACGTCTTCTTCCGTTATACGAGAACCGTCGCAATTTCGTAATACCGATTCCAATACGATGCGAATGCTAACCGGAAGCTTGGAAACGGGGCCGATGCCGTTTTCTTCCAGCGAGGGCAGAGAGTAGAAATAGGACTCGCCCGCCGTACCGGAATTGAAAGTTTTTAGTGAATTTAGCGGATTTGATAGGTCGCTCATAGGTCGCAATGAATTAGTTTAAACCATTGATTATGAACTAAGGACGAACAGAGAAAATAAGAATAACGATAATGAATAATATTCCAATTTTTCATGCTGAACGCAAATGGTAGAGGAGAAATTGCCAAGGAAGAATAGTGGAGCCGCAAGCTGCTACGCGTGAAACAAGAAGGACGGTTTCCTCGCCGGAAACCGCCCCTCGAAAATCTAGAAAGAACTAACCAGCAAGCGCCGCTTTGATGGCATCGAAGCTGGGCAGTTGCTTCGGATCGTCGCTCGACTCGCTGTAGATCACATCTCCATCCTTGCTGACGACAATAGCTGAACGTTTGGAGACGCCTTTGAATCCAAGAAGATCTTCAAACAACACGTCGTAGGCCGCGCTCACCTCTTTGTTGAAGTCACTGAGCAGCGGGAAATTGAAACCGTTGGCTTTGGCAAAGGCCTCCTGGGCAAAGGGACTGTCCACGCTGATACCGTAAACCTGAGCATTCAGCCCTTCGTAATCGGCCAGAGAATCGCGAATAGAGCAAAGCTCCTCCTCGCAAACACTCGTGAAAGCTAGTGGGAAGAAGAGAAGAACGGTAGCCGTTTTTCCGTAATTATCGCTCAAAGTGATGTCGGCCAGGCCTTCATCGTTTTTGGATTTTAAGGTGAAATCAGGAGCCTTTACGCCTGTTGCGATAGCCATAATGATTGTGTATTAAGGATTAGGTCGAAATAGAACCGCAAAGCATTAAGATTTCGAAATCCGAGGCAAATCCAAAGCGTCGGCCAAGCTAAGAATTTTACAAGCAGCTAATTGCCTTGCTAATTTCCACGTCGAAGTCAGATTTAAGCTTTGTTGTGGTCAGGTGTAATTATGTGAAGGCGGGACTCGTTTTGGCAGTTCTGCTCGCTCTTCGAATAACCCCAGCTATGGCATTCGATTACGAGCGAGACGAATCGTACAGTCTCCAGCCTCTCGTTATTGAAAGAATAGGCATCAATTTTATGGGGATTGATGCCAAAGATCGACTGTTCTTGGGCGTCCAATTTCCAACGACACTTGAAGGTGAAATTGAACACCTCGTTACTCTGGATAGTGAAGGCAATCCGACCCCATTCTCTCAAAACGTGCTCGCTGCCGTTGATGAAATCGGATTTTCAGTTCCTCGATTTTTCGATCTCGGTTCGGAAGGTTGGCTGCTGAGTCTCTTGAGCCTCAGTGAGCCGAGAGGTACTAGACGTTGGCTAAGGCTTGATAAAGAAGGCAATCTTAGCGACACCCTTGTTTCGGCCCTAGACTTGGAAAATACCAATATATGGGATATATTTCCGTCTAAAATCGGTGGATACATAATGGATGGCGGCGTCTCGGCATTCAACATCCTGCGTCTTAACGCCGATGGCTCGATCAATCCAGAGTTCATCGATCCTAAACCAAACGAGAACGTCGAGATCATAGCCGAGGCGCTCGACGGAACACTCTATGTCAAATACTTCAGCGAAGTTATCCACTCGCTCGATACAAGCGGCGCCATTACGCAAACGTTTGATTCTGTTAATGCGGACCAGGTAGACGCTATCGTCCCGCTGCCAAACGGCCAGGTGCTCTTTGCGGGACCCTGGATATTCAGCCAGCTAGGAGTTAACTACTCTGTTGCCGTTTTCGATGAAAATAACGAGTTCGTGAAAGGAATTACTCTTTCAGAAGAAGAGCCAACTTTCGCAGGTGTTATTGTCGAGACGGATCAACAACTGATCTTTACGAGCAAGCCAGAAATCGAGAAAACGAATATCGTCTTTTTAGATCTTTCAACCCTGGAACATACGGAAATATCACTGCCTGATGACTGGGAATTCCACGCAAATAGCTCAAACGCGGTCAGCCAAGGTCAACTCTATATTCAAGGCGAATTCGATTCGCACCATTTAGCCAAGATAAGCCTTGAGTCGCCCCATAACCTGGAATCGTTTCTGGAATTTCGGCGACCTGGAAGCATTTGGGGCCTTGCGTCTGGCCCTTTGGGGAACTTCTACATCACGGGAGATACCGAGAGGATGTTATATAATAACCAAGTTTTCGAGAACATCACTCTACTCCATCAGGATGGGTCGCCCAACAGAGACTTTATTCTCGGTCCAGAAATATTCATTCCTACTTTTACAAAGGCGCTGCAACCGGACCGTCAAGGCGGTGTCATGATTATTGAAGGAAGACTAGCCTCCAGTTTGAGATGGATTGAGGACAATGGAAGCGCATCTCGTTACACGCCAAATCTGCCGCCACACTTTCACATATTCGAGTTGGAAGATGGCCGATTTCTTGTCTCTCAGAGCCCGATCATTCCTCTTCCTGATAACCAAGATACCCACTTGAAAGTACAAGACAGGGAAGGAAATATTTTAAAGCAGATTGACGGAGTACACGTTGAAGATTATATCGATCAGTTCAAGGAGCTTGGAAGTGGATACATCGCAGCACTCTCGAGTGAGCCTGAGCTCGGCAAACTGAATATCCTCCATTTAGATGCCAATCTTGATCCTATTCAAATTTTCGATACTACTGCCTACGAGGAAGACATTTCGATTCCTGAACTGAAATATCAAGCACAGCTAATTGGGAACTCAGGCATGGTTGGCCTGCTTGTAAGCGAAGATCATCGACTGCTCAAGAAGATGATTGTTTATAATATATCAGGCGAAAGGCTCCTCAACCTGGACCTCGGTTCGCTAGCTGTCGATTTTATACCAACACTTCATATGCTCTCCAACGGGGCAATCGTCTTCAATCATGAGGGATTTCTCAAAGGATTCGATGCATCTGGGGAATTGTTCAATGTAAGAGATATCAATGGCGAAGCCATTCCCCGGATTATGGCTATAGACGCGCTTGATCGCCTCTATTATCTCAACGAAGAGACAGCCAGTCTCGAACGCTTCGTCGCCATTGGACTATCGGAAACTCTAGATCTGGAAGATACGATAGTGTCATTAGAAACTGGTGACGCTTTTGAAGTCTCCCTGCCCCTGGAAACGATCAGTGGAGCCAGGTATCAATGGCTGAAAAATGGTCAGCCCATTCCAGACCAAAAAAGCCCCAGGCTTAACTTGCCACCGGTACGCTCGATCCTAAGTGGGGAATACTCGCTCGAAATTTCGAATCACGACCAAAACGTCTCTGTGGCTAGTTTTCAGCTCCAAGTAGCCCCAATGAAATCCTGGCTGTCGAACCTGTCCCTTCGCGGTTTCACCGGCCCCGGAGAACAAACCCTGATCGCGGGCTACGTAATCGATGGCTCTGGCGATCAAATGGGTTCGCTTACCAGAAGTATTGGCCCCGGTCTACTTGAACAAGATGTAAACAATCCTCTACTTCAAACTTCTCTCCGAGCCTTCGAAGGCTCGCAATCCATCGCCTTTCTGGAAGCTGACCATAGCAATCCCGATGCCATAGCGGCAACCAATCGACTCGGAGCTTTCCAATTGGATGAATCCTCCTTAGACACAGCTCTTTATCTGACGCAAGAGGCTGGCGTTTACGGAGCGCACAGCGCCACCGATCCTCAAAATCCAGGAATCAGCCTAATCGAACTTTATCTCGATTACGTATCCGATAACTTGGTACCGAGCTTGAAATACCGAAACCTATCCGGCAGAGGATACGTCTCCCAAGACGAAGGAGCCTTAATCGGGGGATTCGTGATCGATGGAAACGGCCCCAAGACGGTTTTGATTCGCGGAGTAGGTCCTGGACTCGCAGAGCAAAACGTGACGGATTTTCTATCCGATCCGATCATCTCTCTATATCAGAATGGCCAGCTCATAGCCCAGAACGACAATTGGTCAGATGCCGAAATAGAAAGCGAGGCCAACCGTATTGGAGCGTTTGCTTTGACTCAAAACTCTCAGGACGCAGGTCTTATCGTTACCCTCGAGCCAGGCATTTACGGTGCGATCATGACAAGCAGCAACCCAGACAAGCAAGGCATCGGCCTCCTCGAGATCTACGACTTGGACGATTGATCAAAATCCTCGCTGGAAGATAATCGCTGGACAGGATTCTATATTCTTTCCAAAACCTTCCAACTTATGACCATCTTGGAAGATCTGAAATGGCGCGGTCTGTATGCTGATTGTACGGCTCCTGACGTATTGGAGGAACGTCTGGAGAAGAAACCCATCGTTTTGTACGCCGGCTTCGATCCGACGGCTGATAGCCTCCATGTTGGCAACCTAGTACCGCTGATTGGCCTGCGACGCTTCCAGAATTATGGTCACCGCCCTATTGTCCTAGCTGGAGGAGCCACGGGCAGCATTGGCGATCCATCAGGACGGGCTTCGGAACGTCAGCTTCTGACGCCGGAGGAGCTTCAGCATAATGTAGGCAAGGTAAGGAGGCAACTGACTAGCATTCTCGACTTTAGCGAGGACATTTCCAACACCGCCAAAATAGTCGACAACGCCTCGTGGACCGCTCCCATTTCGTTCCTCGACTTTCTGCGAGACGTGGGAAAGCACATCACGGTCAATTCCATGGTGTCTAAGGAAAGCGTGCGAGCCCGCATGGAAGATCGCGATGTGGGCATCAGCTTCACCGAATTTTCCTACATGCTGTTGCAGGGCCACGACTTCTATCATTTGAATAAGGAAGAGAAATGCGAACTCCAGATCGGAGGTACGGACCAGTGGGGAAACATTACCGTAGGCACAGAGCTGACTCGCAAAAAATCAGGCAACACTGTCTACGGCCTTACTTTCCCTCTCATAACCAATTCTGACGGATCCAAGTTCGGAAAAAGTGTAGGCGGCGCCGTTTGGCTTGATGCCGCCAAAACAAGTGTGTATCGCTTCTATCAATACTGGATTAACATCAGTGATAAAGATATAATCAAATACTTGAAGTACTTCACTTTTCTGGATCGAATCGCCATCGATGAACTGGAAAACAAGCACCAGGAAAATCCAGGAGCCCGTGAAGCCCATCACGCTCTGGCCTTGGAAATGACATCGCTGGTCCATGGGCAAGCGGCAACGGAGGACGCTATCAAAGCAAGCCGCATCCTCTTTGGAGGAGGTCTCGAGGGCATAACCGAAAACGCTTTCAAAGACGTAGCGGCTGAGATTCCCAACGCGAGTATCCAAAGATCGGATATAAATGGCGAAGGTGTTCCCGTAATCGAAGCTTTAGTCGCTTCTGGCTTGTCGCCTTCAAAAGGCCAAGCCCGTAAGGACATTCAAGGCGGCGGAGTAAACGTAAATAATATTCGGATACAGGATCAGCAGGCAAAATTGACACCCCAAGACATCCACTTTGATCAATACATCTTGCTCAGACGTGGCAAGAAAAATTACGCGACCTTGATTTTAGAATAGAGGGAATAAAGAGCACGCTCAGACTTATAAGCGCTCTTCGATTTCGGACATCTTACCTTTAAGAAACCACTCCACCGAAACATAATCCGTAAGACTAAAAAGCTAATAGGCTTTTTGGTGACACACTCGGTTTAAGCGCCCTCTTAAATTGACATTAAAACGGATTACGGTAAAAGAGTGTCTCATCGAGGAAGGGTGCAATGGATTTCAACTACAAGATATTCTCTGACGATAGGTTGGTTTCATTCAGATGCGCTGGGCCGGTGACACTGGAATTTGCCAAGGAATCATACCTTAATCTAAGTCGAGACGCAGCATTCGATCCCTCGTTCGATGGCATAGGCGATTGGAGAGGCATAACTACAACCATGACCCCGGAAGAGGCAAAGCAGCTTGCTCACCTGGTGGTCGACATGAAACTTTCAAGCGGTCGATGGGCAGGTCTCGTATCTAGCCCCATGATAACGGCCCTAGCAACGATTTATAAAAACGCCGTCAAACGCCAACACACCCTCGAACTGTTCACTACCATCGAAGGAGCCTCGGACTATCTAGGCAGAGATGTATCCAGATTTTTGATCCAATCGGATCAAACTAGCGAAGTCATCTAATCCCTTCAATCACGACACGCTTGTGATCGCTGTGCAGTCGAAAATGACTGCTGATCGAATCCAAATAAGGACTATTTCGAGCATCCTCATCGTTGATCAGCTCAAGGGTAATGCTGCTGTAAGGATTGAAGGACCGGATAAATAAATCCCGAATGGCTTCGAGAATTTGCAGCATATCTTCATCTTCTGGCAGAACATGAAAGAAAAGGGATTTTCCATTTCGCTGAACTTCCGCAGCCAATTCGCGCCCACGAAAAACGATTCGCGAAGAAGCTAGTCTCTTAGGCAGTACGCCTTTAAGAGCATCGAGCCCGATCCCGCAAAGAGAAGCAGGATCGCAAGCGTTAATCCAATAGATGGGATCGGAATCAAAGCCCTTTCGTAAACGCCTGAAAGCCTCCTGTGAGCAAAATTGAAGCCCAGAAATGTCTTGGAAGAAAGATCCGGAAAGAATCTCGCCAGACAATTCCATGAGTCGCAAAGCCTTGAATACATCCTTCCATTGAAAGCCCTTTGCTTCTCTGGTAAGAAGCTCTCGAAATAAAACGCCATACCGATCAAGTAAAATACGGGCTCGCTCCTTCTGCTTCTCAAGACCTTCTATCTCATCAGACGCATCTTCAATCTCCGTTAAAGCATACCAGTTTCCTGGATACATAATAGTATTCACCAACGAAAGCATGCGCGTGCGACGACCCATTCTCGCTCTGACGGGAGCGGTTGCCTCCCTTTTCCGATTTTGAGCTTTGGTTGCCTCGCCGATGGAAAAACCTGCAACCGCTCCTTTCCTGACTGCGGCGAACGAATCGTTGCTGATTCTTCCTTTCCAAACAAGCGACCACAAACCTTCTTCGAGCTCACCAGCATCTAGGCCCAAATCGTTAAGCAGATGATGGAAAGCGAAACGACCACCCCGAGAAGAAATAAGCGTACTCAAGATAGCGCTTTCCGAAGACGAAAGCTCATCGTCAGATACGGGTAAACGAACCAAATCGAGTTCATCACCAAAGCCAAACATCAAGCGACTCTCTCCATTACCAATCCACTCGATCTGGTCCGAAACCATACGACTATCCAGCCACGAAGACTGATAATGCTGCACGCGAGCTGGAAGAAATTCTTCCTCCCATAATGTCGCTCGTTCAACGTATCCAGAAAGCGACTCCAAGGCTTGGCAAACGCCCTCTTCACCATCATCAGACTTTATAAGACCTTGGCGTTCAGCCAAAAGCAGGCCCAATTGATGAAGGGGCAAAGGATCAAAGGTCGGACGATTCCGAGCTCGTTGCATGCGAAGCAAAGTCTCGAAATTCTCGTATTCGCAAATGAAAGACTCGTCGGAACCTTTCACGATTTTCCCAGCAACCAATCGGCGCTCATCGACCAGAGCTTCGAACAAGCTACTCGCATTTTCATTCCCAGAGGGGAACTGAGAATAGATGCGCTCAATGGATACAGGCCCGAAATAGGAGATCCACTCGATGAAAAGATCAGGATCAGGCTCGGACGAGAATAGAGCTTCAAAGCGGTCCGCTTCCTCTTCGAGATAGACAAGGTCGGCAGCAACGATTTCCAAATTCGAAAATATATCTGTAGGAGTGGCTCTACGCCGCGATTGAACTTCCTCATCGCGGCGTAGAGCCACTCCTACTGCCATTTTTAATTGTTCCCATTCAACCGAGTCTAAAGCAATCCTATCCTTCAACCACTCCTTCAATTCCAGCTCGTCTGTGGGAGCATAGCCAGGAGCAAGACGTTGTCGCTTCGCTTCGAAGTCGCGTATCACCTTTTCGGATATCGTAGGCCGCACAGCATCATCGAAAGCTACCGAACGAATTAGATCCTCACGCAAGTTCGAGTTTTCCGAAGCGGTAGGATTGTCGCTGTCATACATGTATTCGTCGTTGATCTGACGCCAAGCAACGGAAGCGGCGAATGGACTCGCAGCAGATGTCTTGGTGAACGAGATTTCAATCAAACCTTGTTCCAATTCGACTAGGACCCGCTTTAAGGATTCCATATCGAACTCGTCCTTCAGACAGGTCCTCCAGGCTTCCAGCATAATCGGGAAATCATCATAGCGACGAACCGAATCCAGGAGTTTCTTCGATCGCATGCGGCTTAGCCAAAGGGGCAGCCGCTGCCCGGCTCTCTGACGGGTTATCAAAAGAGCCGTACCCGATGCCTCGCGAAAACGAGCTCCAAAGAATCCTGAATTCTCGAGTCGCAGACGAAGCATTTCCTCCACATTCGAGCTGTGAACAAGCCGCAGGACCTCATCGACTGAGATATCCTCGGAAATCATAACAGCCACGCAGTCATTGTTTACATAGACTTCGGTTCGATGCTTGAATTTTTCCTCCCATGCAGCATCGAGAGCTAATCCCAAAGGTCGATTCACTCTACCTCCCCAATGAGTGTGCAACACAAGTTGCTGGCCAGGCGCTCCGCTCGGAGCGGCATCGATAAGCTCGGCCAGAATGTGGCGCCTATGAGGCAAAGACTGCCTCGTACTCAGTTTTTGCTTACGCAGATGATCCATTAAGGCATTGGAGGTAACGGGATCGAACGCGTATTCCTTTTCCAGGGTTTCGGCAAAATCCTTGTCTTCGACACGATCATCGGCCCACTCTAGAAACCTTCCAATAAGCGACGAATAGTGAAAATCCCGATTAAACTCCTCTGCTCGCCAAAACGGAGGCATGAGGCTCTTCCCTTCTCCGGGCGACACAAACACATCGTTGTAGGTAATCCGTTCGATCCGCCAAGTCTGGACTCCCAAAGTAAAAACATCGCCTATCACCCGCTCCCAGACAAACTCCTCATCCAATTCGCCAATACGAGATCCCGGACCTTCCAAACGAAGGTGAAAATAGCCACGATCTGGGATTACCCCACCCGAAAAATAATAGGCGAGCAGAGCCCCCTTTCGAATCGTCACTGAATTATCACTACGATTAATCGAAATGCGTGGCTTTAGTTCCCGAAGCCGACTCGCCGCATAGCGACCGGCTAGCATGTTTAATACAAGATCGAAAGGCTCTCGCTGCAGATCACGATAAGGATAACCACACTTTATGACGGAAAATAGCTCATCGATATCCCAACTGCCCGAACCTACCATGGACACAATAATCTGGGCCAGAACGTCCAAGGGACACTCAATAGGACGCACAGGTTCAATATCGCGATCCTGTATCGCTTTTGATAATACAGCTGCCTCCAGAAAGTCTCTGCCGTGAGTTGGGAAAAGCGTAGCCTGACTGATGGCTCCCACCTGGTGGCCAGCCCGCCCTACTTTCTGGATCGCCGAGGACACCAAACCGGGGCATTGCACCATAATCACCCGATCCAATGCTCCAATATCGATTCCCATCTCCAGAGAATTGGTGGCCACAATCGCCTTGAGATCTCCGTTCTTAAGGCGTTGCTCGACCGCAAAGCGAATCTCTTTTGAAAGCGATCCATGATGTGAATACGCTATAGGCGCGGGCTCGTCCATGTTGATCTTATGGGCGATTTTCTCACACAAAAGCCGACTGTTTACGAAAATAAGCGTCGAGTTGTTTTCCGCTACGATCCGCTTTAGTTCCAACACTATGGGGTGCCAGAAATCGTCTTCGGATAAATCCTCGTTAGCTTCTTCAGGAAAACGCGTTTCGATAGCGTATTCCTTAATCTGTGACGAGCTAGCCGGCTTTACCTCGCGTGGACGAAAGCGATCGTCTTCTTGAGCGAATCCTCCGACAAACTTGGCGACTGTTTCCATTGGTCGTACGGTAGCGGAAAGCGCGATACGCTGAAATTCGCCATTTAAGTGGGCTAGCCGCTCAACCGCCGTCATCAGATAAACCCCACGCTTGCTTCCTACCACGGAGTGGATCTCATCCAAAATCAGCGACTTCACGCCAAGCAAAGCGCGCTGACCATCGGCTGAAGTAAGCATGAGATTCAGACTTTCCGGAGTAGTGATGAGTATCTCCGGTGGCTTGCGGAGCATCTTGCGACGATCGCTTTGATCCGTGTCGCCGCTACGCGTCATTACTCGAATATCCGGCCAATCCAGCCCCTCATCGTGAAAAACCTCCTTCAACTCCGCCAAGGGCTCGAGCAGGTTTAGCCGAATATCGTTGTTCAACGCCTTGAGAGGCGAAATGTAGATCACGCGGGTTTGACCCAACTCCCATTCCCCTGATGCAAGCTGATTGATAGCCCAAAGGAATGCTGCTAGCGTTTTCCCGCTCCCCGTTGCGGCTGAAATCAATGCATGTTCTCCAGAGGCAATGAGTCCCCACGACTTTTCCTGAATGTCCGTAGGCTCGCCAAACTTCTTCCCAAACCATTCCTGAACAAGAGGATGGAAAAGAGAAAGACGAGATTCAGCTATGGAGGTCATGCAAATGAAGTTTCAAGATATGCCGCCAAAGCCACAGATTGGCAACGAACTTAATCCAGGCCTATTCTAGGAAAGGTGTCGTACAGAGGCAGTCCAACCCCATTCAGAGAACTGCCATCAAGGAACAAAGTCCAAGTCGTAAATCTCGATCAATCCATTTCCAATTTCACCATTGGGACCGCTCAAGAGGATTCCATATGAGCCAGCGTCAAGCTCCAGGATCACGGCAGCATCTTTAGAGTCTGGCGAAAGCTTCGTAGCTCCAATGGCATCAGCCGACTGTGATATCAAAACAAAATCTGGAGAATCGCCCCAATCATCGTTTTCAGCAATCAACAGTCCATTCCCATCGAATACTGAGACCATGACGTCAAGAGCAGCCTCTGCGACAGACTGAGCCTGCAATGACGGACCGATGCCTCTTATTAAAACCCTTTTCTTGCCAAATCCGCCTACTACAAAACCACTGATCATAATCCCATCTCCAGAGGAAATTCTACCCCGAGCGGATTGATTTATCATGCGAGACGCTGAACCCGAAAGCTGACGATCAGCGTTCAAATAAGAAGGTCCTGTCTGTGATGCGGTAATAGGACCTGGGAAGCGTATTGGTTCTGGGGATACCTCATCAGCTCCCACATCTGGTAGACTATCGCGAGCTTGACCATCGATATCGAAAGCAAAAGAATCGATACTCATCGAACTCGCGTTAATAGCAGGACTGGTAGGAGAAATGCGAGCCACACCTAACAGTTCATCGAAAATCAATTCAGGATCTATCTCAACGTATCCAGAAATTAGATTCTCGCCAAAATCTCGCCCGAAAACAAGGTTGCCCGCAAATGTCTGATCTTGAGGATTTACGCCGGATACAAACGATCCAGAACCTTGAGATCCGGCATCCATTAAATTGTCGACCACCGACACGTTCCGAGGGAGAATGGTACGATCCCTTGTTCCGAAGCCAGACCCGATTTCGATATAGGGGCCGGAATTGTCGAAGAATGTATTGAATGCAATAAGCGCGTCGTCTGCCTCGAAGTACTCGTTAAGAGCTGAATTTGGCACCCCTGAGTAGACGGTGATGACAGCTCCATCACGGCCTGTCGTCCCATGAAAATAATTGTTTATTACCTGGTGGTCGCGTCCAATTACGCGAACCCCACCTGTTCCGTCACGAAAGCCGCCGAGAAAATAATTACCCTCGACAACGCAACGGTCTCCATGACGCAAGGTAAGCGTTCCGCGAGACTCCAGAAAAGTATTGTAACGATAAACATTGTCGCCCGACTTATTTGAGATTATTTCGATCTCGCCATCGACTCGAGTGAAAAGATTGCGCTCAACGACGGTACGGGATGAACTCATTGACGTAGCGCTAGTGCCAATACGAATAGTCTCCCAGCCATTTTCTCCTCCATCGATTCGATTCGCGAAATGGTTATAATCGATTAAATGATCGTTTGGCTGGCCATCTAGCCAAACTACAAGAGTCACGCCATTCACGTTGTGACCAGTGAAGTAGCAGTGATCAACGCGATTGCGCTTGCCGTAGACAGACACCCAATCGGTGCTATCGCCATCAATCGGAACGTAGTCGAAAATGGATGTATTGGTTAGGCGACAATCTGTAGCTTCAACGCCGTTAGCTCTAAACTGAATTACTTCGTCATCATTTCCCGAATACGCTCCTTCGAAGACAAGCCCATCAACAACGAGCCACTGTCCTCCGATCTCAAGTCGCGACTCGCCTTTCAAAATCGTTTTGCCAGGAGTTTCGGCTCGAAGCGCGATCGGGGCTTCAGCTAAGCCGTTTCCTTCAAACTCAATAACCGTATCCAGCCAAACTCCACTAGCCAACAGGATAGTATCGCCCGGCAAAGAATCCGAAATCGCCTCCTCCAAAGAATCCGCGTTTTCCGCCAGACGAGCGACCGGCGTGTAGGGATCGATTTCAAAGGTCTCGCTGTCCGCAAAACCATTACTATTGGAAACCCTCACCCAAAAACGCCTCACTCCAGGACCAAGCTTCAAGCCAAGAGTCTCGCTAATCGAGCTCTCGATGGGGTTAGCAACGTCCCCACTCTCGCCTTGGAACCACTGATAGGAAAGAGGAGCTTCTCCCAAGGCGGAAATTGAGATCTCGAAGGCAACCCCTGAGACTGAGAATTCAGGGGAAGATTGATCGAGAATTAACGGCAGCTGCTGAACGCCTGTCACGACTTCCAATTCGTTAGAGGCTTCGGAAAGGAATCCATTATCAGCAAACACACGATAAACGTATTCAGTTTCTGGAAGCACAGATTCATCGATAAAACTAGCAACGTCTGACTCGATAATAGCTAGCTGTTGAAATTCAGCAGATCCCTTGGTTTTTCGCTGGAGGACGAAACGGATCTCGTTGTCGGAATTATCTATCCAGGAGAGCGAAATACTGATAGGAGTTGAATCAACGAGAGCCAGATCCGACGGAGCCGAAGGAGGAGTCGTATTGGTCTGCAAGGAACTGATACGTATGTTGTCGAATACCATTCCCCCTTGACGCTTTGAATCTTGGTAAAAGGCGATCTGGCCCAAATCCGCGTCCTGCTCGTCAAATTTGATTCCAGGAGCATTTTCCGGATCTGGGGTGATGTGAAAATCAAATTCGCCAAGCTTAATAGTCTCCAAGAAGACATGAAGCGTGTTCGGGCTCAGACTCCCTTCGCCGATATCGATAAAATCGTAATTCGCGAAAATCGAATCGCGCGAATTCGCGAGGACTGTCACGCTATTCGATAAACCCGAGTCATATTGACCAACGGTCTCCGAACCGCTGATAGAATTTACCACAAGCATGCCGTTATTAAGCAACCTCAACTCGAATGGTCTGAAATCGGAATTGTTTAGCGAATCTCCCGCCCTACCTAAAGCGACGTGGATTCTTGTATCTAGATCTTCGGTACTTGAAGAATAAGCAGCGCGAAAATCGAAATCGAGACGGACTTGAGAAAGATTTTCGCCGTCCATTAATGGAAATCTGAAGTGCGTAGGAGTACCTTGCTCTCCATCACCATCCAGATCGTAGACCAACAGGCTTTTTCCTGAAATCGGCAGACCGGGATCCGATACCGAATCGATTACTTCAGCCCCATTCGCGGAAGAATTGGAACTCGGAGAAAAGGTGAAGTTTTGGTCTTGAGGCTGAGAACCAACAGTATCTTGCTCAAAATCCAGATCAATGAGGACTTGAGCGGATAATGATAATGGCTCAATCGCGAAAAAAAGAGCCCCCAATAGCCACGCTTTCATGGGACAATTCTCCCATTACTTATATTTATTAGTCAACAACAGATCGGCTTAATCTTGGATTTATCAGTGAAAGGGAAACTTTGCGGTCAAATCGAAAGAAAAGAGCAATGAAATCCAAAACTTCCATTCGATTCAATTTATTTCATTGATTATAAATTAGTTAACTTAATTAAGATAAGATGGGCCGCGGATGGCTACCATTAAGGACCAACCAAAAAACCAAAATCTGATTTTACTCATTAAAAGATTATTTTTCGTTTGTATTTAGGAACTTTAATTATAATTATAATTTAAAATGACTGGCACTAGATATCCAGATTTCAAATGGTCATTCTCCACTTTGGGATGCCCGGAGCTCTCTCTCGAGGAAACCTGTAAGCTTGCTGCGGAATTCGGGATTCGAAACCTCGAAGCTCGAGTCTTTGAAGACGAACTCGATCTTCCTAAATACTTCCAGGAAAAGTTTGGCTCGCCGGAAAAAGTTCTGACGATACTAGCCGAGCACGAGGTAAGCATCAGTTGTTTGGATACATCGTTAAAGCTTATCGGCAATGATGAAGAATCCCGCGCCGCTTTTCTGAAATTCCTTCCCTGGGCGGAGGGCTTGAATGTCAAATGGCTTCGCGTTTTCGACGGTGGCGAGGTCAAGCACGATCTCGACGAGAATTCGCTAGCTCAAGCCATGGAGACCTTCGATTGGTGGAAGACGATTCGCAACAACAACGGCTGGCAGACTAACATCGCCATTGAAACGCACGACGCCCTCTCGTCCCTGGAAGCCTGCCAGACCCTCATCAGCAATGCGTTCGATAAAGTTAATCTGATTTGGGACACGCACCACACCTGGAAAAAAGGTGAAGAAGCCGTACAGCCCGTTTGGGAGGAACTTAAGGCCTACATAAGAAATGCGCACATTAAAGACAGTGTCTCGAAGCCATCCGCTAGACATCCCTACACCTACACGCAACTGGGCGAAGGCGAATTTCCACTGGAAGAAGCTCTGGAGCTGTTGAGCAACGATGGCTACAATGGATACGTAACCATAGAGTGGGAGAAGAAATGGCATCCCTACTTGGATGAACTTCGTACCGTTCTGGAAAAAGCTAGAGACCTCGGTTGGATATGATGGAAAAACTAAAAGGCAAGAACGTCCTCGTCACCGCAGGAGCTCAAGGTATTGGCGAATCCATTACGCGCCACTTTATCGAAGCGGGTAGCAATGTTGCCATCCACTATTTCTCAAGCAATGAAACGGCCAACAGACTAACCGACTGGGCTAAAGAGAGAGGAATCGATAGCATCGCTGTGTCCGGGGATTTAACTGACAACAGCCAGGCCAACTCGGTGGTAGACCAAACGATCGATGCCTTTGGGGGGCTCGATATTCTCGTGAACAACGCTGGATCTTTGGTATCCAGACGATGGTTGCACGAGATGGATAACGAATTCTGGAGCAAGGTCATGGACATCAACCTCACTTCCATGATGAATGTAACCAAGGCTGCTCAGCCTCATCTTTCCAAAAACGAAAACAGCAGCATTGTAAACCTAGCCTCTTTGGCGGGAAGAAAAGGCGGCCATCCGGGTTCTCTCGCCTATGCGACGAGCAAAGGCGCCATTCTTACTTTCACTCGAGCCCTCGCTTCAGAGCTCGGTCCAGAGGGAATCCGAGTCAATGCCATCGCGCCTGGACTGATCTTGGGAACCTCTTTCCATAACACTCATACCACGGATGAATCGGCCAAACAAACCGTTGCAACCATACCCATCGGTCGAGCTGGCAATGCAGACGACGTGGCCAGAGCTGTTCTGTATTTAGCTTCCGAGTACGATGGTTTCATTACAGGCTCAACGCTGGATATCAACGGAGGAGTCTACTCAGCCTAAAATTCCGCGATGAAAACGGGGTTCAAGTTAGCATACGTTTCACTTTTCATCTCCGGGGCGCTTTGTGTCATCCCATGTCTTTATGCGGGAAAGGACTTTTTGGATGCCAATTGGAATTCGTATTCAGGATTCGAGGTCGAAACGGAAATGGTTGCCCCAAGTCAGGAGGTACGGCCTTCCCTCTGGTTCAACGAGAACGAATTGAAGGCTTTCAAGGCGAAACTGGATGATGACGAAACGATCCGCGCATACTGGGAGAAGGTGAAGCATCACCGCTTCCTCTCATCGCCCTTTCCCGAAATCATTCCGGACGATCAAGTCCGTATTCCGGAGCTGGCCAAGGCCAACAACCGGCGTATCCACCAATACTATGGAGAGATGACGCAGATTCCTCTCTACTGCTCGTTCATGGCCTGGATGACGGATGATCCCAAGTTAAAACAGAGGTATATTGAAAGAGCCAAGGAGGCTTTGCTCCGAGCCTACGACGGCCCCATTTACGATCTAGATCCGCGAAAAGATGGCGTAGATAAATCCGTCGACGAGATATATCGAGGCATCTGGGCCCAAACGATCTGCGCTGCCTACGATTTCATCCAGCCCTTTCTAAGCAAAGACGAAGACCATCTCATCCGCGAGCGGCTCCTCAAGGAGGCTAGAGTAACCTACAACGACCTGGAAACTTGGGCTAAAGGACCACATAATCATCTCTCAAAGCCAGCTTGGGGGCTGGCTACCTTCGCTCTCACTTTTTCCGACGAGCCAGATGCTAAAGACTGGTTTAGAAAAGCGATGGAGATGGCAAATCGGAACACTCGATACTTTTTCAGCTCTGACGGGATCTATCGAGAAGGCTATATGTACTACGTGTTCTCCTGGCTCAACTACGTCCCCTTTCTTTATCACTACAAAAATGTTTCAGGCGTAGATTACTTCGAAGACTTCAAGGAAACCTTCGAATGGGGAATAATCGGCAGGAACGCCAAGGGATGGGTTATGAACATCGAAGATTCGTTTATCCGACCAGTCCCTACTCAGATGGTCGCGAAAGCCTTCGAAAACCACAGATCTTTCCTGGCGCCGGAAATCCCCTTTTCAGAAATCCTGCAATGGAACTTCCATAACACTGACTATAAGCCGTTCAGAGAAATCGAAAAGATAAGCGGATTCAACTATACGGGGGCTACCTGGGACTACCCCAAGGAACTGTATGAACTTATTACCTACAATCCCTCCATCAAAGCAAGCGCTCCTACTGCGGATCCCACCATTTTCATGCAAGGCGGACAAAGCTATTTCAGAAACTCATGGCTGAATGAGCCAGAAAATCAATTCTACTTGCTCTTTCATGGCGTACCGCAAGCTGATAATCACGATCATCACGACACGCTTAGTTTCGTGATTTACGCCAAGAATCAGATGATGGCATCGGATGGCGGATACACCAGGAGCGGTTACGGCGACGACATGCGCTACAGCTACTATCGACGTCCAGAGGCTCATAACACCATCACGTTCGACGATATCCCGCTGGGCGATTTCATGGAGAATCAGCCAAATCCCTCAGAAGATCGACTTAACACTTCCTTCTTCGACTTTGAAAAGAAAAGCGCCCCTTTCCGCCGCTACTTCGGGGAGTCAGTAGGCTTGGCTCAACGCAGCATCGCCTTTATCCAGGACGAATATTTTCTGGTGCTCGACGAGGTTTCAGGTCCGGATAATGGAAGAGATCGGATTGAAAGCGTATTCAAGGTATACTTTCACAGTGGCCGCAGTCAACTCGATCAAAAGGGCGATCTGTATCATTGGAACTACGAAGACGATAGCTATGGTTCAAAAGCGACTTTGATCACAGCTCAACTGAGCCCGAACTCGGAAATCGAGATTCTGGATACCGAAAAGACATACATCAAATCGGACTATGCTAGCTTCCCTTCACTCAAAACGACAAAAGTCGGGCAAAGAGCGTTGTTTGGTCAAATCCTGTATCCGCTTGGTCCTGACAATGAACCGCCTGTTATAGAAGATCTCTCGACCGAGAAGCTGCTTGCAGCAAGAATCGCCTCCGAGTCGCATACCGATGTTTTTCTAAAGTCTCATTCCGAGAGAAAAAGCCGACAAGGCGACATTATGCTCGACGGCGACTTCTCCTGGATTCGAGAGCGAGATAACAAGCCACTTAAAGCCGTCGCTCAGTCAGCGCGATACCTCTACTATAAAGGATCTCCCCTTTTCGCCTCAGACAAACGCGTGACATTGGCCGTTAGCTTTGGAGACGAAATCGAACTGGGAGTAGCTCTGGAAGAGCTGAGCAAGATCCGGTTGCAGGTGGATCGACCCATCACTTCAGTAAGCCTAGACGGCAAGACCATCGACTTTCGTGCATCCGATGGTTCACTAATGCTAGAGCTCGAAGAAAGCGGCACCTATATCATTAAGTAAGCTCAGTAAACCTGCTTGGAGTAATTAGCTCCTATTCCAAATTATTGGAAAAATCACCTTCGGCACTGCCTAAATCGGCAGAAAAGTCGTTTCCACGCAGGTCGTTGCTCCTTATTCGGTAGTCGATGATGTCGCTGGAAGTGATGATCCCAGTTCCATTTCCGGTGATCACGTTGTTCTCTAAAACCAGATTTGCAGCCGAACGCTGAACTTGAATCCCCGTTTCGCTCCCCGAAACCGCGTTTCTTCGGGCATAGATACTGTTACCGCCACCGTTGTGGATTTTTATGCCTGCTTCTAAGTTATCAATCAGTTCATTTCCATCGATGAATTGAATATGCGAACCTTGAATAACCTCCACACCCTTTGAATAGCCTTGAACGAAATTATTGTGTATCCAATTGTTGGGTCCGGAATTATCGTGAGTAGCTCCCGTGTTTCCAATACCGAATCCCGCCGGTTTGCCGCTTTCAGTAGGATCTCCATCCCAAATCGCTGAATTGAAACGCAGCTCGTTGGCATATTCGTCTTCTCCATGCAGATCGTAGGCATCCAGGGTTGTATTCAGGCAGAGGTTTCTCTCAACGAGATTATTGTGAGCAGAAAATTGAATCAAAATGCCGTGCCTGATAAGCGGTCCGATAGAACAATCGATAATCCAGTTCTCGTGGCAAGCCGCATCGTTTAAGGCAACCCCGTATCCAAATCCTCCACCCCCTAGGTTTTTCGCTCCGGAAATGCGACAGCCTTCGACCTTAACATGCCTCGTAGATCGTAGCCGAACTCCATTCCTCAAAAAGCCTTCCAATCTTAAATCCTTAATCCAAATTCGCTCGGCCCCACCCTCATCCGGGGCTCCAACCGAAACCGCATAAGATAGGGACTCATCGCTGCCGATTATTGCGAAACTTGAAAGGGTGACGTCTCTGATGCCAGGAAGCAGTTGAATACCTATGTCGATCCCTGTCGTTCGGAGTTCCGGAGAGTTTTCACCGTAAATCGTCATCCCGCTAGGCACTAAAATTGTGGACTTCAAGTGGTATAGGCCTCCTGGAATCTCTAGCTTGTCTCCAAATTCCATTACATCCAGCGCCGAACGAAATGCTTGGGCATCGTCATCGTCGGAATCGTTCGACGTCGCTCCGAAGTCCAAGAGATTGAAATCGGACCCGTCTTGATTCTCAGGCAAACGAAACGGCTCGGTTAATCCAATCGAATCAACCGGTACGGAAAATCGATTCGCATTAACTCTTACAAAGGACTCGCGATCCGAATTGCCAAAGAACAAAGAACCAGACTCGTCATCCTCCATTTCAACAAACTGTTGGATCACCTTCCAATCCTGAAGATCTTGCGAAGATTCAATTTCATAAATTCCGAAGCGTTGGGTCGAGAAAGCTGCATTAAAAACATAGGGATCTGGATCAGTGAAACCCACATTGATATTTAGCGGTGATAACGGTTCTAGTTCCTGAAATAGACTTGCCACCACGCTTGTATCTGATGGTAGCTCGGATTCGCTAAGAGCGACCACTCGATATTCATACTCGAGGCCCATAGAAGCTGTTTCATCCAGAAAGTGCGTTCGATTCGGATCGGCAATTGCTAGCGCTTCGTATTCGCTATTTCCCGACAAGCGACGCTCTATGCGAAATCCAGACTCGTCTCGCGATCGGTCATTCCAATTAATCGAAACAGCCCCAGGCACCCCTGCAGCCGCAAGTCGATTGGGCGAGAGATCAGGGGGTTCTTCAAAATCGCCAAAAGTCTGAGTTGCAACCAGATTATCGATGCGAAACACGCCGATGTTTTCGCCTTCCTCAGACTCGTCCCGATGGCGAACAGCCACACCTTTTATGGTAAGGAAAGATCCATCACTAGCTACGACACTAGGATCGTCCTCAGACTCAGGATTAATGAAAAGCGATACGGTTTCCGTATCGAAATCGCTTTTCGTTAAAACAGTCAGCGTCGTTCCTTCTGCCCAATCAGAAGGATAATAAATTGCATCGAAACGGCTGCCCGACTGCTTCGTAATTCCCAATCGAAAACGATCAGGAACGATACTCCCATCCCCGTCCGGCACTGCTGCAAGGAAGACTCTGGATCGGACGCCTCCACTGCCATTCCAAAGCCCAAGAAAGATTCCCGCCGTATTTTCAGAACCAATCGGAGCCTCGGTTACCTCAAGATCGAAGTAGGTATACAGGACACCTGAACTGATTCCTGTTTCATCGAAAACAGCTCCGTAGTATCCATTATTTGGAGGCTCAGCTACTTGCCCTGTGAAATCCCAGTTCAGTTTTCCACCGGCTATGCTTAATTCTGGATTGGCATCGTCAATCTGAGTTTGGGCCCATAGATTAGAAGAAGCTACTTGCAACTCCCCGTCGAAATAATCGAAACCCTCGCTAAAGAGAGCATCGGCCTTCAGACACGACACGCCTACACAAGAAAAGAAAAGAGCCTCGATCCATTGCAGAATATTCGAGGACAAGGGACGTCGCCGCGCAATAGAACGCCTTTGCGATCCTCCCGAGTCATGCCAACGCCGGAAGGACCTCATCTCGAATAAGCCAGTCGCCCAATACCGGATGGGAGAAATGCCAATTACCCGAATCCAAAGACTCCACCTTCCACGGCATCCCTTCCTCTCGCGTCGATCCAGCCCAACTTAAGCAAACAAGAACACCACTTTCCCCGCCAACCTCGCTCTCCAAGACAGCCAGCGAATGAAAAGGGGCTTGTATATGCTGACGAGGACCATCGGATTCTCTTAATCTTTCAAAGCAGCCAAAACCGCCGTATCCATAAATCGATTGCAAAGCGACCCCTCGTTCACCTGTCATTGTTAGAACGTAGTCGTTTTGTGTTCGAACAACTTGGAAAGAATCAGGCGAATCGCTCGACAAGGCATATCCACCATGACGTAGAACGGCTGGCTGCTTGGATATAAACTGATGCAACACTAGCTGCCAGCCAGCTTTCCACCACATATGTGTCTCGACGGAAACCTGGAATTGCTCGAACTTTTGGCCCAGACTGTAGAGACAAGCCATATGATCGTTCTCCACGGCAATGGGAGCAGTGTAGTGACGCCCGTAAACGAAATCATCCTTCTGATTTTCCGCCGTAAGTCCTCCATCGACAGGGCAATGATTTTTATCGACGCCAATAAGAAAGCCAAAACCAGAACGATAGCTCAAATTTCCCCACTTGTAAGGGCCGAAGCGCGTATTAACCGAGGCGATTTGAGAACCCGCATTAATAATCTCCACATCGCCTTCAGTGGCTCTCGTAATCAAACAGGGGATACGAAATACTTTAGAGAAATCGCTTTGCTCGGATGGAAGAGCTCTCGTTTCTTCCTTCCAAAACGGATCATCGGGTTTAAGCAACAATGGGGCAAAGGCCTTGGCAGCCCAGTAAGTAGAACCCCCGCAGCTATAGGTTTCCACCATTTCTATAAATTCGTCGTACCAGCCTAAGGAAAGGCAACCCTGGCTTTGATAAATGGGCTTTTCTATAAAGAAATCCAAATTCCGATCGCAAATCGTTCGAGCCAAAACGGGATCCACATCGCTTATACCTGCCAGTTGAGCCAAGCCGAAAGGAGCGGTCGCGTTGAAGCGATAAGTAATAGAACGACCAAATGCTGGATGCTCTCCAGATGTAGCGAAAAAATGGATATAATCTTTGAGAAAAGTTTTGGTGAAAGAAGCCCACAGCCCGCAACGAACAGGATCGTGTTCTCCGTATAGCAGAATCCACCAAACGCTGTAAAAGTGCCAAGCGTACGCGTTATAGAAATCGAAAGCCTGGTTCATGCCGTCCATAAACCAGCCTTCCCCATGGTACATGCCCTCGAGCTCATCAAACCATCGATCAATAACCGCTCGGTAAGAAGGACGCCCTTTTCCCTCCTTTGAGAGGAATTCCATAACGAAGATGCCAAAGAACATGTGGTTATTCCAATGGTGGCCGTTCCCGACATCCGATTCGAGCCAAGCAAGGACTTGGTCCCTATGATCTGCGCTCATTTTATCCCAAAGCCAGCTTCGACTAAGTTCGAGTCCAATTACCATCAGACCCATTTCGACAGAATGCTGATGAAAATTGGCCGCATAGCCCCAAAAACGCGGCGATTCAGGATCGGTCCCTGCAATGAGACCTTTAACAAACCAATTCTCCATCGCTACAGACAGATTTCTGTCATTATCGTCCGAATACACATCTAAAGAGTAGCGCCAATGAGCGAAAAGCAGCAAAGGTCGCGCGTAGGACTCCAGACGATCGGCATTCGCGTCATGGTCGCTGGCTTGTCCTTCGATCGGCAAGTCGGCTCTACCTTCCTCCATCAAATTCAGAAGGGGTTCGAGAAGCTTGCGGGCACGGTCCTGCCATGCACGATAATGCTTTGGCGGGTTGGCTACCGCAGTTGGATGGAAATCGAAATCTTCAAGAACGCTCATTGCTAGAAAAAATTAGGCTATGCTGGTGGCGCTTCAGGAGGCGCGGTCGTACATGCCAACCGTCAGTTGATCGACGAGAGGCTCGCTTTGCAGATAGCGACGCAGATTTTCCAAGGCGTGAGCTCCAGCGTCTTGACGCCGATCTGTTGTCGGTCCTGCGAGATGCGGCAGAAGCATCACGTTTGACATGCCTCGAAAAGGCGAATCCTTAGGCAAGGGCTCGACTCCGTAAACGTCCAAAGCCACTTGAAGATCCTTTTCCGAGGCTACCCTGGCCAGAGCCTCTTCATCAACTACCGCGCCTCGACCAACGTTAACAAAGGCCGCTCCATCTGGAAGCGATCGAAGCAACTCTTCTGTAATGATTTTCTGGTTATGCTCTGTTAGAGCAGCCAGCTCGACGATAACGTCATTTTCGGAAAATAGCTTCTCAAGCGAATCACATCGACTGACCCCGTGCTTCAGAAAAATCTCGTCCGGAACGCTTGGCGAGAAAGCGGAAATGTTCGAGGTGAACGGGCGTAGCAATTTCGCGGTTTCCTGAGCGATCAAGCCAAAACCGTGGATACCTACCCGCCTTTCGAAAAGAGACTGAGTTGTGGTCTCAGCCGTTTTCCAGCCTCCTTTGAAATGCATTTCTTCCGTCCAGTAGCGAACGCGCCGCATACAGCAGAGAGCCAGCAAAACTGCGCATTCCGCCACTGTGCGACTGACCGATCCGCTCCAGTTTGTTACATGGGCCCCATTCTCGATAATCGATCGGGGGATTATCTTCCTAACGGATCCCGGCAAATAGCAAAGGTATCGAAAATTTGGTGCCAATTCGGAAAGCAAATCCGGCAGCGCCGGTGTCTTCCAAGCCGCCACGATGATTTCCGGATTATACTTTTTCAGAACATCAAGCCATTGCTCTTCTCCACTCAGTTCTTCCGGATTTATGCAAATGTGCGAGCCTAAGAGCTCCTTCACTTTTCCGAACTGATTGTTGGGGAAGAAGGTCTTAACCTCGATATCCGTTAGGCAAATAATGTTTTCCTTCATCTTTTTCGTTTGAATGGATCAATTCATTTCTTGCTGGGGTAGCATTCCAGAAGCGTCATTCCGCTTTCCGACTGGAATCCAATGGTATCGATTCCAGCCGGACAGAAAAACCTCTCCCAGCGGTGTAAGTTAGTAGTAAAATTCTCGAGACGAGCTTCTCCGGATCCGCTTTCAACAATGATGTAGTGAAAATCGGATACAGACTTTTCGACATACCCTTTTACATGCCGTCTTCTTACGGAGAAACAGGACGTTAAATCGTATCCGATAAGTTCATCCAGATGGCCGGTTTCGTCTTCTTCGATACGTTTCGGAGAGCGCCTGAAGCTCTCTGTGGAAACGGGTTCAAAGTTGAACACGTCCAAAGCCGTCTCCAAGTCGCGTCCCATGAATCGGGCTTGTTCCGGGATAACATAGCCTTCCCTCTCGAATTCGAAGCGAACCGCCAAATCAGATGGCTCCATGATCTCGAGCATTAGAATCCCAGGACCTAGGGCATGAGGCCGACTTCCAGGAATAAAGAACACGTCGCCCTCCTTTACTGGGATCGGGTCAAAGCAGGACTCGATAGCTGAAATATCCTGCTCCTCAATCCAAGTTTTAAGCTGGCTTCGCGAAGGTGACCGCTGAAAGCCTGCATAAATATAAGGATCCCTAACCTCGTCCCGAATCTTTAGAATAACATAGGCCTCCGTTTTTCCAGCTGTCGCGCCCAGTTTTTGGCGAGCGAAGTCGCTTGTCGGATGAACTTGGAAATGAAGACGCGTGGCGCTATCGAGGTACTTGACTAGTGGCAGACGTTGGAGACTCTCTTCCCAATCAAGATCGCTCCCCAGCAACGCTTCGCTATCCAATCGTAGTAGATCTCTAAATACCAGATCACTTTCTCCTTCGATTCGAGCCAAGCCCTCCCCGCTCGGCCTCTGGCCGGGATTGCGCGCTTCGACAACAGAGCCTATCCAATCTTCAGGATAGTGACCATCCTCGGGTTTTGCTCGACCTTCTATCTGATCGAGGACTCGACCGCCCAAGTAGGTTCGCCAAACGCGATTGGGGGCGAACTTGACGATGCCTTTTTTAACTTGCGGCATGTTTGCCCTCCTTGCTCGCTGCCTGCCACAAACCCCAACCTATGGCCAAGAGAGATCCTCCACAAAAAGCGAAGGCCAGGCGTCCGCTCGGCGGGTTGGGCAACACCATCAATAGGAAAATGAAACCTCCGTAAATTGCCGACAGCAACCCGAGCGCTTTGCCTTGCGACTGGTCCAAGGCGCTTGGCTTCTCGGAAGACACGACTTCTGTATCCAGTTTTCTGAACAATTCGTTGACTTCAGTAGAGCGAGGCTCGGAAGGCTCCTTGTAAAACTTGGTTGTCGAAAGGAAAAAGACCGAACCGAAGGTCAGATTAATGACTACCCCCAGAATGGTTGTCAGGTCGGCTGCCTCGCGACGGGAAAAATCTTCAGCTAGATTCAGTGTCGATTGAACGAATTCGGGTGTGATAAATTTCTTGACGAGAAAAGACACACATAAGCCAAGCACAATCGTCACCCAGCAAGCCCAGTCCGGCGTTTTCTTTACGATGATTCCCCAAATCAGCGGAACCTGAGTGGGAATCGCAACCAGAGCGCCAAATTGCAGCATGAGGTCGAAGAGCCCGATATCCTTGAGCTGACTGAACTTGATTCCAGCAAGGATTATCAGAATTCCGAATACGGTAGAGGCTATCTTGCCAGCGAAGAGCAGCTCCTTATCAGAAGCATGCGGTCTCAAGGCGCTATGATAGAAATTCTTAATGAAAATCCCCGCATTGCGGTTGAGTCCACTGTCCATTGAAGACATCGTTGCAGCGAAAATTCCAGACATCAGCAATCCAAGCATACCTGCAGGGAGAACTTGGATACACATGGCAACATAAGCTGCTTCCGAACCGTTCTTCAGCTGAGGAAACATGGCTCCGATGTCAGGAATCAAGATGGCAGACGTCATAGGCGGGATGAACCATACTACCGGACCAATGATGAATAAAGATGCCGCCAAAAGAGCCGCTTTCCGAGCATGCTTGGTATCCTTCGCGCAAAGATAGCGCGAAGCGTCCATCATATTGTTGGTCGAAGCGAACTGCTTGATGACAATAACCACTACCCAAATCCAAATGAGTGTAGGAAAAACCGTATCCCCTCCAAACATACGATCGCTGGGGAATTGTTCTACCAACTGCCCTAGCCCTCCGATTTCGCGAAGCGAAAAGGCAGCCGCCACAATGGAAATGGGCATCAAGACAAGCACCTGCATGAAATCGCTGGCCACCACAGCCCAGCTGCCACCAGTAACCGACAAGGCCAACACCACCAAGCCAGTAGCCCAAATCGTCGTTTCAATATCGAAGCCGAATACAGCCGAGAAGAATACTCCCAAGCCATTCAACCATATACCGGCGTAAAGCGTACCAATAGGGAGCTGAAGCCAAGTAAAAACCTGCTCAGCCGTCCTGCCAAAGCGTTCCCGCATGGCTTGCACAGGCGTGATCACCCTCAATTGCCTAAACTTGCCCGCAAAGTATAGGTAGTTCGCGACAAAGCCCAAGGCGTTAGCGAAGAAAATGACAAAGATCAGCGTACCATCGTTGTAGGCCTTGCTAGCCGCTCCCGTAAAAGTCCAGGCGCTGAATTGCACCATAAAAGCGGAACTACCCGCCATCCACCATTTCATCTTCCCGCCGCCACGGAAGTAGTCGCTCGTGTTGTTGACAAAGGAGCGAAAGACAAACCCGATTACAATCATGAATACGAAATAGAATCCGACGACGGTATAGTCGTAAGCAGTGATGAATTTCTCAGGTACCGTATCCATTTTATAATGATCGATAATAGCTAGTTCGAATTCTCCACTTCGTAGACTTCAATGAGACAGATACCGGTTCCTCCGTCTGCCCCCGTAACAATGGCTCCATAGGCTCCCGGAGCGAGCTCGATAACCAAGCCGGAGGATTTGCTGCCAGCTACTAATTGGAATCCAGCTACTTGCTCTCCCGCAGCGGTGACGCCAGCCGCGTCATCGGCATCCCAATCGTCATTCGTAGCCAGGACTTGGCCTCCCGAAAAGATCTGCACGAGAGGATCGGCAAGGAATGTCCCATCGGCCACTCCCTGATCCGTAAGCTCAGAACCAACCGCTCGAATCAGAACCGTTTTGTTTTCAGTACCTCCTACAATAAAACCGCCGATGAGAACATTGTCTCCCGTTCCAACATCAGCTCGAGTGGAAATATTTATCAGCCTCGAGCCACTCGTAGAGCCTCCACCATTAGTGGAAGCTAATCTGGCTCCCGCTATCTTGTAAACCATTCCCTTTCGTTTCTCTAAAAGGTACAATTCGTTTTCCTCATCGTATCCAAATCTTAAATCCACTCGCGAGTCAGAGACGATGCTCAGCAACGTTCTAGTGGATCCTTCAAACTCGAGGGTTAATTCCTCAATACTAGCTTGGGTCCCCTGAGCCAGGGAATCCGCGTCCACAGCGAAAAGTCGTCCGTTGACGATATCGCCAAAGAGGAACTTCCCGTCCATAAGAAGGGCGTCAGGACCTCGGTAAACATAGCCGCTGACGATAGCCTGCCCTTCATCATGGTCGTATTGAGCGACAGGATACGTGAAGCCTAAGGTGTCATCGTTATCGGGCAAGGCGAATACTTCGTCGCGCGTTCCGTTCTGAGGATTCTGATCGAAATCGGGATTAATAACAAAGGTGCCTTCCCTCAAATTCCATCCATAATCGAATCCAGGCTCTATCAAATTCACCTCTTCGATGTTTCGTTCTCCTATATCGCCGGAAAGCAATTTGCCATCACCCGCTGCATCCCAACTGATACGATGTGGATTGCGAAAACCGTAGGCCCAGATCTCTCCAAAGGTAGTGGGATCGCCATCAGACGCCCATGGATTGTCAGCAGGAACTCCATATTGTCCGTTAGAGCTATTCGATCCCATGGGATCGATACGAAGGATCGTTCCGAGGACGGAATCCAGTCGATGGGCATTTTCTGGAAATCCTTGAATGGTAGCTCCGCTATCCCCGACGCAAATGTATAGCATGCCGTAGTCGGGGTCTGCTTGATCCACTGCAGTATTAAAGGATATCTCCTGTAAACCATGAATTGTATGAGTTAGATCGATACGAAGAATTTCCCGATTCGTACCGGAAAAAGCGTTAGCTGCAGGATTGTTTGCCGTCCATTCCAGAATCACCCCCTGCAAGGCTATGGGAGCTGATTCAACCGGCCCCGTAAAATCTGCCACTCCAGAACCCGCTGGAGCCATATGGGCTGTGTAGAATTTCCCATTCGTCGCGAAATCCGGATGGAAGGTAAAAGAAGTGAATCCCGTTCCCAATCCAGGAGAAGTCGCCAAATCGCTTACACTTGTTCCTAGGTCGAGATAAATACTAGCATTGTCTTCGGATACCAAATACAGAATGCCGTTGAGATCATTCACGAAAAGCCTCCCACTGCCATCACCAGCTGGCTTCAAATGGTTTATCCTGGCCAGAGGGGCGCTACCTGCGCTGGCAGGAATTTGGGTGAACGCCTCAATTTGCAGGATGATATTGCTTCGTTCTATCGCGTCAGGAATAGGATCCTCAATCTGAGCGAGGGTGTGGTTCACCGAGAGTAAGAGCGATACCGACAAACAACTTACGAGACTGGAAGAGCTAGAGGCGAATTGGCAGATTGACTTCATGTAGCGAGCTATGATTTTAGACAAAAAGGCGGAGCAGGCGTCAGGAATGTCTGCCTGCTCCGCTGAATGTTTATTCATTCTAAAAGCTGGCGCTGGACGGCTGCAACGTCCGGCGCTAGCGTCTAACGAGTACTGAGATTATTCTACTTCGTATACTTCGACGAGACAGATGCCCGTTCCACCATCAGCTCCCACAACGATCGCGCCGTAGGCTCCAGGTTGAAGTTCAATGACAATACCTGCCGAGTTACTACCAGCTTCCAACTGGAAACCTGCGACCTGCTCTCCTGCGGCAGTAACGCCAGCCGCGTCATCGGCATCCCAATTGTCATTCTGAGCAATAATTGAGCCTCCGGAGAAAATCTGAACGAGAGGATCAGCTAGGAACGCTCCGTCTTGCACGCCCTGAGCAACAAGCTCGGCGCCAACAGCGCGGATCAGAACAGTCTTGGCTTCGGTTCCACCAATGATGAAGCCGCCAATGAGCACATTGTCGCCAGTGCCAACATTCGCCCGGGTAGAGATATTGATTAGCTTGGAAGTATTAGTAGATCCGCCGCCACCGTTGGAAGATGGAGTAGTCAGATTCATTCCATCGAGGTCGATGTAGAAATCGTCGAAATAAAGATCGTCCTTACCCTTAGCTTCATCAATTGTACCAGCAGAAGTGATAAAGAGCAGATGCTCGAGATTGTCGGTGGTCAGGTTACGATAGGTTGCTCCCGTATAGACCAAGGTGGGTACAGCAAATTCGGTACCGCCCTGGATGTACTGGGAAAAGGTGTTGGTAAAATGGTCGATAACGAACCAAACCTGATAATAAACGTTTGTACCGAGAGCCTCGGTAACCAAATCGATATAGTCGCCAGAGTCGCGTATATCCATAATGCCGTTAATCTCGTATCGACCCAACACAGAGTAGCTGCCATAGCCCATGAGGCCTGTATCGCCGTCGCGCGCGCTCTCGGCTGCCATTCCCCAAGTAACATCGACTTCGCCAGGAACGCCACCAACAGTGGGGCGGCCGACCTTAAAGTAGAGGGTGGTCAACTTGGACTCTGTTACTGGGTCAACAATTTGCTGACTCGGAGGAAGCTGTCGCTCAACAGTCATATTAAGCGAGCTAGCTGTTAAGGCGACCCCGGGATTGATAGCCAGGACCATTCCTTGGCCGGCACCGAAGGGATCGGCGACTACGGTCGCGCTGGGCTCGGTCTGAAAGTTATCCACTTCCTGGAAGATACTCCAATCATCGGACAGACCGTTTTCCAAATCATCGATCTTGTCCCACGCCGCATAAAGCGAACCGACGACGAAGAGCGAACTGATGGTTAGTATTATTTTTTTCATTATAGCTTTTTTTGACTTTTGTGGTTTCGCTTTGGGGTTTCCGTTGCGAGAAAAGGTCTAGAAATTCACCGACAACGTAAGTCGGTAGCCGCGTGGGGCATAGTAGACATCTGTACGACGCAAAATACGCGCCCCGCTATCATTGTAGGCAATGATGGATTGGCCCTTCTGATCATCCAGCAAATTGAATACATTTAGTTTCAGCGTATAACTCTGATCATTCCAGTTCCATCGATACTTAAGTGATGTATCCACTTTCCAACGTTCGGGAGTTGCAGGCGTTCGAAAAAGATTTGAGGCTAAATCGGGTCCTCCAATAGGGATCGACGTTTCGGCTGGGCCCGTATAAGTCGCTCCTAAACTGGCATCGAATCCACTAAGCGGACCCTCAGTAAAGCTGTATTTCGTCCAGAGAGATGCAGCGTCCTCAGATCCTGTATACAAACTGACTCCTTGCAATCCACCAATCAAATCGAATGGACTAACATCTCCCAGGGAGAGAGGCTGCCCATTTTTGGTAATGGAATCGATAACACCATCTCCATCTGTATCCGTTTCTTCTAGACCAAAGGCTTCTCTACCAAAAGTTCGCACCCAAACATCATACTCCGTTCCGAAATTCGCCCCAGTATCGGGATCGATGGCATCAACCAGACTAAAAGGCGCCGTCGCTTCACGCTCGGTATGGGCGTAGTTGAAAATCAATTGCCAATTCTCGGTAGCCGAGTAGATAAGCTGCAAGTCGTAACCGGTCGCCTCGTCGGTGTAGATGACATTAGCTCCAGTACTATTATCTAGGCTTGGATTGTTTCCTAGTGTAGTGCCACGTGTACGACCATAAAACATGGGGTCGAAATTATCGGGACCTGCTTGATCACGAAAATCCGCTTCGCTTCGACTGCGATCAGCAAAAGCCTGCTCAAGATAGTAGCGCCAGGTTTGACCTGTTTCGTTACCATCTTTGTCAATAGCCGGCAAATCGAGTTTGTCGTAATCAAGGTACACAACATTGCGCGGATTGGTCGTATCCGATTTCTGCCCTTCGATACCCAGCAGACCGTCCGGGAAAGCGAATTCTCTACCGATAATTTCGCCCTGATCGTCGCGGATAAACCGTAGTACTTTGTTTAACTCTACCCCTTCTTGCTCAAAGTAGAAGCTATCCATCCCGTAAGAGAGCGGGACTCCTTCAGCAAACAAAGCGGGGTTGAAGCCAGTATCGAAATCCGCTTCATTAACGGGATCCGTTATGCCGCCAACCCACCTAGCTGGCGCAGGAGCCGACTCGAAATTCCAAAGAGCATTTTCTCGCTCAATGCGGTAGGTCGATAGCGTTCCTGAAAGCTTGCCTCGCATAAGGTCAAATTTGATGCCGATCTCTTCACTGGTACTCTTCTCCGAGGGCAGACCTTCGAGATTGCCGTCGCGGGCCCCGGTGTTAGGCGTGAGTCCCTCAGCCCTTAGGGCATAGATAGTGAGGTCGTCGCGAAGTTTATAATTAAGAGCGATGGTCTTGGTAGTCTCGGTCTCTGCTTCATCGGCGCTCGGCAGGTACTCACTCACTCCTTCAGGCAATGGAAAGAAACCAAAAGTATTGTTGTCAGGATTAACAACTACACCACTAGCTGGGGCTAGTTCCAGAGCGGGACCGTCGTAGTCGGGTCCAAAGGCGGCGATTTCGTCAAACCTGTCGTAAAGCCTGTCCCGAGAATGGTAGCGATCATGCCTTACTCCAGCAATGACACCAAGCTTATCATCAAAAAACTGACCCTGATACAAGCCGTAGTGACCAGTGAACCACACTTCGACATTGCGATACTCGCGCCCCGGCTGACCCAAGGCCTCTCCATTGTAGCGAATGGGAGTGTGATCGTTGATATTTCTGGTCAAGAAGGGATCGTCATCTGCCAGCTCGCCCTTACTAGCGAACTGCCAACTGATACGCTCATTGCCCAGAGTGAAATCGGCTTCGTCTTTGATGTCATGCCGACCAACTAGGATCGTATGCTTAGCATTTGACTCTCCGAAAAAGTTGGTCTCGAAATTATAAACCGCCCGTAGTCGGTACTGTTCGGAAGAAGTAGTTTCAGGATCCTTATCCCACCAGTAGCGAACGAAACGATAGTCAGTCAAATCGCGCCGATCATCTGGATCCGTCTCTCCAAGAAAGGGAAAAATAGTTACGGTTTCATCGATCCAATCAAGAATGGCTTGAGGATTTTCTGTATTCGGATCATTGGGACGCTGGATCAAAACACCTTTGAGATCAAAAGCTCTCTCAAGGTTGGTTAAGGTGGAAATATTCACGTTGAACTCCTCTTCCTCAGCGTCGGTGACAAACATGCCAGCGGAAATCGTGAGATTTTCGATTGGCGTGAAATCGACGTTGGCCATGAAATTATTCTCGCGACGAAAATGGTAGGTATCCGGTCCTGTAACACGATAGGACTCTGGCAACCCACCCAGGCTTTTGGTCCAGTTGAATTGTTCGCCAAACTCGTTGCGGAAATTTTGGTCAATCGCAGCGTTCAGATTGTCATGAATGTGCTGAGCGCCTATTCCCTTTTCTTTCTGGTCCGCGTACTGTCCTTCAAGAAGTATATTCAGTTTATCATTACGATACTGCAGCTGACCAACAAAGTACTCTAGCTCCTTGCCTCTGAAGTCTGTCCAACTATCCCGCTCCTCGAAAGCCCCGGCGAAACGGTAGTTAAGCTCGCCTCCCAGGAAGTTGTCAGTGACGGGACCTGTAACATCCCAGGTTCCTCTAAGATAACCATCGCTACCAAAGCCGATGGACGCGGACTGGGCATGAGCAGAAAGCGGTTTCTTGGGAATGACATTAACAATGCCGGATAAAACGCCTATGCCGTAGAGCAGCGAATTGGGACCGCGTACGACTTCCATGCGTTCAACATTTGAAGTATCGATGATTCCTCCAAGAATCGTCCCGTACTGAGCGATCAAACCGCCATAGCGAAAGCCATCGCGATTTTGGAAAGGAACGTTAAAGCCGCGAATGATGGTTACGTTATCAAATCGTCCACCAACTCCCCCTCGAGATGAAGGAGAACGATCAGCGCTATCAGAAACATTGGCTCCTGGAGTGTTGGAGCCATCCAGGCCAACGCCATCGGATGATGTGAAGTCGTCTAGAAAAACTCCGGAAGAATAAGCCAGGGCTTCCTCGAAATTGGTTGCGCCTGTGTCCTCGATAAAGTCCTGATTGATTACTTCGATGGACATCGGCAGATCCTTAATCCGCGAATTTAAGCTGGTGCCTGACGTGGAATTAGTCGCCCGGTATCCAACATCGCCCGACGCATCTACAACAAAGGGCGAAAGGGTTACGATATCTTCCTCAACCTCTTCTTGCCCTAGCAAAGAAAAGGACATGGAAAAGACACATACGAAAACTACCGAGATGACCAAAAAGCGTCTATGACTGACGCTGATAATACCTTTGGAATGCGATCTTAGAGCATGCATTTGTAGTTAGTTTTGTAGTTCGCTTGAGTAACAATTAAGACAATGACCAGACGGGGAGCTGGTCGTCTAAACCCGTGGGTGTTCAATCGATGAATGTGGGGGAAATCATTATGTGAGGTATTGAAGCCAATCAACTTATAAATATAATCTTTGGCAAGTGAAATATTCCGAAAAGAAACAAAAAATTTATACACTAACGGCTAATTTTAGGGGTAAATACTTAAATTTCAGGCAATTATGATTGATAATCAACTTATATTTACAAGTTTCAGATTCCGACTTGATTTATAACTATAATTGATTCTATAAGTAAATCTAACAGAAGTTGCTCGCAATTCGATGTCAGATCCCTCCTCCAGACGCATTTCTCAAGCTCAGATAGCAAAAGAGCTCGGCTACTCCCAGGCTCTCATCTCTATGGCTCTCAATGGCCGTAAGAAGGGGATGTCTGAGGCAACCTATCAGCGAATTTGGGAATACGCAACCCAGCACGGCTATTCCCCAAGGGGGATGAAGCTCGACACAAGCTCGGAAGCCAATTCGTCAACAACGATTGGATACATTCTGCGTTCACCGCTCAAGCTGGCAAATAAGAGCAACTTCTTCAGTCATATTCACCAAGGGCTTCATGACCACTTGAAGGAAAAAAAGATAAAGACCATTTTTCTGGGATCGGAAGACGACATCGACGAACAAAGTCTAACGACACCTGGATCTATTCCCGACTCGGTCCGCGGCATCGCCATTATGGGAGAAGTGCAACCCGCCTTTCTGGCCAGTGTGAAAAAGCTGGATCGACCCGTTGTGTACATTTCTGCAAGAGCTACCGGACATTGTCATTCCGTTTTATCAAACGAGCAGGAGTCTGGAGAAAAACTGGTCGATCATTTATATAATCTCGGTCACAGAAAGTTCGCCTGGCTAGGCGGTAACTCTTCTATGGGAAGATACGACGATCGTAGCTCTAGCCTTAACAATGCGCTTCGTATCCGAAATCTGGAGCTCGATCCGCAATTCTCTAAAAAGACCAAAGGAGCGGATCGAAAGGAAGGCTACGACTGCGCTCAGGAAATCATCTCTGCCGCAAAAAAGGAAAAACTGCCGACTGCCTGGGTTTGTCTCAACGGCCTTATGGCTAGAGGCGCGATCAATTGCCTTTTCCAAAAGGGCTACCGAGTGGGTCAAGACGTCAGTGTCGTTGCTTTCGATATGACAAATGTTTGTACCGAAGAACATCCTACAATAACTGGCGCATCGGCCCATCCAGAAGAAATGGGAGAGGAAGCCGCCCGCATTCTTTTGAACTCCATCGAAGGCGAAGCCAAGGCCTTGTTGGATGTGACGATTCCAGCCGTCATGGTTGAGAGAGAATCCAGTGGGTCCTGTACTCCGGTAAAGACTGCCAGGAAAAGAGCGTGATCGCAGCCAACTATAGCCTGGGGATCGTCAAACCTCCATCAACCATAACGACTTGACCCGTAGAATAAGGAAAGTCCCCACGAGCCAGACTGGCGACAGCCATTCCCACATCCTTGGGGTACCCCCATCGAGGCTGCACGCAAAGCCCTTCTTCAATTAGCTTGTCATATTTTTCGGATACGCCAGCCGTCATATCAGTCATCGTCACGCCCGGACGAACTTCGTAGACCGGAATTCCAACTTCTCCAAGCCTGGTAGCAAAAAGCTGCGTCACCATAGAAAGCCCCGCTTTGGCAATGCAATACTCGCCACGGTTAACGCTAGCAACGGTGGATGAAATCGAAGTGACATTTATGATACTTGCCGAGAAAGCGTCGTCATTGAATTTCGCCGCAATCATCTCATTGGCAATGGCTTGAGTAAGAAAAAAGCTACCCTTCAGATTCGTGCCGACAACGAAATCGTAGCTTTCTTCCGTCGTATCCAGGATATCAAGTCGCTCCTTGGGAGCTACTCCAGCATTATTCACTAGCAAATTAATTGATCCACCTGCGAACACATGAGCCGTCTCCACAATTGACGACCTGCCTTCGGCTGAGCCTATGTCGCCTTGAGCGTAGGCGACCCTTGCGCCCGTCTCCCTGAGCTTTTCCAGTGATTCGGAAACAGAAGACTCGTCGCGTACTCCATTAATCACTACATCCCAGTTTTCGGCAGCAAGAGCATTAGCTATTCCAAAGCCAATGCCTCGGCTCCCACCCGTCACCAAAGCGCATCGCGCTTTGGCGACGTCTTTAGTCTTCTGTCTTGTGTCTTCTGTCATTTCACTTTCCTTTTGAGATTTGAATTAAGGAATCCATATGTCGGTTATTACTAGTTTTGAAGAAATCGAGTCGTGGAAAACTGCTCGAACGCTAACTAAAGAGATCTATATGATGTCTCAAACCGGTACTCTTTCTAAGGATTGGGGCCTGAAAGATCAAATGCGGCGGGCTTCTGTATCCGCAATGGCCAACATCGCAGAAGGTTTTGGCAGACGAAACGACAAAGAATTCATGCAATTTCTGACAATCGCCAGCGGATCTACTGAAGAAGTCATAAGCCATCTCTACGTCGCTTTTGACTGCAAGTATATAGACGAAAAGGAATTTCTACGTCTAAGAGCTCTGGGCATCGAAGTACGCAACAAAATCGGCGGTTTCATTCGCTATCTCGAATCCCAGACATAAGACATTCGACAGAAGACAAAGCGCACTACAATTCCGGCAGATCAAGCCACTGCCGTTTTTCCCAACTTTTAATGCCGACTTCCGCCAACTGCACGCCTTTGGCGCCTTCGAGGAGGGTCCAGCGAAACGGCGTATCCAAAACCACATGCTTTAAGAACAGCTCCCATTGAATCTTGAACGCATTGTCGTAGATCTCCTGTTCCGGCACTTTCGACCAATCGTCATAGAAGTCGATCGGCTGCTCGATGTCCGGATTCCAAACCGGCTTTGGCGTGTTCCCGTAGTGCTGCAGGTAGCAATCGCGCAACGTGGCCACCGCTGATCCCTGCTCGCCATCGACATGGAGCGTCAGCAGATCGTCGCGCCGCACGCGAGTGCACCAAGACGAGTTGAAGTTAACTACGATCTCGCCGTCCGGTCCGTCGATCTCGAACATCGCGTAGGCTGCATCGTCCGCAGTGCACTTGTACGGATTTCCCTCTTCGTCGACACGTTCCTTAATGTGGGTCGCGCCGCGGCAGCTGACGGATTTCACCGAGCCGAATAGATTATCGAGAACGTAGCGCCAGTGACACAGCATATCGATGATCATCCCGCCGCCATCCTCCTTACGGTAGTTCCAGGATGGGCGCTGGGCGGGCACCGAATGCCCTTCGAAAACCCAGTATCCAAATTCTCCCGTCACCGCAAAAATGCGGCCAAAGAAGCCTTTGTCGATCGCCCGCTGCAGCTTCACTAGACCGGGCAACCACAATTTGTCCTGCACGACGCCACTCTTGACTCCCTTCTCCTCGCAAAAACGATGCAGTTCGGCGGCTGTCGCCGTATCTACAGCCGTCGGCTTTTCGCAGTAGACGTGCTTGCCCGCAGTGGCTGCGGCTTTGACCGCGTCGGCTCGACGAAGCGTACTCTGCGCGTCGAAATAGATTGGATACGCGGAATCGGACATCACACTATCGAGATCGGTCGTCCATTTCTCGACGCCAGACATCGCGCTGAGCTTCTTGAGCTTCACTTCGTTGCGGCCGACCAAAATCGGGTCGGGCATGATAGATTCGGTAGGGCTGACTCGGACGCCGCCCTGTTTGACAATCTCGACAATCGAACGCATGAGGTGCTGGTTCGTTCCCATGCGCCCGGTTACGCCGTTCATGATAATGCCTACTCGATGTTCTTTCATGATTAATTGTAGTTAAAATTCAAATTCACACGTTTCGTTTATAAGCCTCGATTATCTGTTTCAGAAAATGGTCTTGATCTATTTCCCAATAGCGATTCGAAAAGATTTCCACTTCGCTGTATCCGGAAAACCCCGTCGATTCCACCCATCCACGAATTTCACGAATAGGAATACAACCTTCCCCCATCAATCCTCGATCCAACAGCATATCCTCGGTAGGTGATTTCCAATCGCAGACATGAAAGGCAAACAGTTTTCCCAGTTCACCGCAGCGCTTCGTCTCGGATTCAAGATTGGGGTCCCACCAAAGGTGATAGACATCCAAGGCTACTCCGACCCAAGGTGAATCAATCTGCACACACATGTCGTTGGCCTGCTGCAGCGTGTTTACTGCAGATCTCGTATCCGCATACATGGGATGAAGCGGCTCGATCGCTAGCTTTACACCGGCAGCTTCCGCCTCTGGGAGGACAGATTCGATTCCATCTCTTATCTGCTTACGCGACTCTGAGAGCGGCTGATGGGGATCGGCTCCACACACTAGCACAATCAATGGGGCTCCTAAAGCTTGGGCTTCGGTAATGGCTTCCCTATTATCGTCTAAGGCCTTTGAACGTTCTTGGCTGTCGGAAGATGGAAAAAATCCTCCTCGGCAAAGAGAAACAATCTCCAGCCCATTGCTACGAACGCGATCTCCTATCTCGGAAACATCTCTCCCCTCAAGCGTGTCCCGCCAAACGGTGATCCCCTTTACTCCAGCCTCGGCATAGCGATCTATTGCTTCTTCAATCGACCATGGTTTCGTCGTTATCGTATGGATACAAAGACGAGAAAGATCCTGAATTTGACGAGGCATTGTCATGATAGACATCCAAAAAAGGTATAATATGGCTCTGCCTTAATCATGCGCTGCAGATAAAGCCCTACCTCACGGATATGATAATCTCCCCACATGCTCGATTCGCCATAAGGGGCCTTATCAGGATTTGGAGCATGATCCCATCCATTCGGCTGGTGATAAATTGAATGCAAGAGCAAGCCTTGATGGCCTTCTTCGACGCTCAAATACGGTTCCGCAAGCAGGCTTTTAACGCTTGTCAATCCTGCTTGCCAATAGCGCTTGCCTTCATCCGTATCCAATCCTAAGTAGCGTCCCAACCGAAGCAATCCTTGAGCTCCTATGGCCGCCGCGGAGCTATCAATCGGCTCCCAGTCATTGAATGGATCGGAGACAGCGTCTCTCCAATCCCCTAGGCGATGAAGGTTTGGGGCTCCACCATCCCAATACGGTATGCCGTCAATAGGAGTGTTATCGATGAACCAATCACAGGTAGCTCTAGCCGCCTTCAGGCAAATCTCTCGCAGAGCAGCTTTATCCTCAGTTCCAGAAAAGTCAGAATCCGTAAGCGTATCCAAAAACTCCAGCTCCTCGGAAAATCCGAGCATAGCCCAGGCCAGGCCACGTGTCCAAGTAGTGAAGCCGCTAAAGCCCTGTTGCGCATTGGGGCAACGGAAGCGTCCGTCATTCATATTGAAAACGCTCTCGTGAGCGGTGCGGCCCCATTCGTCGTAACGATCCCTACCCTCTCCATAAAAGACGTTATACTTCGCTGTCGATTTAATGTGATCTATGGCTCGACTAAGGAGACTGATGGGAGAATCGTTTTCTCCCATCAAAACATGGCCTAAACGATGAGCTATCATCAATATGCGGCAACTTCTAATCGTATCCACGAAAAGACTATGCGGTCCATTGAAAGAATAGATGTATCCACCGCCTTCATGCGTTTCAGACCACCGAGCAGCCTGCGTCGCCCCTGAGACTTTTAGAGCCAGCTCGCAAAAATTCTTTTCCGCTTCCGAACCCGTTACTTTCCCCTCGATCAACAATCGCAACCAATTACCGTAGCAGCTCAAGTTGTTGAACCCATGATCATGAACTCCGACATGGCTGACATGAGTCGCCATGCGATCAACGGTTTCCTTTTTTCCAAGCTCTACAAAACGTTCTTCGCCCGTAGCGTCGTACTGGAGAAACATCGAGCCGTATTGAAAACCCTCAGTCCACTCGGTCCACCCACGCGTGGTGTATTTGCCTTTGATAGTAAAGACAGGCGAGCCGTTATTGGAATCATATTGCTGGTCGATCAGATCTATTTTCTGACCAGAAAGTCGCCAGAAACGATCTAGCTCAGGCTTTAAAGCTTCAAGGGTAATTGAAGGATCAATACGCATATTAGAATCGCTTGTCTTTTCGGATGTGAACGATGATGAACTGGCAGTCCTCCAAGACTTCATAGACATGTTCCTGGATGGCGTCGAATTGAATGCTTTGCCCAGGTCCAAGTTCCTGGGTCTCGGAAGGCAATGTGAGACGTATTCGTCCTTTCAGGACCCAACAGATCTCATAATCGTCGTGATGAATTTCGGGCTTTGAAATACGAGAACCTTCTGAGGCTTCGCCCAACAGACAATTCGCATTGCTGTAGCGGACTGCCCGAAACAGGAAACCCTCCGACTCATAGACCTCGGATTCTTTTTTGTTAGCCAACGGAGCCTCAGCCAGTGTGAGAATATCGGTCGCTCGCATGCCAAAAACACGACCGATTTTGTAAAGCGTCTGGACCTCAGCTTGAGTCTGATTTCGCTCCAGTTTCGAGATGACGGCAACAGATACGCCACTCCTCGAAGACAGTTCGCCCAGTGTCATTTCCGAGCGTTTGCGGATCTCTCGCAGCACGCTGAAATCGAACTGCGGCATCGCGGCCTCTTCTATTGAAACTTCACTCACAAAGCTCAAAATGCATAAATTTATTTCTTTAGCAATAAATTTTATGCAAAAAATTATCTTAATAGATAATTATAGGTTTTGAGAAATGAGTCAGGGAGAGCTCTTTACAAAGCCCAGAAAGCATTAACAAACAGGCGGATCTGCTTAAAAATGAAGAGCCAGATAGGCTTAGCAACGCCACTAGTAGGCAGCTAGCGAGCGATTAGCCGTAAAAGCAAAGAGGTAAGATCGTCCGCAAGCGGACTTCCTACGAAAAACAGTCGATGAAAAGGAGCTTGGGGATAATATCGCTCTAGAGTAACTTGAGTCAGTCGAAGAAAAGAGCCTCGGCCAACGCTTCTTGGCAGTCCAGCATGCGAATAGCAGCCGCCATAGAATGAGGTTCGCCACCAATTTTCGCCTCAATATGGGCGGAGTTCTTTTCGATCTCCAAGGAGCAGTTCAAGTACCCCTCGCCACTGTAGATAAATTGAAGCCTAGGATCCTTCGTTTCATCCTGGTCAGCGGAGATAACAAACTCAGCCGTTGGATTGGAATCAGTGTATTCGTAGCATAATGACAGATCGCCCTCGAGCCATCGAAGCAAAGCTCGACCTTCAGCTTGGTATCTAGCAGAAGATTGGAAGTTCACCGTTTCGAGCCCTTCGACGATGCGAGTAGGAGGAAAAGCGCTAAGAAACTGCCCAATGCACTGGCGAATGGAGAGCAGCCGCGAATAGGATAGATCGTGCAGTTTAGCTGGTTCAGGCAATTCAATCTGACTCGACTGAAAGGACTCCGACGCGCTATCAAAGATGATTCTCTGCGATTCTTTGAAAAACGTTTGGTAGGTGGAAAGCCTTTCGGGAGAATCGAATCGATAAGGCCAATAGTATGTAGGCAGATCGGATTCCAAAAAAATGGATACCTGATTCTCAAGAAAACGTCGGTCGCTCAGAGGATAGCCGATTATGATAGCCTCGCAACAGCTCATCTCGCTTCGCGAAGCTCCGATGTAGCACTCGGAGAAAATCTTGCAGCTCATGTTACTGCCCGTCTCCGTCTGAGGACAAAGAGCCAGAATTCGACAAGGATAACGTCTCGAAAAATCAATGACTGCCCGAAAGATTGTCTTCGCTTCATCTACCGAAGCGTCCAGTCCGATGTGAAGAATGAGATTCATCCGAGAAGCTCTATACTCGGATGGCGGCTTGCTGGCTCCTGGATCGGCCGGAGCCTCCCACATCATGGAAAGTTGCTCCAAAACCTTGCTGACAGGCGTCTCAATGCCCGGAAGAGCTCCAAACGTATCGCAAATCGCTGTCATGATTTTTCCTGCGAAATTCTAAGGGCGTCGCCATTCATGTCCGTTGTCCCATAGCAATCTGTCAGCAGCTAAAGGTCCCCATGATCCTGATACATAGCTCTCCATGCCTCGCTCGTTTTCGCTAGCCCAAAATTCGTGCAGAGGCGTGATGAGACTCCAAGAAGCTTCCGTTTCATCGCCACGGATAAAGAGCGTTCCATCACCAATCATAGCGTCTAATACCAACCGTTCGTAGGCTTCGGGGGTATTCGACCCGAAAGTCGCACTATACTTGAAGTGCATTTTCACCGGCTGAGTTCGTGTCTGCAAGCCAGGTATCTTCGCGTTCAGCAAAACCGTTGAGCCCTCATCCGGTTGGATCTGAAAGGTTAGGGTGTTCGAGGTCAGGTTAAACATCTCGTTCTCGCTGAACAGCGTTGAGGGAGGGCGTTTAAATTGTATGGCAATTTCCGTTACGCGCCTGGCCATTCGCTTACCCGATCTTAAATAGAAAGGAACGCCTTCCCATCTCCAATTGCTGATGTTGAGTCGCAACGCGCCAAAGGTCTCTGTTTCGGATCGAGGCGAAACGCCTTCCTCTTGCTTGTAACCGAGGACTTTTTCCCCGTCGATGAGACCTTCGTTGTATTGGGCTCGGATTACGTCACTGTTTTCGTAACCAAGTTTTAGAGGCTTTATCGCTTTCAGCAGCTTGACTTTTTCATCACGGATGGCTTCTGCATCTAGAGACACTGGCGGCTCCATTGCGGTCAACGCCAAAAGCTGCATGGTGTGGTTTTGGATCATATCCCGCGTAGCCCCGCTCTGCTCATAATAGCCGCCGCGCGTACCGACTCCCAGGGATTCGGCAACCGTTATCTGAACGCATTCAACGTATTGACGATTCCACAACGGCTCGAAAATCGAATTAGCAAAACGTTGCACCAGAAGATCTTGCACTGTTTCCTTACCCAAGTAGTGATCAATTCGATACACTTGACGTTCTTGGAAAACATGCCCAATGACGCGATTCAGCTCACGAGCGGAATCCAGATCCTTACCAAAGGGCTTTTCCACAACCACTTTCGTGTGCTTGCCTGATTCCTGATGGCGAACGGCTAGACCTGATGCCCCAAGATTCTCAATGATCGGCTCGAAAACGGAGGGCGGTGTTGAAATATAGAATACGCTTTGAACGTCTCGCCCCAGGTCTTTCTCAATCTGAACTATCTTGTCGTTGAGCTTCTGGAAAGCCTCTAGCTCATCGTATCCGCCGCTACAATAAAACGTATTCTGTTCGATACGATCCCAGATTTCCGTGTTGAGAGAACGTCGGGAGAATTGGGTGATCGAGTCATTTGCCAGCTCGCGAAAGGCGGCATCGGGCATCGGTTTTCGGCCATAGCCAATTAGATAAAAATCGGCCGGAAGAAGATTATCGACCGCCAAATTATAGATAGCGGGAACCAGCTTGCGCTTACAGAGATCGCCCGAGGCGCCGAAAATAGTGATGACCGTAGGTGGCGCTCCACGGTGTTTGCTTAGGCCCTGTAGAAACGGATGGCGGGAATCTTGAGACATATTGATTCGATGGTGTTGCGCGTGCGTTCGAGAACCTTGTTCCGAGAGGAAAAATTGTAAAGCGAAGAAGGAAGTTGGGTGTTAGGTATTCGGTTTTGGGTATTGGGCAATCGGCTAAACGAATACACGAGACCAAATACCTTAAACCGAATACCCAAAACCTAGACTCCTCTTCCCATGGCTTTACCAAAAAGGGGAACGTTTTCGAAATGTCTCACAGCGATTACCTGACCTGAATCGTGTTCGACTTCCACGACGTCAAAACGGCTTGTTCGAGGTTTCTTTCGAAGTTTGGCAATGTAAGCGCGGGAAACGCGTAGCAAGGCCTCCTTCTTCCGACTGTCGATTGAATCGTATCCACTGACCAATGAACCTGTCTTGCGATTCCTTGCTTCGACGAAAACGAGCGCCTTTCCATCTTGGCAAACGAGATCAATCTCATCCTTTCCGCTTTTCCAGTTTCTCGCTAGAATGCTGTAGCCTTTGGACTTGAGCAAAGCAGCAGCCTCTTTCTCTCCAAGTTTGCCAAGCAACGATGAATCGCTCTTGGGTTCAGCAAAAAGCCGCCTAAGCCAGGGTAACATGCTCCTGGATTTAGCCGATTTGAAAACGCGTAGCAAGAATTCTCATTGTAGCGGCGATCGATGATCGTCGTCGAAGGGGTTAGAGTCGAATCTCGACGATCATCGATCGCCGCTACAGATGACTAGGCGCTGGCAGCTTCCAGTTCCAGAGTCACCAAATCCGAATCCTCGTGAGTAGAATTGAACTTCATAGAGACCACCTTGGAAACGCCCTTCTCTTCCATGGTCACTCCATAGATCGCTTCGGCTGCAGCAATGGTGCGCTTATTGTGGGTGATGATGATGAATTGCGAATGCTGGGTAAACTGTTTCAACAAAGCCGTGAAGCGGCCAATATTCGACTCGTCTAGTGGAGCGTCCAGTTCATCAAGAACGCAAAAGGGACTGGGTTTGACGAGGTAAATGGCAAACAGCAACGCGACAGCAGTCATAGTACGCTGACCACCCGACAGCAATGACACGCTTTTCAAGCGGGTGCCTGGGGGCTGAGCCACTATCTCGATTCCGCTTTCCAGAATATCTTCCGATTCGATCAACTGAAGGTCGGCCTTACCGCCGCTAAAGAGAGTCTGGAAAGTGCTTTTGAAGTTCTCGCGAATCTGCTCGAAGGTAGCGGCAAACTGTTCACGCGACTTGGTGTTGATTTCATCAATAGCAGCAATCAGCTTGTCGCGGGATGTAACTAAATCGTCGTACTGCGTCTTCAAAAACTCATGACGCTCTTTCAGTTCGCCATACTCCTCGATAGCAACAAGATTAACCGCTCCAAGATTCTGGATACGTTTCCGAAGCGTTTTAACGTCAGTCTGAACTTTACCCCAATCGGTCTCGTCAAGAGCAGCTAATTCTTCTTCGGTAGGCTGTTGCGGCTTAGAAGCATCCGTTGGTTCCACAACCCCTTCCTCAACGGGATCAGCAGCTTCTACGCTTTCTTCTTCAGCTTGTCCTTCAATTTCCTGAGCCTCTTCCTCTTCTTTTGAAGCAACAGCTGAATCCAGATCCAGCTGAGGCAGGTTCTCCACTGGCTGATGGGCTTTCCAGATCTCGAACTTCCAATCAACAAGTCGCAGATCCACGCCATACTCTCGCTGCATCTCCTCTTGGATAAATTCCAATCGCGAGCGCTTTTCGGCAATCTGCACCTGCTGATTGCTGAGACTGGAACGCAATGCGTCTAGCTTTTCGCGAACGAAGGTCTGTTCTTTCTCGAGAATTCCGATTTTCTCTTCCGAATTCACCAGAGACTGGCGCGACTTTTCCACATGAGTCTTAGCTCCCTCTAGCTCCGTATCGATTGTTTCGGTACGATTCTTCGACTGGGCGATGGCTTCAGAAAACTCGGAAATTTGACCATTCCAATCTTCGATATCACGCGTTTTCGATTCGATAAGCCGGTTCAGTTCGCCGCTGCGCTGCTCGAGCTCGACGAGGCCTTGATTGAGCATATCCAGCTTCTGCTTTTTCTCATGCAAATCGAATTTGGCCTGGGACAACGACTCCCGCTTTTTATCACGATCCGCTCGTATCTCAACGAGACCTTTCTCGCTACCCTCAATATTTTTCCGAGCTTCGTTAAGCGTAGTTTGATATTCGGTTAGCTTGAGCTTGGCCGCTTCCAGCTTTTCATTGGACCGGACCTGAGACTCTCCGATAAGTTCTTTTTCCCGGTTGAATCGCGCAGCTTTAGCTTTTAGGTCGTTAATCGATTTTTCGGCGTTTCGCGTTTCTGCCCGGATCGCGGTCAGTTCTTGATTCGCTGCATCGATCCCTTGCCGCGTGGCTTCAACCGCTCCCTCCGCTTCTTCAAGCCTCTTGTTAAGACTCTCCGCTTCGTTTCGAGCTCCTTCGAGGGCCTTTTGATCAGTCTCTAACTCTTTACTAATCTGACGCAACTCGCTTTCGCGCTGCAGAATACTGGAGTTCTTCGCCTTCTGGTGGCCCCCCGTAGCCACACCATTACAATTGACTAACTCGCCCTTAATCGAAGCCACGTGAAGAAAAGAGAAGGCTCGATGGCCTTCCCACCACTTGAGGAAGGCCGCTATGTCTTCTACAAGGTAAGAAGCGCTGAGGGTGGAGACCAAGGCTTCATCAGCGCTTTCGGCGTTTTCGATAAAGTCCAAAGCAGGTTTCAGCCATTCAGGAAGCTCCATGCCATCGTTGGCCTTTTCAATTTCAGCGGGAAGTTTAACGCAAATGCGTCCAACTTGGCGTTCTTCCAGTTGTCGAAAGATTTCAATGACAGTATCCGCGTCGCCAACGGCAATAGCTTCGACAGCGGAGCCCAAAAGAGCTTCAATCGCTTGATTGTAACCAGATTTTACCGACAGACTAGTTGTCATGGGTTGGAACTCTCTTCCTTCAAGGGACCCCTTCATTTGGCCTTTGAGAACCGCCTTGGCCCCCTCTCCGTAGCCCTCTAGTTTTTCCTGCAGCTGCTGAAGCAATTTCAGACGAGCCGACTTTTGAGCTACGTTTCTATCCAATTCTTGGATACTGACCTGCTTGACTCGAAAATCGTCTCGCAACTCTAGCACTTTGTTTCGATCAGTCTCTAGCTCGGATTGCAGTTGCTGGAGCCTGTTATCTGTAGAAGTAGCTTTGTCTTGAAATTCCTGGAGTGATTTTTCCGCTTGGGCAAGAAGTTGAGCTTGCTCGGACTCCTCTTCTTGCAAGCGCGTCAGTCGGTCTTCGCTGGTACGCTTCTCGACCTCAAGGCTAGATAATTCGTCGCGATAGCTATGAGAGTTTTCTTCAGCTTGCTGAGCCTTAACCTTGAGTTGCTGAATCTCGCCTTCAGTGGACTCCAGCTTGGCCTCAATATCGGCGAGCTCTCGATTACGTTCGTGGAAAATCTCGTCCGAGTTGCCAAGGACGTCCATGTGCAATTGCTTATCCTGAGAGCTAGTATCAAGTCGGGAGGCGATTTCGCTTATCTGCTGTTTGTAGGAAGCTGTTTCCTCGTTTGCCTGCTCGATCCGCTCCTCCAAGGAACTGATTTTGATCTGAGCCATATGGACCTGATTAGCCGCCTGCTCCTTAGCGCTACGGAGATCGAAAACACCTTGTTGAGCGTCTTGAACCTGCTGAATCAGAACCTGGCGTTCCTCTTTGTAAACCGTCAAACGAGAGTCCTTGCCCTCTAAATCCTCCTGCATCTCTGAAACCTCGGTCTGCAAGGTGCTGGCGGTTTTATCAACGTCTGAAAGGGAGGATCGCAGTTCTCCGAATTGATGGGCGCTATTTCCAATATCGAGGTGCTTTAAGCGATGACTGATCTTCTTGTAGCGGATGGCCTTGGTGGCTTGCCGCTTCAAACTTCCAATCTGGCGGCTGATCTCGGAGATAACGTCGGTGACGCGGCTCAGGTTGTTTTCGACCAGAGCCAGCTTATTCATGGCTTCGCGACGCTGGCTCTTGTATTTTGAAATACCTGCCGCTTCTTCGAAAACAGAACGCCGCTCTTCTGGCTTGGAAGAGAGAATTTGGTCGATCTGGCCCTGAGCCATAATCGAGTAGGAGGTCCGGCCAATACCTGTATCCATAAACAAACGCTGGATGTCCTTCAGACGACAGGCCTTGCCATTGATGTAGTAGTTGCTACCGCCATCTCGATGAGCTCTGCGAGAGATTTCGATCTCATTGAACTCGCTTCCGAGTTCCTTTTCGCAGTCCGTCAAAATCAGCGATACTTCGCAAAGGTTCACGGGCTTACGCTTATCTGTGCCTTCGAAGATGACGTCCTGCATTTTGCCGCCTCGCAAGGCCTTGGCGCTCTGCTCTCCAAGAACCCAACGGACCGCATCCGCGATATTGCTCTTGCCACAGCCATTCGGCCCCACAATGGCCGTTACCCCTGGCTCGTATCGCAGATGAGTGGCATCGGCGAAGCTCTTGAAGCCATTAACTTTTAGTGAACTTAGATACATGCAAAGCGGGAAAGATGAAGAGTGGCGCAGAACGGTGACAATCTCAAAAAGACCGATGTGAATAAGTGGCAAAATAACCTGTGAGTAATTTTGGGGATAAGCAGCCCCCTCGTCTTCTATCTTGTTCCTCATTCTTCATCTCGCTCATCACTGGATAGAAGATGAAGATACTCTAACCTAATTTATCGCCGACTCCTCTTCCCGCAGGCAGCAAGGGATCATGGCCGCATCTTCCATGCCATGGATGATTTTTTTATCGGGCGGACAGAAGGTAGCCAGGACACCGGTTAGCTCAACTGACTCACCATCAGTAAAGTAATAGGGATTCAGTCGCAAACGTCCCGACGCTTCGTATGCTTCGCCCGAATCCCGATAGATCGGGTGCTTCACGCGTATCGATTTTTTAAATTCTTGAATCACATGCGGATGCGTCGACGCCATGGAACAAGCTGATTCCAGCGCCTCTCGCCAGTCCTCCCTCGGCACATCATTACCGATAACCACGCTACGCGATCCCCAAGACGTTTCGTGGAATCCTGAAATTTTCAATACAAGGTTGCGCTCCTTTTGCGTCGCATCTGCCAAGTCTAGCCAGCTATGAAGATGGCGTCCGTGAGCCAGAGGTCCGTCCAAGATCGCTCCGGGAGGTAGTGGGGTCGGATCGACAATCCAGGAATGCGGTATCAATTTCTTCAGGACACGAATCGATGCCTTAGAGAGGTTTTCTTTCCAGAATTCGTGCAACAAGTGATGGTGAAAAAGAGCCAAACCGAGCTTTTCTTCGAAAAAGGGACGCAAAGGCGGCGTAAGAGCGATCTCTCCATTTTCCCACGCTTCGATAATGAAGTCCGAGGTGTTGATATTCTCAAGATCGAAGAGTTCGTAGAAACGATAAACGATATCGATCTTTTCGGGATTGCCATCGATATCGAAATAGACGGCCCCGCCTAACGGAAAAACCTGATCGGTCCAAAGCGAGAACACACGGTGGCCCCGCATCTGTAATCGTTCGGCAAGCCAATCCATCTCAGGCTTGTAGGTAGCAGCTTCTTCGCTAACGACTAACGCGATTACCGGCAAATTCTTTTCGGGAGAGAGCGCAGCTAGTTTCTCGTAGAAACTTTCCTCCATACCACTGTCGCCTCCCAGAATAGGAGATTGAGAGCTGCTTTCGTATAATTGATTTAAATACGCAGTGAGACCAATACCGCCAGGGACGGAATCCAGTTCGGTCAATGCAAAGCCATTTTCTGTCACCAAAAGATCAGGACGGATCACGCAGGGCAGCTTTCCCTTGAAACGCTTGCTTAAGCTTAGTTCAACGAGTTTCTTCGGCTTTCCTCGTTCCAAATAGTCCGCCACCCATGGAGTATACAGTTCCTTGTTTCTAAGAATTTTTCGTCCCGCGGCGGACCGCGAGTAAAGCGTTTCCATGGCTTTGTAAAATTCCAGACTCGCCTGCCCGATTAGCCTAAGCTCCTCAACTTGACCGGGCGACAAAGGCCAAGCCTCGGGAGAAATCCGCCACGATTTCCCTTCGAAAAGCTCTTGGCTCGAAAAAGCCTCCTGTAATGTCGCGAGTTCCATGTGGTCTAGGTTTTAGGTATTGGGTGTTGGTTTTTGGGCGTTAAGCTTGAAATGAAATGCCATTGGGGAAAACCAAATACCGAATACCAAAAACCCAAGACCTACAATCATTCTTCAATCTGAATATCCTTATTGCGGTGACGCGGAGAGCCCGCTCGCAGCCAGGCATTCACGAATCGATCAATGTCCCCATCCATAACGGCTTGAATGTTTCCAGTCTCTACACCTGTGCGGAGATCCTTAACCATTTGATAGGGTTGAAAAACGTAACTGCGGATCTGGTTGCCCCAGCCGATTTCTCCCTTCTCGCCATAAAATTTTTCTAGCTCGGAACGCTTTTCGTCCTCAAATTTTTCATACAAACGAGCCTTAAGCATCTTCATGGCATTGGCTCGATTCTTATGCTGCGATCGCTCGGATTGACAAGCCGCCACAATGCCGGTCGGGATATGCGTCAAACGCACCGCAGAGTCAGTCTTATTCACATGCTGCCCCCCCTTGCCGCTGGAGCGATAAGTGTCTTCACGAAGGTCTTTTTCATCAATCTCAAGGTCGATGTCGTCTTCGATTTCAGCAACCACGTCGACCGCGCAGAAAGAAGTGTGGCGCCGCTTGTTGGAATCAAAAGGGCTAATCCGCACAAGGCGATGCACCCCACGTTCTGCGTTGGCGTAGCCAAACGCGTTTTGCCCTTCGATTCGAATCGTCACTTTGGAAAGACCTGCCTCTTCCCCAGGCAAAATGTCGACAATTTCCGTTTTGAATCCACGACGCTCTGCCCAACGCGTGTACATGCGAAACAGCATGTCCGCCCAATCACAGGATTCCGTTCCGCCAGCGCCAGCATTGACACTCAGCAAGGCGTTACAGCTGTCATGCGGCTTGTTCAGATAGCACTGGATCTCAAGATCATCCAACTCGATCTTCAAAGCCTCGGCCGATTCATGAAGATCGTTGGCTTCATCGGAATTTTCGTCGAAGCCCTCCTCTTCGAGGAGTTCTTCCATAGCCTTGGCGTCCTCTAGCTTAGTCTGGAACGCCTGCATGCCATTGACCACCTGCTTGAGCTGATTGGCAGAAGCTATGACCGCTTGGGCAGCTTTTTGGTCGTCCCAAAAACCATCCGCAGCCATCTGCTCCTCAAGGGAATCTATTTCAGAACGCTTGCCGTCGACGTCAAAGATACCTCCACAAGTATCCAGCTCTCTTCTCTATCTCTTCGTGTAGTGTCTTGGTCTCCGGCTTGATCATAAGCCCGGCAAAATGAGAAATTCCAAAGCCGAGATCAAGACTGGGATAGAGCTATTTTCAAGTCACACTAGATAGACGCAAGGAAACTCCCTCAAAGTAGAGGATATCAATCCATAATTTGAATACAATACTATTTATCGTTCGCAAACCTAAGATATGCAGTCCTTCAGCTGAGATTATCGAAGAGGAATAATTTAAGAGCCTTGAGTTAAAATAGACTAATTCGAGAAGAATTTTTCCTCATTTAGAAATAATCATTGCACTAAAATAAATGATCATTTCATTTATTGATCCCCTTTGGAAAATTTATTTAAAATGAAAATTACCCCTATTTTTGCATTGGCAGTCGCAATCGCTTCATACTCATCGATTTGCTACAGCGAAACCGCCACTCTTAGAGCAGGCACGAATGTACCCGTCAGACTCGTTCAAAACGTAAATGGAAGCATCGATCATCCAGGCGATAAAGTTCACTTCGAAGTCCTGGAAGACGTGAAGATTGGGAACAAAACTGCGATCGCCAGGGGTAGTTTCGTTCGAGGCCAAGTTGCCTCTTCAAAGAAACAGAAAATGGTGGGCAAAGCAGGTGAAATCCTAATTTTCGCCAAGGATGTTAAGGCCGTCGATGGACAAACGATTAGGTTAGAACAACACCAACTTGGAAGCGAGGGAAGAACGAGGACAGGAGCTGTCGTTAGAAATGTGGTTATTTGGGGCGTACTAGGCTTCGTAACAAAAGGGCGAGCGGCGGGAATTCTTTTGGATACAGAATACGACCTGGAAATCGCGGAAGATGTAGAAATCGATTTGGATAAATTTGAAAACTCGGAGAGTCAGGCAACTAGAACCCAAGTAAATTTGGTAGCGGATTTCAAAAAGCACCCTAAAAAGATCAAATTCAACAAGGGTAAAGAGCATCGCGATTTCCAGCTTGAGATTTCATTACCCGAAAATCAAAAAGGTAGAAGTCTACAGCGATCAGATATCTCTATCGAAAGAATATTTGATTATGAACTGCCTGAACAAATCCACCCAGTATCAGTAGAGGCGAAATCAAAGAAGAACCCTAATCCAACTGCCACTTTCAGTTTTTGGGACTTGGCTAAATACCTGGGGCCCGGAGATGCGCCCATAGAGCTCAGCGTCGATTTTGGAAACAATACCATAGGCACCTGCAACACAGTTGTATCGACAAAATGGAAACTCCATTGATTGATTATAGAGGTAAATTAGAGTAGAAAAAGCTCAGCAAAAACTCTTTGAAAATGTTTTCCCTAACAGTGTTCAGCCTTTAATATGGTAAAGAGCCAAGCGCATCTTCCACTGCCAAAATCCATCCCTTTGGGCCGATACCGGAAATCTTTTTCAGGTTGGGGAGATCCATCTTCTTCCAATCTCCATCCAACTGCTGTACGAGATAAGCTTTATTGACTACTTTAAGCATATCGTAGTCATTGGCGCTATCTCCGATGCCGACCGATTGCCAATTAATTCCGTATTCAGATTTATAAGACTCGACTATTTTGACCAAAGCCTTGCCCTTATTACAATCCCGAGACGTGACAGTGTAAAAGCGTCCACCGCAGAGACATCGCAGACCAACCGCTTCGAAAGCGGCACCGATCTCGATCCATTCGGCTTCCGAGAGAGAAGCAGTAAGCGTCTCGCTGAAGTCTCGCTTTCGAGCTCTGGCAGCCGCCTCTTCGCTTAGACCTGTGACTTCAGCTACTTCCTCTACTGTCATTGAGGAATAAGGACGCAAATCGATACCAAACTCTCGCGAAACCTCTCGCACATGGTTTTGTATTTCAGTTGCCGCTACACCTAGTGCAACGATTCGATCGCCTCCCGAGAGTTCCCGACTCGGTTCTCCTTCAAGGATGTGAAACGCTTCCGGAAGGAAGATCCCACTTCCATTCTCCACAATGCACGGTGTCGCAATCTCCATTTCCTCCATTAAAGCTCGCTGCTCAGCCAGTGTCTTTGACGAACAGAAAACGAGCGGAACACCGTCTTCGACTAGCCGCTGAACATAGGGAGCCGAGATAGCAGGAGAATATGTCTCGAAATCGATAAGAGTCCCATCGAGATCGGTGAAAATGATGGAACGACATTCAGCATGCTCTAGCTCTTCAGGGCTCATAAGCTGAATGGTTTCAGGCTATTGAATAGCCTCAATCCTAAATCTAGGTTCTGACGGAAACCAAATTGAAATTAAGAGCTTCGTCGCAGCTCGCCAGGAAGGTATCCATGTCGATTTTAGACAAGGAGGGATACATTTTGACAGGGGCGATTTCCTTGGGAGCCTCGTCTCCCCGCCGCGAACGTACATTTTCCATTATCTCTCGCTTCAAGAGTTCGGGACAAACCTTGGAATGGTAAATAACAGAGAGGGAAGCATCTATCATGTCTTCAACATGATCGTCTCCCTTCGATTCATGCATATGAGGGTTCCTCGATTCAATTTGGCAAATGGTCACTTTCTCGCTTATAGCCTCATCATCGTGCTCTTGAAGTAGACCGCCATATTTCTCCAGCAAGTTGATAAAGTGGTGTGTCTCGACCGCATAGCCAGCCGCGTATTCAAGTTTCAATGCCAGGTCAACGGTGAGGGCATGCTCGCCGGCATTACCCGTTTTAACAATCTCGGTTTCAAAGCCACTGAAATTGGTCAGCAGACGATTAAGCATCATGTTCGAATTAACGGAGCTGCGTCCCCATTTAGCAAAGAAGATGCTACTCTCCATGATCTTCGGCTTGGAGTGCCAGGAGATCCGAACAAAAGTATTAGCGGTATCGTTCATGGCAAAGCCAGCCGCGTATTCATGAACGTACTCCAAAACAGCGCCTGGAAAGTAATTGTCGCTGTCTACAAATCCCAAATACTTCTTCCCAAGCCATTTCGCCAAAAGCGTACCCACGATCATACCCTCGGCTTTGCCGGAACGAACGACACCCGTCTCGTCCAGAAGCTCCGAGTACCCAGCATCCGCAAAAGCCTTGGCCAAGCCAGGATCCTTCTGATGCACAACTAGTATCTTCTTGCCAGTAAACTTGGCGTAGTTTTCCAGAGCCTCCTTCTCAAGGTTGAAGCGATCGACCGGTCCACGAGGGCTGTTTGAAACAACAATGACTTGGCAGGGGCTTGGGATGCCTACCAAGACGCCCTCGATCAGTTTCAAGCGTTCGCTTTTAACTGGAACGATAATAGCCATCTCACGCATCCGGTCGTAGAGGACTTCAGAGGGAATTCGCTCAATAACGGAGTCGTGCTCATGAGAGCCCTCGCCTCCATCTAATTCGTAGACCTTCTGCAAACCGTAAATCTGCAAGGATCCGATCCGTTCACACTCTCGGGGAATTTCTATTCTCATGACGCAAATGGTTTAATTTGAGCAACAGGAGCTCAAACAATAGGGAGCACATGCAGTGCCAACGAGAAAAATCAGCGTTTCAACAGGCTAGTTTAACGGAAACCTTAAGACCTAATAAGAGAGATCGGATAGGCCTAGTCACACCGTATAGAATCGATAGGATTCGCGTTGCTCGCTTTTATGGCAGGAATGAAGATGGCCATTACGCAAATGGCTGAAAGAATAGACAAGACAACGATGTAGACTTCAGGCTGATAAGGACTCGTTTCCGTTAACAGAGCCTGCATAGAAATGGCTCCAAAAGCGCAGAGAATAGCTCCTCCAATCAATCCTAATACGATCTTAGGAATTCCCCATTTCACAACTCTCGACAGAATATTCGTGTTCGACGCCCCCACCGCTTTGCGAATGCCAAACTCCTGCTTTCGCTGCTCCGTGACATAGGATATTAATCCATACAAGCCGCAACTAGCCAGAAGCAGCGAGACTATGGCGACAAGACTGGCATAGATCATAGGAGCGCGCTGCATCACCATAGCATCGTTTAACGATTTCCACATAGGAATGATTTTGTATTCAAGTTCTGGGTCGATTCGTCCGAGAGTCTTCGCTATCTCGCTCCCAATCAACTTTTCAGGGCCTCGATAATGCACTAAAATATTAGACCGATAACCATTGCCCGGTCCCTGACGATGAGGGAGGAAGACGGTGTGCTCCGGCTCATTAGCCATAAAGGTATAATCACGCGTATCTTCGACGACGCCAACGATCAGATACTCTTTACCATCTAGCTGCAGTACGGAGCCCACTATTTCAAATCCCTCAAAATATTCCATCGCGCTCTGGCTGACGATCGCCACTTGAGCTGAATCTTTTGTATCCGTTTCATTAAACAAACGACCACGCAATAGGGAAACGCCCATGGTATCGAAAAAGCTATGCTGGATGCGATACCAATTGCAACGTATGTACTCTCTATCAGCATCGAGCTGATAGCCTTTTATCTTAAAACTAGTGTTGCTGATGCCATCAATTTGTAGCGGTATCCGCGTCGAGGATATGCCGGCATTAACGACGTTCGGCAACTGGAGAAGGTTTTCCACAAGACTCTCTTGATAGTCATAGGACTTTTGAGAATCCCCATAGCGATACTTTGGGAGCGTGAGTTGGATGCCCAATCTATTTTCAATTTCTATGCCGAAATCCCGACTTGTGGTTTTGGAGATATTGTAATAGAAAAGCCCGCTCATCAGGACCAGGATACACGTCAATCCAATCTGTCCCGTAACCAGAAAGTTTTGCATTCTATTTTTGGATACACTTTGCGTTCCAATGCTACGAGCATTACCCATTGTCTGATAGAGGGACTTTTTTGACATGAGAAATGCAGGAAGGGACGAGGATAACAGCATGGCTAAAAAAATCGCACCGAGGCTGGCGAGCATCACCTCGTAATTGAGTCCTTTGTAGTTGCCAATAGGAGGCTTAGGACCCAGCCAATCGGAATCGAAGATCACGTTAAGCCAGTAGGCCAGAACAAAACTCCCGAAAGCTCCAAAAACGAAGAGAATGATGTTTTCCGAGACAAGCTGAGAGAGGATCCGCGTCCTGCTTGCTCCAAGAGATCGCCTAAGACTCAACTCAGGAAGCCGAGAGACCCCTTTAGCAAGCATCAGACTCGACATATTCATGCACCCCACGAGTAGGAGTAAAATCCCAGCTCCCTGCAGTCCGACGAACAGTGGAATCAAAGCTGGATTAGAATCGGGCAACATGTCTTTGGCTATAGTCGCGCCATAAGATTCGCCAGATCGTTTCGACCAGTCTCGTTTTTTCGGATGGAGCTCTAAGAAACGTTCGTATAGCGTAGTCAGTTCCTGGCGCGCTTTAAACAGAGATACATCCTCCGCGAGACGAGCCAAAATATAATTGCTATTGCGTCCTCGGCTTTTTTCGGATCGTTCATACTCGCTGAATATCTTGGGAAGCCAAAAGGTATCCGCATTGAACAATACGCTGAATTCCTTTGGCATAACGCCAATGATCTCATGAGGCTCTCCGTTTATGTGCAGGATCTGACCGATAACGTTTTGTTTGGGCGTAAATTCGCTTTTCCATAGAGCATGGGAAATGACGACGACCTTGTTTTGCTCGGCCACATCGGTTTCGCTAAAGACTCTTCCCATGATTGGGTTGATCTCGGTAACGTTCCATATCCCTGGCGTAATGTAGGAGAAGCTTCTAAATCGAGGATTGCCTGAAACTCGCACATCGGCAGCATGACTGTCAGTAAAGCCGATCGACTCGAAGGAATTCTGCCGCTTTTCAATATCCAGAAAATCAATACTAGAAATCGTACTAACGCTATTGCCAGACGTCTTCCATTTTTTGCCGATAACAACCACGCGATCCGATTCAGGATAGTTAAATGGCCGAATCAGATAATCCAATATGCCACTGTAAATCGATGCATTGAAGCCAATAGTAAAAACGAGAATAAGCAGAATGAAAGAGCTGTGCATGGGAAACTTGAAAATCTGTTTCAGCCCTGCCTTGAGGGATCGTCCCAACGCCTGAAGCGCCGCAAATCCCCAGATGTCTCGACAGGTTTCCTTGGCTAAATCAACATTGCCAAACTCCTTAAGCGCTTCGCGACGGGCTTGATCATAAGTCATGCCTTCGGCCATCCGATCCTCGATGATTAAAGAAAGATGGGCTTCGAATTCGTCCTTCAAGTCCTCCTCTCGACTGGCTCTTTTTATAGACGCGTCAGTTTTGAACCGTATCCAGTTTTTTATTCTCTGCATGATCCCGCTTCCCTTGTGAGACTAATCAGCCTTTCTGTAAAATGGCATTGATAGCTTCTGAGAAGTCTCGCCAATAGCCACGCTCCTCCTTGATACGGCCTTTTCCTGCTTCGGTAAGGGCATAGAATTTTGCTCGTCGACCGGTTTGAGTCACATCCCAGTTCGCTTCGACGTAGCCTTTCTTTTCCAGGCGATGCAAAGCCGGATAGAGCGAGCCTTGACCAATTTTAAATAGATTGTTTGAGACCGTTTGTATCCGCTTGGCAATGTCATAGCCATGTCGACGTTTCGTGGCTAGCAATCGCAGGATCAGCATATCCAAAGTCCCCTGCAGCAAATCCATCTTTTCCTTACTCATGTGTCGTATGACGACATATAATATGTCGTATGTCAACATATAAAGGTTGTAAAAAAGGCATGTCCTAGACATGCCGCTACGCATCAGATGAGAAATTTTAAAAAACTTACTTCCTCTTTCCAAAAAAGGGATCAGACACTTCTCAACTGGCCACTTTCCAGCTCTTTCAAATAAAGTGGGTAAGTCATTTTGACGCCATTCTCTAGAGGAATCTTGTAGCGCCAGCCTTGAGATTCGAGCAGCGAAACATCCATCAATTTGCGTGGAGCGCCATCCGGCTTGGATGGGTCCAGAACGATTTCTCCCTCGAAACCAACAGTCTCTTTGACCAGTGTAGCGATCTCGAGAACTGAATGATCAACCCCAGTTCCAGCATTCACAAAATTGGGTGGATTTTCGACCTGAAGCGCAAACAGGACAGCATCTGCTAGATCGTCGGCATGCATCAACTCGCGACGCGGAGTACCACTTCCCCACACCAAGACAGAATCAGCGCCTGATTCTTTTGCCTCATGGAAACGACCGAAAAGAGCGGGAAGCAAGTGCGAGTTTTCAGGATGATAGTTGTCCCCTGGACCGTAAAGATTGGTGGGCATGATTGAATGATAAGTCACGCCATATTGGGCGCGATAATGCTGGCAGAGCTTTAAGCCCGCGATTTTGGCAATGGCATAGGCTTCATTGGTCGTCTCCAAGGAATCGGTAAGCAAGTATTCTTCCTTCAATGGCTGAGGAGCCAGTTTTGGATAGATACAAGAACTCCCCATAAAGAGAAATCTGGATACGCCAGCCCTATAAGCCGCATGAATCGTGTTTGCCGCGATTGCAAGATTGGCATAAAGGAAATCCGCAGGGTACGTATTATTCGCATGAATACCGCCAACCTTAGCCGCTGCCATCACGACCACATCGGGCTTTTCGGATTGAAAGAAAGTCTCCACCGCATCCTGATGCGTCAAGTCGAGTTCGCTACTCGTTCGCGCAACAAGATTTTCAAAACCTTCGGCTTGAAGCTTGCGAACCACAGCCGAACCAACCATCCCGCGATGGCCAGCAATGTAAATCTTTGAATCAGGATTCATGCGATTTTGGTTTTAGGTGTTGGGTTTTAGGGCCTTCACTGAGAAATAAAATCAATCTAGACTTTCTTTTCGCTTCTTGATTAAGGCTCCAAGGCTACTTTCTAGCTGACGGATACGATCTTGAAGTATTTGATGTGAATCCCCGTCGATACATTCAATCTCCGAGGCGATTTCCAATTGAGTCGATAGTTCCGCCAGACTTCCAAGCGAAATATAGAAAAAGCGTATCGAATCTTTCTGACTTTTTCGAGCATCACCCTCGGCAATATTCGATGGCACACTTACAGACGCTCTTCGAATTTGGTCCTGCAAACCTCGATCCAGATTCCACTCACTTTTTCGCGTTTCTCGATAGATAGCAACCGATAAGCTCTTAGCCATCTGCCATACCTTGAGATCTCGAAAACCAGCCATCTCCTATCCCAAACCAAATACCTTAAACCTAATACCTGCGAGCTTAGCTCGCTAAGCGAGGGCTTCCTTAATCTTCTTTTCTTCTTCGGCGAGTTTCAAGTCGGCTTCGACCATGATTTTCACGAGCTCTTTGAATCGAACTTTAGGTTCCCAGCCTAGCTGCTTTCTGGCTTTTTCTGGGTTACCGATCAAAAGATCGACTTCAGCAGGGCGTTCGTAGCGGGCATCGAATTTAACGCACTCTTTCCAGTCTAGATCGAGCATTCCGAAGGTTTCCTCAACAAAATCGCGGACCGAATGGGTCTCGTTAGTAGCAATGACGTAATCGTCCGGCTGATCTTGCTGTAGCATGAGCCACATCATTTCCACATACTCCTTGGCATAGCCCCAATCCCGCTTTGCGTCGAGATTCCCCATGTAAAGGTGCTCCTGAAGGCCCATTTTAATGCGCGTTGCCGCACGCGTGATCTTGCGAGTGGCGAAGGTTTCGCCACGGCGAGGCGACTCGTGATTGAATAGAATCCCGCTACAGGCGTAGAGGTTGTAGCTTTCACGGTAATTAACCGTAAGCCAGTGAGCATAGACCTTTGCGCAACCGTAAGGAGAACGTGGCCAGAAGGGCGTGGTTTCGACCTGGGGGACTTCCTGGACCTTGCCAAACATCTCAGACGACGAAGCCTGGTAGTACCGAACCTTATCGACCAATTTGGCCTCACGAATAGCCTCAAGAATGCGTTGAGCTCCAAGACCATCAACGTCGCCGGTGTACTCGGGGACATCAAAGGAAACGCGCACATGGCTCTGAGCTCCCAAATTATAGATCTCATCGGGCTCCAGATCGTAGAGCAGTTTCACCATCTGAACCGAATCAGCTAAATCGCCATAATGCAAAAAGAGTCGGACACCATGGACATGGGGATCCTGATACAGATGATCAATACGGTCCGTATTGAAGGTTGAGGAGCGACGAATGATGCCATGCACTTCATAGCCTTTTTCGAGAAGCAGCTCGGCAAGGTAAGAGCCATCCTGACCCGTAATGCCCGTAATAAGAGCTTTTTTCATAAGAATAAACTTACTGAATACAATTTTTTGGCAACCAGTGATTTATGACAAGCAACCCTCCCGATTTCGCATCGAGAAGAGAAGCTTGTGCATTGAAATTAAGGTCCATAGCTTGTCCACCCAAATAGGCTACCTTCAGCCAAGGACGATAATTCTATTATTTTTTTGATACAATGAAATCGCCCCGCTCGAAAAACCCCCTCCCTTTAGTAAGACCACAGGGTATCTTGTGGGCTTTTTCGTCCCACCCTTTGGGCGGGACCGCACGGCGCTTATCCAAAGGGAGCATAGTTACCCTGCGGCAGAGACCGCAGGGTATGTAGTGCGGATTCAGACGCCCAGCAGGCTTGTGATAACAGTTACTCTGATAGCGGCTCAATCGATAGACGGCTTCATAACGCGTAATGATGAACCGGGTACCGCTTTCTGCTCAAAGGAAGATCAAGAGTACTTTTTTAAGGCCCTTATGTCTTTCGATTCTCTAATAATGGGACGCAAAACGTATGAACTGAGTAGAGACGCTATCCACGCTTCAAGAGCGACAAACAAACTTCGCAAAATATGGACACGTGAGCCAGAACTTTGGAAGGCGAACGAAATCCTGGAGTCAGTCGAGTTTACGGCAGATCAGCCGAAAGCCATTCTTGAGGAACTTGAAAAGCGAGGCAGGAGGGAGTGCGTCTTACTAGGAGGCTCGGAACTTTATACGGCCTTCCTGGAGAAGGAGCTGGTCGACAGAATGTTTATCACCGTCGAACCGCGATTATTCGGTTCAGGCAAAAAACTAGCGACTAGAGAAATCAGCAGCCAGTTTGCTCTGGAAGAAACCTCCCGACTCTCAACAAACGTTTTGCTACTGAAGTACCGAAAAAATTGAAATGGCCTTCAGTTGGAATTCATCTCCTTGAATTCCATAGCGAAAAGCTGAAGCAGCTTATCCAAGATCGAGTAAACGGTCTCCGAGCGATTGGCGATTCCGATAGACTTCTGTTCCCAAGTCGTCACTGCAACCATAACCACGCTATCTCGGGGGCGTTCAAGCTGGGCCATCTCTTTCAATTCGAGGCTAATCGAGTACATATGACTTGGGCCCTGGGCGTGCACTAGATCGATGTTGGTTTCTAGGAAAGGCCGGCCAGGCATAACATCCAACTCGATATCCGTAAGCAATCTCACCTCTTGAGCTTTGAGGTACTCGAGAATGTGAGCTTCAACGTCCTCTCTCTTCAAATCGAAGTTATCCGATTTGATATTGAGAGGCTTTACCTCCAAACCGACCCCTTTCAGATTCACCAATACGCTTTCGCTGTATTCGCCTCCCAAAGCGGAAAGACAAAGGCAAATGAAAACAAGAATAGCGACTGTGGGACGCTTGTTCATCACCTATTAATCGACTGGAGGAGGGTGTTTCTTAGCCAAATGAGACTTTAGATTACAATTGGGGCGGGCAGAAGAAATGATGTCTTAAGATCGTATCGGCTTTAGATTAGGTCAAGGACGAGAGCGCCAAACACTCGATCTTCAATATACTCACTCGCATTACAAATTTAAGAAATCCAACATTCTGTTCTCTTGCCAGCGAGCGAGTCGAGGACCCGTCTACGCTTACTCAGCTACGCCGAGGCCAGCTGCCTCGCTCCACCTTTTCGAGATGAAGCAAGGGTGGATCGCGGCCTCCGGACGCGATATGTAGCACTAAGGCCGATTCTTAAATTTTTGGCACTTCGAAGTCTAAAATCCCAAAGCTTGCTCTAGGGACGCGAGACTAGCAACTTGCCCAAACCCAACCATGGATATTTCGGCATCAGAACGCACAGTCTGTATGAGCGTGGGAGATTTCGCAAATTTTAGTGTCTATCCAAAATCCAAACCGAAGTCTGGAGGTGGCATTTGGCGAGCCCAAGCAGGTCAGCAGTGGCATACGACGATTCAAAAACAATCGGAGGCGAACGGCGAAAATATGGTAAGCGAGAAGCCCATAGAAGGGGAAATCGTATGGAAGGAATGGAAGTTCCAATTGAACGGTCGCATCGACCAAATGAGAATCGCCCCAGACAATCATCGTATTCGAGAAATCAAGACGGTCTCCGAGAAACTGCCGCTTCCCAGAGAAACGATCCTTTCCGAATACCGCCACTACTGTCTGCAACTGCTTTGCTATGATCGCCTGGTCCGTAATCAATCGACCGAGAAATCGATCGAACCCGAGCTGGAACTCCTCTTAGTGGAAGTTCATTCAGGAATCACTCAGTCGTATTTGCTTTCCGGCGACGATAGCTTGATATGGACAGAGCACCTCGATTCTTTCCGAGATTTTCTCGAGGCGAAATGTGAACGGCTGGACCGACTTCGCAATCTAAAATATCGAAAGGCCTACGAGACGCCGAGACCAGGCCAGGAAACCATAGATCAAGACATAAAAGCCGCCTTCAAGAAAACCCCCATTGTATGTTTAGAGGCGCCAACTGGCTACGGGAAAACGGGCATCGCATGGGAGGCAGCTCTGGCTAAACTTTGCCAGGGCGAAGCGGATCGGATTATTTATCTAACTAGTAAATCGACCGGCCAACTGGAAACGGCACACCGTCTTGAAGCCCTTTTGGGTCCAGCTCCAGAAGCTACTTTCTGGCAAATTCGCAATAAAGAAGAACACTGCGTAAACACGGAATTTCGATGCTTGCCGAGCTCGTGCTCTTACATACAGGATCTCGAGAGAAAGTGGGAGCGAAGTGGGCTTCAACGCCTGTACTTGATCCTTCGAGACAAAATTGATCTTAATGATCTAAAAAGCGAAAGCTCAGCCGTTGGAATTTGCCCTTACGAAACGATGAGAGCCGCTTTGGGCTTTCGAGATATTTGGATCGGAGATATCAATTACCTTTTCTCGCCGTCGAGTTCCGGACTGCTGGAAAACCAAGCCGATTTCGATCCAGCAAGAACGTTTCTGATAATCGATGAAGCTCACAACCTGCCATCACGTGTAGAATCGAATTATTCGTTTCGACTCGAAGCTCTGCCGATAGCTACAGCAAGTGACGAACTCGCAAGATTTGGAGCCTCCAGCAAACTACGCAATCGGATCAACTCGCTATCGAACGACATTCTGTCCTACGAATCTGGTGACACATTAAGTTCAAGGCAGCTAGAGGAAGTTTTTCTGGCTTTAATAGATATCAGCCAAATTGCAGCTCAGGAGCCACTCCCTTTCGATGAGATGTCTCTGAAAACGTCTGAGCTCCTCTGGACCATTTCAAGAGCGGCAAACGACTATAGAGAATACAACCTGCCCTTCCTCGCTTGGCTGGAGCAATCGGGAAAGATGCGCCTGGATTGTCTTGATGCTTCGAATACGATTGGCCGAATCATTCGTAGCTTTTCCGAATGCCTCATGCTGTCCGCCACCCTGTCTCCATTCGACGCATTCTTGCAAAACTGCGGTTTAAACGATCTCGACTCTCAGCCCATCAAGCTTCAGCCACCAGCCCCCTGGCTCGATGGCGTCTACAACATCGCTATCGACGCTCGCGTCGATACGCGGTTTCGCAAACGAGAAAAATATTTTGACAAAACAGCCCAAACCATAGCGGACCTTATCGAAAGACACGCCCCCATCGCCGTATTCTTTCCAAGTTATGCCTACGCTCGAAAAATCAGCGAAGCGTTAGAGCGAACCCACCCATTTTATAGGATATCGATTCAGGAAGGAGGAGGAACGTTACAAGAAAAGAAAACGTTCATTGAAGAAGCGCTCAGATTCTCCGAAGCCATATTTCTCATCCTAGGGAGCAGCTTCTCGGAAGGCGTCGATTTAATGGGTGGCAAAGTAGAAGCAGCCATGATCGTAAGCCCTTCTCTGCCCGAAGTGAACGTAACGCAGAATGCCAAAAAGGATCACTTCGATAGGGTTTCCAACGACGGCTTTGAAAAGGCTTACCTTCAACCGGGAATCCAAAAGGTGAACCAGGCCCTCGGAAGACTCGTAAGAGCGCCCGGCCAGAAAGTGAAAGCTCTTCTCCACTGCCAACGCTTCGCCGAAAAAAGAACCAAAGAACTGCTTTCATCTCAATACCAAGAAGCGAAATTGATTCTAAGTGAGAAGGACTTCGAAGGCTGGTTAAACGATTAATCTTGGCCAGAGGGAGGAATCCAATAAGCTATGCAGCGTGGATGTGAAAGGAGTAGCGGGGCTTTGGAGAGGCATTCTGTTTATTAGGGTAGCTGCCTTGTTTCAGATATTGATCTTGCCGATTTGGAGCGCCGCATCTGTGCATAAAATCGCTACTTGGCCGGAACAGGAAAGCAGCTATCACAATCGCGTTAAGGTTTGGGGGGAGAAGCTTGTTGCCGCCAACAACGGGACGCTTGAGCTTTACGATATCTCGAATCCGCAGGAAATGAGGCTCATTTCATCGAAGCGACTTGAAAATGAGCCTTTGAGTGACATCGAAATATTCGAAAATCACATTTATGTCCTTGGAGACGATCATCTCCGAATATTGGAGTGGGACTCGAAAAACCAATTTATCGAAATCGGAGCGCCAATTCAAATTGAAGATGGAGAAGACTTGGAAATTGAAAACGGCTTTCTATACGTCGTTAGCAGCGAAGAGGGACTAGGTATATTCAGTCTCAATACAATATCAGCCCCTGAACTAATTGGATGGGTTGAACTTGAGCGAACTGGTTGGGCTGAAGCTGTTTCGGTTGATGGGTTTATAGCAGCTGTACCACAAAGATCAGAAGGAATTGAAATCTTCAACGTCTCAGATCCAACCAATGTTGGAAGAACAGGGTTTAATCGCCACGATAGATCGGAAAAGGTTATCGTCGACGCTGGACGTGCGTTCACATTAGAGGGTACCTACCTCCCGTCCGATGATGGGACTATCTTTACTGAATATGGCCAAGTAATAGGCCCAGCGCATTTATCGCTTAGGAGCCGATGGCCTATTTTAGCGATTCAAGGTGACCAGCTATTAACAGCAGGTAGTTTAGTATCGAGTCGTGGCGAAAGTATCATCGCAATCGACATTAGCGACCCCGCAAATCCGACCATTGCAGACTTCTTTCGAGTTCGAGGCTTCGTCAATGACATAGATATAAGCGGGAATCTAGCCAGTGTCGCTCTTGGAGATAACGGCCACTTGATCCTCGATATCTCCGATCCCGCAAATATCGAACTCGTTAGCGAATTTGAAGTTCACAGTAGAACCATTGGCTCAATTGCCGTGAAAGACAGCATTCTGTATTCGGCAGATGGATTCGGAGGATTAAGCATTCTAGGAATCCAACCGGACGGAAGTTTGGAGTTTCTTGCTAAGGAGCGAAGCATGCATTCAGCCGATGGAGTAACTGTTGAGGGTGATACGGCTTTCGTCTTCGATGAAAAAACGCTTCATATTTATGATTTGAGCAATCCGTTAAACCCAAACCTAATATCATCGCTTGTAATAGGAGATCAATTGCCATCTGAACCTCCTCAACTAACTTTAATTGGCGAGCTCGCATATGTTGGTATTGACGATAGCAACAGACCGGGAGGAGAGGGAAGTCTACTCCAGATCGATATCTCGAATCCAACAAGCCCGGTTATCCTCAATACAATCACAGTCAACGTTTCGCCGAAATTCACTATTGGGAATGATAAGATATATTTTCAGGAAAACCGAACTGCTGTGGACATTAGGGATCCAAAAAGTTTAATAAAGTTTAACTACGAAAGTGAAGTTCCCGATTTTCCTCATGGGTTAAGAATAGATAAGTGGGTAACGGGACCTATCGGCGGACCGAAGTTCACAGTCACTATCGAAGTTCCAATAGAACCAACTGTTTTTCATAGTCTGTCATTTATTCAAGGAGTAGCTTTTTTCATAGCCAATCCTGTACCATACGGACCAGAAAGTTTAGTCGATCCTAATGCGCAATTTTTAAAAGGGAAAGGGCTTTATGTTTACGATACGACTAAGTCTCCGTGGAAATTGATCGCAATCAACGAGGAGCTTTTTTCGGTTCCAGCAAACAGCTACTTTGAGATATTTTCGAATATTGCAGTGGTGGATACACTTTGGAGCTTTGAAGTCTTGGATATAGCAGATCCAACGAACATGATTTCAATCGGTAATGCAAATACAAGTATAACGTCTGGACAAGTGATTCAAGACATCGAATTAGTAGGCAACGTAGTTTATCTAGCAAATGGTACTATCGAAGCATTCCATGTTGATGCGTTGGATCCGATAATCGACAGCGAGGAAGATTGGCTTGGCTTCTACTTTCCAAAGGCAAGCCAAGACCAAAGCTTAAGAGAAAGCGTTTGGGGAGACGACGCCGATCCGGATAATGATGGATACTCAAACAGCATGGAATTATTGTTTGGGACGCATCCAAAAATTCACGACGCTCCTTCGTTGGCTATAAAGGAAATTGCTGGCGAGCGATATCTTGAATACTCAGTTTCAGGCATCCGAAGCGAAAACGCTCCTAGGATTCTCAAATCTAATGATCTGAGTAACTGGGAGCCTTTAGATGAGACGTCAGTCTATATGCAAAACATGGCGAACTTGGAAATAAGACGAGTCGCAATCGATGAAAACCAAAGCGTCTTCTACCGACTGGCTCAAGCAAGTAGCAGTCCTCACTAATGGTATTTTAGCTTTGTTAGGCAGTCGGATTCCCATCCTCGGATAGACTGGCAATACTTTCATCGACTAGCTTCGCTTCATTTTTGCAAACAATGCTAGTGTGCTTTCCGTTTCGCCTTTACCGAGGACTCCTTATCTATCTATGAATTCTAGGGTGAGTCCGAGCGCATCTATCCCTTCCCCAGAAATCGAACAAGCCATCGACAAGCTTGCTCGAGAGATATCGGAAGCTCACAAGGATACGGAAAATCTGGTACTGGCAGGAATAGCCAACGGAGGCGTTCCTTTCAGCGAGATTTTGAGCAACCGTATTTCCAAACTGCGTGAAAAACCGGTGCACACCGCAACGATTGACATCTCGTTCCACCGCGACGATATTGGACACAAACCAATAACCAAAGAAGTGGAAGCCACGGAGCTGGTCCACAATCCCGAGGATTCGGTCATCGTACTTTCGGACGATGTCCTCTTTTCTGGACGGACGGTCCGAGCGGCGATGTCCGAGGTCCATTCCATTGGGCGACCCTTTAAAATTGAGCTGGCCGTTTTGGTGGACAGAGGGAACCGTCGTCTTCCCATCGAGGCCAACTATGTTGGACTAAACATGCAAACCTCTCCTGATGAGAAAGTTGAGGTCAACTTATTTCCTGAAGATATAGGCAAGTCGCGCATTGACATTCTCTCCGCATAGCGCTGGATGGCCTTTTCAGGTATGCCCTGGAATCGCAAAGACCTGATATCGATCGAGTCGCTCAACGTAGAGGAGATAGAAACTATTTTCGAAACGGCTGAAGCCTTTAAGAAAATCCTCAATCGAAAAACGGCTAAAACCCCTGCCCTGCGCGGAAAGACGGTCGTCAACCTTTTCTTCGAGCCAAGCACCCGAACCAGGGTGGCTTTCGAAATGGCGGCCAATCGCTTAAGCGCGGACATTCTCTCGTTGGACATGAAAACCAGTTCTACGACAAAAGGCGAAACGCTTCGCGATACGGTCGATACTATCACTGCTTTGCAAGCCGACATAATCGTGATACGACACTCGGCGCCAGGGTCAGCCGGATACATTGCCGGCGTAGTGGATTTGCCAGTACTCAATGCGGGAGATGGAGCCCACGAACACCCGACCCAGGCTCTGCTTGACTGTTTCACGTTACGAGAAAAATGGGGTTCTTTAAAAGACCGGAAAATCGCTATTCTAGGAGATATACTTTACAGCCGAGTGGCTCGCTCGAACATCTGGGCTATGACAAAACTCGGGGCTGAGGTCACCCTTGTCGGTCCTTCAACCCTTGTTCCTCATGAATTCGAGCAAATGGGCGTCAAGGTTTCGCATGATTTGAAATCCGCTCTTGAAGACAAAGAAGCTGTCATGCTTCTCCGCATACAACACGAGCGCCAAAACGCCTCGGCATTTCCTTCGCTGAACGAATACACCAGCATGTTCGGATTGAATAAGACCCGCCTGTCCTGGCTCAAGAAGGACGCCATCATTATGCATCCGGGACCCATTAATCGAGGAGTGGAAATCGACTCGGAATTGGCCGATTCCGATCAATCGGTCATCTTGGAGCAAGTCACCAACGGCCTAGCCATTCGCATGGCGGCTCTTTATCTTTGCTCTGGAGGAAAGGCGGAGGCAGTCGCTAGCGATTGAAGGAGACAGAAGAACGATGAGCAAAGTTCAGCGCATAAAAGGTGGCAGGATAATAGATCCGAAAAACAAAAGGGATGAAGTCGGCGACCTTTACATTATCGATGGAAAAATCGCCGATAAGCCTTCAGACGATCTGCTGAATAACGCGGAAATTCATGATGCCTCTGGACTCGTCGTCTGCCCAGGCTTCGTCGATCTGCATGTGCATTTTCGGGTCCCGGGTCAGACCCACAAGGAGACGATCCGCACAGGGACGAGCGCAGCGGCGGCAGGCGGCTTTACCAGCGTCGTTTGCATGCCCAACACCAGCCCTCCAGCAGACAATGCAGGAACGATACAGTTTATTAAGGACGCCATTGAACGAGAAGCGGTGGTCAATGTTTTCCCTACTGGTTGTATAACGGTGGGAATGGAAGGAAAGAGGCTAGCGCCAACCGGCTCGTTAAGCGAAGCCGGCATCGTCGCTATTTCCGAAGGCGGAAAATGCGTGCAAGACAACGGCTTGATGCGGCGGGCTACTCAATACGCCCACATGTTCAATATCCCCGTAATCGACCATTGCCAAGACGATTCACTGACCCGAGACGGAGTGATGAACGAGGGCTTTGTATCGACAAAATTGGGCCTTGTCGGCAGCCCGAAAGAAGCGGAAGATATTGTCGTATCCAGAAATGTGATCCTTTCCTCGGCCACAGGAGCCCACATTCATATGCAGCACATCAGCTCGAAAACGGCCGTCGAGATCCTGCGGCGCGCCAAAGCCAGAGGTACCAACGTAACGGCGGAAGCCACTCCTCACCATATATCCTTAATCGATGAGGAAATCCAAAGCTTCGATACCAATTTTAAAATGAACCCTCCGCTTCGCAGCGAAGAGGATAGGATCGCTCTAATCGAAGGTCTGAAAGATGGTACCATCGATTGTATCGCCACGGGTCACGCGCCCCACACGGACTACGAAAAGGAAGTGGAATTCGACTACGCTCCATTCGGTGTCATTGGTCTTGAGACAGCTCTAAGCGTGGCTCTAGGCGAACTTTACCATAGCAAACGACTCTCGCTATCCGAAACACTCTCTCTACTCGCTCAACGTCCGTCGGAAATCCTTGGCCTAGGTAAAGGGACATTGGATACAGGAGCATCAGGAGATATCTGCGTTTTTGATCCTGAGGAGGTATGGACTCCCCAAAAGGATTCCTTTTTCAGTAAATCCTCAAACTCGCCTTGGCTCGGACGTGAACTTCGAAACAAAGTTAAGAAGACGTTCGTGAGCGGTAGGCTAGTCTATGACGGAGAACGGATTCTGCCCTAATAAAACGAGGCTCGATCAGGCAGAGCCAATTGGAGAAGCTGGGTTGGACATTGTGATAGGATCTGACGCGGATTCTTTGAATTGTTCAAGCTTCATGACGATCTGAAAAAGAACAAAAACAAGGCTTCCAAGTACAAATAAAAGCCAACCAAAGTCAGTACCGTACCCATAGGAATGAGACAATTCTGTTCCATCTTCGAGAATGGTACTGACCGTCTTGCGCGAATGGAACAATAGAGGGGTCAAGAAAATGATAGGCTTTAAATCTATCAGCCTTATATCTCTCTGTATTTTTATTCCTTGGTCTAGCAACTCTCGCAGTAGTGCATGCGCCTTTCTACCAAGACTCCAAAGGGCCACTAAAGCGAATACTAAGCCTAAATAAACAGGCGTAATTGAAGAGTTTTGCAATCCAATCTCACGATCCCATTCTTTAAAACTCGACCAATTCGTAGCTATCAAAAGCAAAGCGATTGAAATCAGAACCAAGTAAACTCTCTTCATTTCCAGTGATGATAGTTAAGAATAAAAAATTAGGAAAGCCTGATTTGCTCAGAACCCGTCTCGACCGAAACCACCGCGTCCGCCACCACGGCCAAATCCTCCCCGGCGGCCGTCATTTCCTCCGCCTGGATTCTCAAGGGAGAATTGGAGCTGACGCGCCTCACGTTCTCGATCGCTTATCTGTTTCTCTGCCAGACTGGTAAGCTGGCTGTCGTTTAGGCTCTTAGCAGCTTGCTCGAGCACCATGCTATCAAATACTTCTCTCTCCTGAATGTAAGTATCCACCGCATCCTGACCATAATTACTAGCCTGAAAGCGATTCCTGCCAGAGAGATCGTGTGTGTATTCGAAATTCTTAGAAATACTCGTGTAGGCGCTGATGATTGACTCGCTTTGGGCTTCGCTAAGCGGAGAATCAGTGTAGCTAAGAGATTGAGCGAGTTCGGCAACTTCGTTTCGAAAGGGGAGGCTTTCCGTGTATTCAACGAGTCGTGACGCTTCTTCTTCGCCTAGCAAATCCTTGATGTCTTCGGCCAGCAATTCACGTTGCAATCTCGTATTCTCACGAATTGCTTCACGGTCCCCTTCATCCGCAGCAAACATTCGCATTTGACCTTCAGCTCGAGTCACTTCGCGCTCCGCCATCAGTGTTTTCAGCAAATCGATTTCCTCTGCCGAGAGATTAAGTGTTTTAAAAAAGGCTGCATACCTCTGATCGATCCGACCCATATTGCGCTCTATCAAATCCATGCGGAATTCCGGATCCTGCAGATTGGCTAACATCTGATTGAGTCGCTCTTGCCTTTCTTCACGCCTCTGGTCGCGACGTTCCTCTCTTGAAACCTCATCGTTAACTATAGGAGGCGACGACTCGTCTGCCACAAAGGGTCGCTCAGATACAAGTTCGCCGTTTGAAGTACTGCTTTCCGAAATATCGGCTGCCTCTTCTTCCAGGACAGCCGCCGCTTGTTCTTCGTTCTGCTCGACAAGTTTTTTGAGACGATTGTTTTCAACGCTCAGGTAGCCCGCATAAGCAGCTAGGAGTATTGATAGAATGGAAAGCGAAGCGGTCGACCAGAGTTTCATAAAAAGATGCCGAGGCAGATGAAAAGCCAAGTTAATCAAGCCCAAAGCTCGGACTGCTTTGGGTCTTCAAGTTCAACGCTTTGAAGAGGAATTCGGTTACAATTCTCTCTGTAGAAGAACGCTGTTTTATGACGGATAAACCCTTGCAATCTGGCATTAGCCTCAAGATTGTCGGCCCTTTGCTTTGTGACGGAGACTTGTATGGGTATCGACTCTAAACCGACTAACTACCCCAACCATATTGGGATGATTATGGATGGGAACGGGCGTTGGGCTAAGGAGAGAGGATTATCTCGCAACAAGGGACATCGGCAAGGAGTGGAAGCCTGCCAGCGCGTTGTGAAAGCCTGCCAGGAACTCGATGTCCATTACCTTACGCTTTATGCATTTTCCGCCGAAAACTGGAAGCGGCCAGAAAGCGAAGTAAACGCTTTGATGGAGCTCCTAGAGTACTTCCTAGCGAAAGAACTAAAAACGCTAGTGGAAAAAAAAATTAGGCTCAGGGCAATCGGTCGCCTAGATGGTCTGCCAGCTCATTTAAACAGGGCCGTAGTTGAAGCTATCGATGCTACCAAAGAATTTAATGAATGGAACCTAACACTAGCTCTCAACTACAGCTCTCGCAATGAGATTGTCGACGCTGCGAAGTCTATCTCCAATGCCGTCGCGGAAGGCAGGCTTTCCGTGGGCGATATCGATTGGGACACTTTTGCCGAAGGCATGTACACCCATGACCTGCCTGATCCGGATTTGATTATAAGAACATCGGGCGAAAATCGATTGAGCAACTTCCTAATGATGCAAAGCGCCTACGCGGAACTTGTATTCACAGATACATACTGGCCGGACTTCACAAAAGCCCATCTCGAGGAATGCATCAAAACCTACTGCGCTCGGGAGCGGCGCTACGGACTTACTGGCGAGCAGGTGAGCAAGAAAAAGCTGGTCAGCAAATAGCACGTTTTCTGTCGTGATAAAGCGCGTTGCGAGCACCATCTTTCTTTGGGGAATAGCGGGAGTCTGCTTATTCTATTTCGGTGGCGACGCGAGCGTTTGGCTGTTGGCTTTACTCAGCTCAGGCACTCAATGGGAGTTCTACAAGCTTCTGGAGAAGATGGGGCGGCGGCCATTCAAGAATTCCGGGACCGCACTGGGTACAATAATGATCGTCATTCCTTACTATGCGAGCAAGGCAGAGCACGGTCATATCGAAGGTATCCAATCTGGCATTATCGCCATCGCCATCGTAGCATGCTGCCTGCGTATTCTAAACGAGCGCGATTCCACCGATCGTATTGAAACTTTGGGCTCAACTCTTCTAGGCCTCATCTATATTCCATTCATGTTGGCTTTTCTGGTGAGGATTCTCGAACTTCCTGGAGACGAACTGCAAGGCCTCATGCTCGTCGCCTGGACGGTGGCTGTGGCAAAATTCTGCGATATCGGCGCCCTTCTGTTTGGCAAAGCCTTCGGCCGCCACCAAATGTCGCCCAAGATGAGCCCCAAAAAGACCTGGGAGGGAGCAATCGGCGGGTGCTTGGTTTCTATCGGCGTAGGCTACGCGATATCTCGATTTGGCGGCGACTTAATGCCTCCTTTCTTCAATCCTTTTTGGGGAACTCTATTCGCCCTCCCCATAGCCATCGTGTCCATTATTTCAGATCTCGTTGAAAGCGTCATTAAGCGACGCGCAGATCAAAAGGACTCAGGCAAGTTCATTCCGGGAATTGGCGGCGCCTTCGATCTAACCGATAGCCTGATTCTGGCTTCGCCGGTTGCTTATTTGCTCATTGGCGTAATCTCCTAATTTATGGCGGATCGAAAAAAGGTCGTGTTGCTAGGCGCCACCGGCTCAATCGGAGACAGCGCGCTTAAGGTAATACGTGAACACAGTGATTCGCTTAAATTAGTTGGCGTCGCGGCAAATGGAAATTGGGAAAAGCTCGCAGCCATTTCCAAGGAATTTGAATGTCCCAAAGCTTGTCTTCATAGCGATGAAGCTTGGAAAAAGGCCAAGGACGAGAACGCTTTCGGTTCGGCCTGCGATGTCCTTAGCGGAGTAGCCGGACTATCGGAATTGGCCGAAATGAACGAGGTCGATATCGTTCTTGTGGCAGTCGTTGGCACTCAAGGCCTGCAACCCGCTCTCAAGGCGTTGAAGGCAGGCAAGCGCCTCGCCATTGCCAGCAAGGAAATAATGGTGCTTGCTGGTCAATTCGTGATCGAGGCCGCTAACGAAAACGGCTCGCAAATCATTCCCGTCGATAGCGAACACAATGCCCTCTTTCAATGCCTTGAGGGAGTGAAACCAGAGCATATCGAGAAACTCATTCTGACCGCTTCCGGTGGAAGCTTTCGCGACACCCCTTTTTCAGAAATGAAAAATGTGACGCTGGAGCAAGCTCTGCAACACCCGAACTGGAATATGGGACCCAAGATAACCATAGACTCTGCTACGATGGCTAACAAGGGACTGGAGATGATCGAAGCTCGCTGGCTATTCGGAGTTGAACCAAGCCAGGTTGACGTAGTGATTCACTTGCAAAGTATCGTCCACTCGATGGTTCAGTGCCGCGACGGTTCCTTTCTCACTCAAATGAGCACGCCGGACATGACGTTCGCCATCCAACACGCTCTTCTCTATCCCGAAAGAAAGCAGGGCGTCACCTCCAGCTTGGATTTTTCCGAAGCCATGTCGCTCGACTTCAAGCCCGTCGACTTGAGGAAGTATCCTTGCCTGACCTTAGCAAGAAATGCCATGGAAGCCTGCGGCATCGCTCCGGGCGTTTACAACGCCGCCAATGAAGTTGCCGTGCAGGCATTTGTGGAGGGGAGGATTTCTTTTCTCGAAATCGCCCGGGTGATTGAGAAAACCTTGGAATCCGTCGATAATGTAGAACCAACCTCTCTTGACGCAGTCTTGGAATACGATCTACTAGCCAGGAATTTGGCGAATGCCTTCGCAGAGGGAAAAACGGCATGAATTTTCAATTCGAACAAATCTTCTCCAACATCTGGGCCGTGGCCATGGTCATTCTCTTTTTCGGCGGCTCGATTTTCGTTCACGAACTTGGCCATTTTCTAGCGGCAAGACGTCGAGGATTGCATATCGAGCGCTTCTCCATCGGCTTCGGACCAAAGCTCTTCAGCTGGAAACGAGATGGGATCGATTACCGCATTTCGCTTCTGCCCCTGGGCGGATACGTCGCCTTGCCGCAACTAGCGGACATGTCCGGCATCGAAGGAGGAAACAGCGAAGACGCCAAAGACCTGCCACCCATCAGTTACACTTCAAAGGTGATCGTTTCGGTAATGGGAGCTGTATTCAATATTATATTCGCTTTCATCCTGGCCACTATTCTTTGGCAGGTAAAAGTTCCGAGCTCGGAATCCATGCAGTCCACACAAATCGGATACATAAAGGACAGCATTCTAGAAGCAGACGGTACAACCGTGATAAGTCCTGCCAAGCGAGCCAACCTTCAGCTGGGAGATATTATTTTGGCTGTAGATGGAGAGCTCGTGGATAGTTGGGCCGAAGTCAGCACGGCTATTGCTATCAGCAATGGCAAAAGCGAGACTGGAGAACGAGAAACTTCGCTTCTTATTGAGCGAAACGGTGAACAAATTGAAGTTGTCACCAATCCAGCCCTCTCTGCCGTCGTCAACAGGAGACAGATCGGAATCGGCTCAGGATATACTGTCATTGTTAATGGAATACATGAAAACTCTCCAGCAGAGCTAGCTGGCATGCAAATCGGCGACTACATGTTGGAAATCGATGGTCAGCCTCTTTACAGTGTATCGCATTTTTTCGAACTCATCCAAGGTAGAGCCGAGGAATCCATCCCTGTACTATTGCAACGGGGTGACGAAATTTTGAATACTGCAGTTGTCCCTCAGGAAGTGGTAGTCACCAATGACGGACAGAAAGAAACACGTATTGGCATTTCCAGTTTCGCAGACAATCAAGTGATGATTAAGAAGGACCCGGTCACCTTGATGGAGGAAATCGTTACGCTCACTATAAGAACGCTTTCATCGCTTATCGACAAGAATTCCGACATCCAAATCAAGCATATGAGCGGTCCTGCAGGAATCGCCAAAATTATTTACGACACGTCGAAAATCGACTTTCGTTTGCTGCTCTGGGTAATCGTAGTTATCAATATCAATTTAGCCATTTTCAATCTCCTACCGATTCCTGTTCTTGATGGAGGCCACATCATGTTCGCCACCATCGCGAAGCTGCGTAACAAGCCCTTGCCCATCAACTTCATAGCATCGGTCCAAGGAACGTTCATGATCGCCCTGCTTGGCATGATACTGTATGTAAGTTTCTATGACGTGAATAGAATTGTGACTGACGTTAGCGCTGAGAACGAATGGAAACAGCAGCGCATCACACCTGTTTTTTCTCTCCCAGAAAATATATCTAACGAAGCTTCGAAAGAAGCGGACGACGCCCAGCCTTAGATGAAAGCTAGCCCATACTGCGTATCGCGCTTTCAAACGATTCGCAGGAAGAGTCGCGAAGTCTACATTGGAAATGTAGCTGTCGGGGGAGTAAATCCAATTCGTATCCAGTCTATGACGACCACGGATACGCAAGACGTCGAGGCCACTATTAAGCAGTCAATCGCCTTAGCCGAAGCTGGCTGTGAAATCATTCGTATCACGGCTCCCAACAAAGCGGCGGCGAGAGCTTTGAAAGAGATCCGTGCAGGCTTTAGAGAAGCAGGATTCAGTCAGCCGCTCGTTGCAGATATCCATTTCCTCCCTACGGCTGCAATGGAAGCAGTAGAGCACGTCGAGAAAGTGCGAGTAAATCCAGGCAACTACGCGGATCGCAAAAAATTTCTCCAACGCGAGTACACAGACGCCCAATACGACGAAGAACTGGAACGGCTTTACGATTCGTTCTCCCCGCTGGTAAAGCGGTGCAAAGAACTAGGAAGATCCATGCGTATCGGGACGAACCATGGCTCCCTTTCCGACCGTATCATGAATCGATATGGCGATACGCCGCTCGGCATGGTAGAATCAGCTCTGGAGTTTCTTCGTATAGCAGAATCACACGGCTATCATGACATCATCCTGTCTATGAAAGCGAGTAATCCGAAGGTCATGATCCAAGCCTACCGCATGCTCTGCGAACGGATGGAAGCGGAAGGTATGCGCTACCCTCTTCATCTTGGCGTTACGGAGGCAGGCGATGGGGAGGATGGCAGAATAAAAAGCGCCATCGGCATCGGCAGTCTACTGATGGATGGACTGGGAGATACGATTCGCGTTTCACTTACGGAAGATCCTGTTTATGAAATACCCGTGGCAAAGGCCTTGGCTCAAAAAGTATCCAGCCTTTGGGGAAAAGCCGATCAGGTAAGCCACTCAAGCGACACGATCGACCCTTACGAGTTCAAACGACGGCAAATCTCAGGCATAGCGATTGGAAAGCAGTGCAAGCTTGATCCTGAAACGCCTCCCTTAGTCGTTCACAAATCGCAAGGCGACGTTTCAAATCTGAATTCGCTTATTGAAGATTTAAAGGCGAAACAAAGTTTGCTAACCGATACTCCACTAGAAGGGCTTCTGATAAAGCTTGTCAACGAGAGGGAGATTGTTGAGTTCACGCATTTCGCAGAAGTTCTCGAAAATCTTGTGGACTTTTTGATTTTGGAACTAGATGCGGATTTCTCTCCCAATATTTTGAACACAGTCGATCTTCCTAAAAGGATTTCTCATGCCCTGCTAAGAGACTTTTATCCAGGCGAGGAGGAGGAAATCGATTCTTTCAAGGAAATATGCAAGGCTAAAGCAGCCACTCCAATTTTCGGACTGCACCCTAGTCTTTCGGACTTCATTTACGGCCAACTTCCAAAGAACGCCGTTGTCACTTTGGTCAGCAGATTAATCGAAGGAGATAAAGTCCATGCGTTGGGAGTCTATCGGCTGTTGGCGGAAAAGCTAAAAGAAAACAATTTTGTCCTTCCAATTTGGATACGGAATACTGATTTAGCAAGTATCCAAAAAGAACCTTCGTTTCTGAGTCGATTGCTCGAATCAAGCATTTTGAGTGGTTCGCTACTGTGCGATGGAATTGGCGATATGATAAGCATCGAAACAGAGCCTAATCCCATTAGATCGACAAAGCTCGCTTACAACGTTTTGCAAGGCGCTGGAGCGCGCATTTCCAAAACCGAGTTTGTAGCCTGCCCTAGTTGCGGCAGGACGCTCTTCGATTTACAAGCCACGACGCAACGCATCAGGGAAAAAACAGGCCATTTAAAAGGAGTGAAAATCGCCATCATGGGTTGTATAGTAAATGGTCCAGGCGAAATGGCGGATGCCGATTTTGGATACGTAGGAGGAGCCCCAGGCAAGATAAACCTATACGTCGGCAAGGAATGCGTGAAATACAATATCCCGCAGGCCGAAGCAGACGATCGCCTGATCGACCTCATCAAAGAACATGGGAAATGGCTAGAGCCTGAACCCATCGAGGCCTAATTGACCAAGTAAGACAGACCACAAGCCTTTAATGAAAGTATTCCTTGGTATTGACGGAGGCGGTACAAAAACAATGGCGTGTCTCGTCAATGCTGATGGCGAAGTCATCTCTACAGGGAGGTCATCCAGTTCCAACCCAAACAACATTGGGTATGAGCAAGCGGCCCTCGCCATCCAGCAAGCTGTTCAGGAAGCGCTCCCCTCTCTACACAATCCGCAAATACAATCCGCCTGCCTAGGCATAGCCGGAGTTGCCACGAAGGATCACAGGGCTCAGCTGGAAGAACTTTTGAGAGAGCAGAACTGGGCAAAGCTGATTCCACTCAAAATAACTCACGACATCGAGATAGCATTGGAGGGCGGCTTGTCGGGAAGACCTGGGATCTGCTTGATCAGTGGAACGGGCTCTTCATGCTTTGGCAAAGACGGCCAGGGAAGAACAGCGCGAAGCAGTAGGCGATCTGCAGGTGAAGATGATCCAGGAAGTGGATACGCAATTGGCTTAGCAGCTTGTAAATCAGGAATGGCAACACTTCCAAGTGATGATCGCGATTCCGTGGCAAGTATCGCTCCAGAAGTAATCACGCAGGCAGAATCGGGAAATGTAGAAGCTAGAGAAATTCTAGCAATCAATGCAGACGCATTGGTAAAACTCTTTCTCGAGGTAGAAGCTCAACTGGAACTAAGGAGACCCTTGGAACTCGTTTTAGCAGGTGGACTTCTGGAAAACGACTCCCTCTACTCAAAATTGCTGAAGGAAAGAATAGCCAATAGCGTTCCCAGTATTCTAATACACAAGCCTGAAGGCAAGGCCGCTGAAGCAGCTGCAATGATAGCCGCTAGATTAGCCGTATCAGGAAATGAAAAACGCGCCCCAAATTGAGACGCGTTAGCTTCAAAATAATTATTTGCTTAAACTAATCGCGATTGCCCATCACGATTGTCAAGAGATAGAGCAAGTAAGCAAGTGACGAAACGAAAGCTGCCACATAAGTCCAAGCCGCGGCGTTAAGCGTCTTATCGACTCCACCCATCTCGTCATTCCCGAGTATACCTAATGAAACGAGCTGTCGCTTCGCCCTACGGCTTGCGTCGAATTCGACAGGTAAAGTAATAAGCTGAAAAGCGGTTAAGACGAGGTAGCATACAACTGCGAGATTCATCATCACGCCCCCCATGTATCCCATTCCAATGAACATGGGTCCAATGATGATCCAGGGCAGGATGCTAGAGGCAATGTTGGTTATCGGCACCAAAGCCATGCGAGCTTTAAGCGCGCGGTATCCAACTTTATGTTGAACTGCGTGACCGGCTTCGTGAGCCGCAACTCCCAAAGCAGCCAGACTTGTGCCGTGATAGTTATCCTGGCTAAGAGCCAGCTTCTTGTTGATGGGATCGTAATGGTCCGTAAGTTTTCCACGCACCTGTACAATATCAACGTCATAGATTCCCGCATTTCTCATCACAGCAGCGGCAGCCTCGGCACCCGTTATGCGGCCTCTCGATGGTACTTGCACAAACTTGTTGTAAGTTGACGTGACTTTTGACTGGGCCCAGAAGGCCAGAATAAATGTAGGTACAATTAAAAGCAGAAATAGCATTGTTTTTTCCTCGTTGAAGATGGAAAGCAAAGGCCGTTCCAGGTTCCAGCATTAAATCAAGAATAAACCTTATTAAACAGCAACCTGTTCATCAACAAAATGTTGCGGTAATTCGATTTCAAAGACAGAACCTAAGGAACACATACTAGAACTGTTTCCGGTCCAAGTCAGTGGCGAAATGTCACAAGCAATTGATTCATAGTCGCCTAAATTGACTCAGAACGGATAACCCAAGGCGAAGTGCAAGGTACCGCCGGGATCAAACTGGCGACGATTCAGATTATAGCCATACTCTAAACGTATAGGGCCCATGAATGTCTTTAGTCGCAAGCCCAATCCTGCCGAGGCCAGTGTATCATCAAATGGATACTTTCCTATTTTCGAGCTCGTTCCGACAGCGTCGACAAAGATAACGAGAGAGAGGCTGTTGGATAGCATTTGCTCCAGTTCGAGGTTCAGCAGCGCATAGGATCGAGCCCCTTGAAATTTGCCTTCATCGTCGATCGGAGTTGCTTCGCCTCTCTGGTATCCACGTACTGAATTTTCGCCGCCTGGAAAGAAAAGCTTGTTGGTGGGCACTTGTCTCTCCGCTTCGGAAAGAGATCCGATCACGCCATGGCTCAGGCTGCCATGCCAAAACAACCCACGCGAGAATTCGCCATGATAGGAAATCCCCATATCCGCTCTTTGATAGTCAGCATCGCCCCCCAGCGCTTCAGCAGCGTATTCGAAACGCCCAAAGAATCTGTATCCGTTCTTTGGATTCAATGGATTATCGCGTGTATCTCGACCAAGCCGTAATTCCAAGCTGCCCGCTTTTAAATTGTCCAAATCGTCGGTTTCCTGGCCAAATTCGTTGCTAATAGCTTCGAGTGATTGAAATGTGTATACGGCATCAACGTCGAGATTGAGTCTCTCCAAACGCCTCGACGCTGCCAAATCAACTCCGATTTCCTCTCGGTCGAAGGAAACTTCCTCTCGATTAAGAGCGAAGGCCTTAGCAGCAACAGTCGTGCGGGAACCGAAAACATCAGGCATGAGATAGCGAGTCTCCCCCAGGGAGCTTTTTAAAGACAGGATGGAGCGAAAACGCAATCGATGCCCCATACCCCGAACGTTTATCTTTTCCGCCTGCAACCCTCCTCTCAACTGCTCATAGCTTCCCCAACCTAGAAACGTATCCAAAGACCAGGGATACCGCTCGCTTAATTGAAACTGAACCGATCGCACTCCGACGCCGGCATCCTGATAGTCGTAGTTGACCTTATTGAAAACGCCCAAGCGCGACAGGTTCAGACGCGAACGATCTAAAAGCGCGGGATTGTAGGGATCGCCAGATTTCACTTCGACCCTGGATACGAGAGCGGAGTCTTTGGTGTTAGGAGCGCCTTCAAAGGTGATCTCGCCAATTCGTTGCAGACTGCCCGAATCAATCTCGATTATCAGCGAGACCTCAACCTCCGATTCGCTGCGAGATGTTTCCTGGATCTCCACCTTGATTGCTACGTCGGGATATCCAGCGACAAAGTGCTGATTCCTTAAGTCCTGAGTAATATCTTGCGTCAGAAATCGTGAATACGGCTGTCCAGAATATTGGGATACATCGAAAGAAGGGCTGAATTCAGCTATAGCTTGTTCGATTTCCGCAGATTTTAGGACAAACCTTGGACCTTCGGAAATCGCCACACTTGCACGGACTGCCCCAGTCTCTTCATCCATGCTCTCGACTTCAGCCTGAACCTTAGCCTCCTGATAACCAAGGATATTCAGCTGAGCCTGAAGGTTGCTCGCTCCTGAATTCAATAGTGAAGGTGTGAATACGCGAGAAGTTTCATTCTGAAAAAGAAGGGGCTCGGAAAAGAAAAAGGCTGCCACTTCTTTTTCGGTCAGCGTATCATTCTCTGATGTATCCAAATTTTCATAATAAAATCGAGGACCTCGAACCAATTCGAATCGAGCATCGACCACGGCTGTATCTCTAGGAAGAAAAACATCAAACGCCGTATCCCAATTAACACTATCCAATCTTCCTTCTTGATTTTCGAGATTAGCCACAGCTTTTGCTCTGAGATATCCTTCACTTTCAAGGGCGGAAATCAGAACCAGCGCTGCATCTTCGATATCCGAAGCGCTGAAAAATTCCTTCTCCTCGGAGAAAATGATCTTTAGCCTGTTTTTTAGGGATCGATTCTTGAATGTTCCCAATCCATCGACATGCCACTCCGCTAGACGCTGCGAGTCGTCAGCAGCCACTAAAGGAACGAAAGCAAGAGCAACGAAAGTAAGACAAACCCTACGAAGGCTATTCACTCGTTTCCTCCTCTTTGAACACCTTTCTCCTGATTGCTTTCCATCGAATACCCGCATTCCACGCGTCGTATTCATCATACTCGCCTAAAAGCTGGAATTGCTCGTCGAGCTTAAACTCTACATCCAAGGTCTCCTTTCCTTGACGCGAGAGATTCTCGCCCGAGGACAAACTGAAACGGCTACCGATACCACCGCCAGATCCGCTGGAGGAAAAAAGCCCTTTCGCAAGATAAGTCCCAACCTTTGAAGCCCGCTGCGAAACACTGTAGTTGAACATGCCTTCAGGATTTTCTCCGGCCATCACCATCATTAGAATTTGCTCGGAAGTGAGCGGGGGACTAGACGTAAATCTCACCTGAGGATCAAACGCCGAGCCAGTAATGTCGATGCTCAGATCGTATCCAAACCTTCGTGACTGCCCATTAATGTTGAGCATTGGCGTATAAGGATCATCCACGCGGATTTCGACTAAGCCTTGCTCAATGACAAACGTGGCAAAGGGAAACAGTAAATCGCCATCATCATAACGCGCTTGCCCCTGCAGGTAAGGCTCTCCCAAAGTACCCACTAGTTTCTTGTCGATTGATAGCGTACCTGTTGCGGCAGGAGTTTGGAGATTTAGAAAACGATCTCCTTTCAGCGCAATGTCTAACCTCCAGTCATCCAGGGGAGGGATGTCCACAGCAAAGTAAGGAGGCCGCGACTCGGCGCTTTGCCCTCCTCCACCTCCTCCAGCAGTGAGCGCAGATAGATTCATAAGGAAAAGACTTTCCTGTAAATTCAACTCGCCTGAAACTATAGTCGGCTCTTTCGAATCCTTAGTGATTGCCAGGTCCAGATCGGATCGAAGCAGAATTCCCTCGCTCCGCAAAAGAGGTAGGTTTTCGCCTGATACATTCATTTCAAAACGGGGTTCAGCGAGTTTTGAAAAATCGACCGAACCCGTTACATTTATTGGCTCAAGACCAATGTTTCCGGAAAAGGATTCCAGCTTGGCCAGATATCCGTCTAAAGAAAAGCGAGAGGAAATCTCTCTTAGCGATCCGAAAGGGAAAATCGGACGCGTATTTGCGCCTTCAATACTCAAAAATCCAGATAGGCCACCGGTCAAGCTGCCTTCTATTTCTCCTTCGATTGTACCGTCTGCTCTAAGCAATTGAGGAGCAAAGTATGCAAGGGGCGCTAAACTTGATTCGGAAATGGAAAAATCGATTTGCGTGCTTGTCCAATTAACGTCGGGAGATCCAAAACTTAATAAAGCCAATGCTTCGGCTGGCAGTTCGATCGAACCGGATGCTGCAAAGGATTGTTCCAAAAGCCTGAGGGCGGCGGAATTAAGTTCCAGGCGCGAGCCATCGATATGAGCATCAAGACTCATTCGAGCGGCTGGCTGACCGTGCTCGCCCTCGCCTTCCTTTGTATCCAGATTTAGGGTAAGATTGCCCTTGGGATGAGCTAAAGTCCCTTCCAATGCGGCCTCAACTGAAAGTTCGTTTAAATCGTAGGGCAGAATTTCTCCAAGTAGTTGAGCAATGGTCTGGCTCTTGCTACTCTTCAGATTCAAAGAAATTGAGCCTTCCTTGTTTGAAATTACCCATCCAGGATACTCGCTTGAAAGAGCATAAGGAACTTCGCCATCAAGCTGTATCAATGGCCCATTGGCGTCCGTTACATCAAACTCATCGAGGCGGACACTCGCTTCACCAAGCTCAAGACCTCCTTTTGCGAATACCGCTTTTCCTTGATAATCAATCCACGCATCAAGCGCCCCTTTAGCGACAATTGGACCTTCGTTCCAAGCAACATCGAAACGCGCTTCGCGAATTTCCGCAGTACTTGCGGGATCCTTGATCCAAGGATCATGCCAATTTCCTGTATCCAAATTCTTGAAATAAGCTGAAACTTCGGCTGATCTCGGATAATTAGCAACACCTTCGAGACGAACCTCGCCGCCAGGTCCTACCAGATGCAGGTCGCTCATCTCTATGATCGTGTCTGCATCCTGACTGATTACTTTCAACGAAACGGGATCTTCTAAAGATACCAAGTTAGCGTTGTCTAATTCGATACCAAGGTTTTGCAGTTCAATCTCGGTTTCACCATCAGCCAATTCCCCGCTTGCTTGAAGACTGACAACGGCCCTGTCGTTTGAAGCCTTAAGATCCAGACGATCCAGGCTAGAGTATTCGCCATTCCATGACAATTCGCCAGATAGTGGCTTAAAATTCTGATTTTCGAAACGCGAGAAGGAAAGCTTACCCGAATGGGCTGTTTGCAACCAAGGACCTGATGCCACGATTTCAAACTGCAACTGATCCATCTGTAGATCCTGAGGAACAAGAAGATCAAGGAAGGCCTTGTCCAGATTGCCGGAAATTTCGAGATTCCGTGAATATCGCTCAGCAAAATCCACCTCCCCACTAGCTCCAAACGATGAATTTCCATTCAAAGAAGCATTAAAGTCGTTGATTTTCAGATACGGCCAATCCAGTTCGCAATCAATATTGAGGGAAGGGACTTCGTAGTCGTGAAATACGATCTGGCTTCCAGAGAGCGCAAAACCACCCAACAAGTCGCCTTCAGTGCCGGAATACAAAACCAGCTGTCCTTCAAGCAATCCAGAGAGAGCCTCCCATTTAAAAACGGAGAGATCAAAATCGATATCGAAACGAAAGTCTCCCTGCATCTGTTTCGTTTCAATATCGTACGAAACAGGCTCTTGAATAGCCACATCCAGTCCGGGAGACTTCAAATTCAGAACCTTGGCCCTAACCTGTCCAAGGTTGCCCTCCAGCTCGGAATCAAACTCTATATCCGGGAAGGACCATTGATGTTGTCCGGATTGAGCTGAAGCTATTCCTTTAGCAGAATTGGAGAACGCGTCATTTTCCCAAAGACCTTGGATATCGAAGCGATAGTCTGTATACGGCATTTGAATACCATAATCAGTCGTGTCGATCTCCCACGACTCCGCTTGCCAATTCGCTTTGACGGGAAGCCAGGACCCAGGACCAAAGGAAGCTTCAACCAACAGAATATTATCTTGAATAGAAAATCGACTCGATGCCGTGGCTGTTTGATCATCAAACGTTAAATCGATGTCCCAAGCAATAGACTCGCTCGGTACTTGAATGAAAAGGTCTAGACCTTCCTCAAGTAGTGATAGTTTAAGATCGACCGAAGTTTGCAGACGTTCCGAATAGGCAGCTTGAAAACTCAAATCACCTGCCTGCCAATCGAAATCGCTGATCTCGCCCTTGTATCCTTTAAACTCAATATTGATTTTCTCAATACGAGCGCTGGGCAGCCAAAGGTTAGCTAGCCCCAGAGGGGCTTCTAGTTGATCAACCATTTCCCAGAAGTCCTTTGGAAGGGAACCGTCATCGCTCGTCGGCGACTGAGCTCCAGAAAACTCCTGGACAACGTTTAAGGTTTTGATCTCTACAACCTTTGCATCAAATCCAGATATCAGGGCCCGATAGGTCCAGGTAAGAGGGGTCGGGGCAGATAGGGAGTCCAAATTCAAAGACAAACCAGGGATATCCAATCGAAGATCTTTAACTTCGAACCTCCCATAGCCTTTTGTCTCGTAACTTTGGAACGATACAAGCTCCTCAGGAGCAAACGCTTTCAAAGCCCAGCCCATCCAATAAGGCAGGGTCAGAGCCGAAAGAATCGCAACAACGATCAAAACGCCCAGCAACCCAAGAACATTACGAAACAGGCGTTTCTTCCAACCTAGCTGACGATCTGAGCCCATAAAAGGAAGTGATTAGAAAGCTCAGAAAGCCAATAGCGAGCGCGGTTTCGTAAAAATACCTCTAGATACGGAAACAAAAAAAAGAACCAGGCTTTTTGCCTGGTTCTTCAAAGAAAATTATTGGATCTCGAGGGTTAGCTAACGAAGTTTCCTGCGAGCGAGGAAAAGACCGATGAGGCCAAGACCCATGATAGCCAGCGTAGATCCGGAATCAGGAACCTGCTTTTTATGGCCATAAGCCTTTAGCTTCGTAATTTTAAGATAGCCATCTTCCCTGTAATAACTGTCTCCACTGTTTCCATGCAGATCCTGAATAACTACTTCGTAGTCAACTACTCCGTCTGCCATAAGATCGTCGTAGATGGATTGATGAGTAGTAGGATCTAGCTCCATTCCATACCAGTCGTAACTTTGAGGGGCATTGTTATGATTTCCGTCAAATTCTTGATCGTCCCAAAGCTTAACGCCGCCAACCGAAATATCAACGTACTCATAGTAATCATTACCGCCATCCGCAAAAGCGAACTTCACAATGATCTTATCGATCCAATGCATACTAGGATCGTAACCATCGTATGTGATATTGAAGGTCCGAGCATAAGTCTCATAACCGCCTTCGTAAAGAAAGGCTAGTGGCCCGTTACCGCTGTTCGGGTCTCTGTCTACCCACTTAATAGCTGAAGCAGTACCCGTGAAAACCAAGACAACAGTGGCAAGAGATACTAATCTTAAGAGTTTCATTTAGACTTTAATGTAAAAGGTTAAGTGAAGTTGATCTAAAGTGTAGAACGAGAAAACATTAAAGCAGTCAGTATGCCAGTCTGCGCTCGCACTAAAGTCTGTCCAATTTTTTAGAACCATAATCTATTGATTATCAATCAATAACAAAAAATTAAACTGTGATATTTAAAATTCACTTTCTTAAAAGAGAAAATCCTAATTTCTAGAAAGTGTAATTTAGCCCGACACTTATAAGCATATTAACTCATACAGCTACCATAAGCTATTGCTAATCAGTTATTTGTTGATTAAACTAGAGATAAAGAAAAACTGTCGAAATTCAGTACAGTTTACAGTTTCGGAACACTGTTTTTAGGAATGATCGCCACTTAAGGGTCTCGATTTCGCATTTCGCATACGAATAAAGGAAAATTGAAGGCTGGCTTCTAAGACCGCGTCTCGCAGCGGCCAAAGGCTCGGGAGAACACGTAGTTCCGCTCCTCGCGACGTAAGTTCTAGAAGGGGATCTTCGATCTTCTTTTTTGAAACGGGAATCTGAGCCTGCCTTGAAATATGATACCCAGCTCCAGCATCGACCTCAATGAAGGCCCCTGGATCGAATTCATAAAGCCACAGTGATTCTCTCATAGCCCGCTCCAACCAACCAGTTTCTATGGCAACAACATGTTTCGAGCCACTAGGCCCGATGAGCCGCTCGGCATCTTCAGCCTTGCTTCCAGGTAGCGGGTAATAAGTCACGCGGGGGCAGTCGCGAGGCAGCAGGTAATTGACAAGATGCTCGTCATCGATCGCCCAGACCGCATTCTCGGTCACGCCAGCATCGGGAGACGGCGATGGCCGTGGCTCGAATCGCTCAATTGAACCGTCATGACTGGCATGATACAGCTTTTTCATTTTCCCTCCTGATCCGATTAAGACACCAGACCGCTTCGCTTAAGCAGAGCCTCGGGATCTGGCTCACGATTCATAAAACTTTTGAAAAGAGCCATCGGGTCTTCGGAATTGCCTTTCGAAAGGATATTTTCGCGAAACGCTTTTCCAGTATCCACATTGAAAATACCTTCTTTCTCAAAGCGGGTAAAGGCGTCGGCATCGAGAACTTCAGCCCACTTGTAAGAATAGTAGGCCGCTGCATATCCCACCGAGCTGGAGAACAAATGAGAAAATTTATGAGCGATCACCCCTGAGGGGGTTTTAGTTCGAAGAATGTAATCTTTTATAACCGAACGCACTTTCTGTTCCAAGTCGCCTTCGTAGTAGTTTTCCGGATGCAAATGCATCTCAAGATCCATTTTGCCGAAAGAGAGCTGTCGCATCATTCCCATCGCGCTTTGAAAATTGCGAGCCGCCTTCATCTTTGCAAACAGCCCTTCAGGTATCGGCTCGTCCGTTTTGTAGTGCCGCGCAAATACATCCAAGCTCTCCTTGTTCCAACACCAATTCTCCATGATCTGCGAGGGAAGCTCTACGAAATCCCAAGCCACGTTTACCCCGTTGAGCGACTTTATCTCAACATCGCCCAGCAAGTGATGCAAGAGATGACCAAACTCATGAAAAATTGTCTCCACTTCATAATGGGTCAGCAAGGCGGGATTATCGCCAACCGGAGCCGTAAGGTTGCCGCAAATAAGTCCAACATGCGGTTCGCGGTTCGAATGGCCGTCTCTAGCTGGCATTCCCGTATCCAAATAGTTCATCCAGGCTCCCCCTCGCTTTTCTTCGCGAGGATGCCAATCGGCGTAAAAATAGCCTAGCAATTCTCCAGAAGCATCCTCGAGTCTAAATACGGTCACCTCCTCATGCCATGGCGTTGCAGCCTCAGGGCACTCGAGAATCTTAACGCCGAAAAGCTTCTCCACGATACCAAACATTCCGCTCATCACTTTATTCAGCGGGAAATAAGGACGCAGCTCTTCCTCGTAGAAATCGTAGCGAGATTTGCGCAGCTTCTCCGACCAGTAGGCCAAACTCCAAGGCTCAAGCGATTCAGGATCTTCACCGACTTCCTTGGCTACGAAGGCCTCCAGCTCTTCGATTTCTTCTCTGAAAGCGTCACGGGTTTTGCCGTGCAGATCCTCAACGAAATCCAAGGCTTGACGGCCTGATTTGGCCATGCGGCGCTTTAAAACGTGATCTGCAAAATTATCTTTGCCCAAAATATCCGCTTTTTCCTTACGCAGCTTAAGGATATCGCGAATCAAGTCCGTGTTATCCTGGTCACCCTCCTTGCCTACCTTGGAAGAGGCAGTCCAGATCTCTTTTCTCAATTGCCCGTCTTCTGCGAACTTCAAGAAAGGCATGATAGACGGAGCATGTAGGGTAAATCTCCATACAGGCTTTTCGTCACTACCAAGATCCTTTTGTCGCGCGCTTTGAGCAGCCGCTTGCTTTGCAGAATCAGGCAAGCCGGCGAGGCGGGATTCATCCTCAACGATGAGCTCATAGGCATTGGTTGCGTCCAAAACGTTTTCGGAAAATTTCTGCGTCTTTTGGGCCAGCTCGCTGTTGAGGGCCTCAAGGCGCTTTTTTTCCGCAGCGGGCAAATCGGCTCCGGCTTCCTGAAAGTCCTTGATCGTCTCATCAAAGAAGCGCTTACGGATGCCTCTCAGAGCGACAGCCTCGGGCTTTTCCACAAACGCTTTCAGAGCATTCCATAAATCGGGGTTCAATGGAATCCGGGTGTGGTACTCCGTAACTTTAGGCAAAAGCTCGTTGTAAACGTCGCGCAGCTCTTTCGAGTCCTTAACGCTAGTAAGATGCCCTACTCGCCCCCAGGCTCTTTCCAAGGATTCACCCGCATTTTCAAGAGCGAGAAATGTATTGTCAAAGGTGACTTCTTCAGGCCTTAGAGCGGAAATCGAATCGATATCGGCCTGAGCTGATTCAAGAGCTTCTTCGATTTGCGGCTTTATAAAGTCTGTAGTTAGCTTAGCCCAATCCACCAGCTTAGCATCATCAAGAAATTCGGTCTTTGTCATGACTGGAGATGCTTAGAACATGCAGCTTTAGGAATGCCAATAGGGAAATGCACCAACAAGCCGAACAACCAGACTTACCCCACAGTTGGCGTTCGATTAAGATTGGAAAACGCCCACTCCGAGCCGCCTCTTTCCAGCCATTCTTCAGAGATCATGGCCCAGCGTTCATGATCTTTCCATTCGCCGCCAATCTTCAAGTATTTCATGGAAAACCCTTCTCTCGTAAGCCCCAGCCTTTCTGCTAAAGCTGTGGAACGTGTATTCGAGGGTTGGATATTGATTTCGAGCCGATGCAGACCGATCTTGGTAAAGGCGTGGTCGAAGACCAACGCCAAGCCTTCACTCATCAACCCCTTGCCCTGAAAACCGTCCGCGAGCCAATAGCCGACATAAGCGCTCTGGAGAGCCCCTAAGACAATTTCGTTCAGATTGACCAAACCAGCAATCTCATCAGTCTGCTTCAAGCAGACGAGAAAACCTTCATGCCTGCTTTCCGAAATCCGATCTAGATACGTATAAAAGCCACCAAGGGATGTCGCTGGATGAACCCATGGGCGATGCATAGCCAGACTGTCTTTGGTCTTCTTCACGAATTCGCGAGCATCGGACACCTGGGGTTTTCGAATATAGACTCTCATCAGCAGAAAGAAGCAAGGCTAGCCAAAAGCTTGCCTACACGAAGGCAACGAACAAGCTGAAACGAGGCATCGCAAACGAATCTTTGAATGAACCTTCCCTCTACATCGGAAGCTCTTCGGTTTCACGAATTCGGAACACCTACTGAGGTTCTGAAGTTAGAGTCGATAGAGCTGCCCCAATTGAAGCCGGACGAAGTCCGCTTGAAAATACTAGCCGCCCCCATTAATCCTGCGGACTATTTCAGTATTAAAGGCCAATATGGGATTAGAAAACAGCTTCCCGCCATAGCCGGCATGGAAGGGCTGGGAGAAGTGGTCGCGCACGGATCCGATGTAGCGAATCTCCAAATCGGAGACCGCTGCTTCATCCCCTCACATCCTGGCGCCTGGCAAAGCTATAGCACGGCGAAAGCATCTGACCTGTTCCGATCTCCAGACAACATGGAAATCAAGGTCGCGGCAATGTGCTGGATAAATCCAGCCACCGCCTGGCTCATGCTCAAAGAATTCGAGAAACTTCAGCCAGGCGACTGGGTTGTCCAGAACGCGGCAACGTCGGCTGTAGGCAAATTGGTCATACAATTTGCCAGCCACTTGGGCTACAAAACCGTTAACCTCGCGCGAAGCCTAGAGCAGAAATCCCAATTAGAAAAGCTGGGAGCCGATTTTGTTTTAAAAGACGACGAAGAAGCTGCAAAAGCGATTTTGGAAGCAATGGGAGGTCCCAAAGCAAAACTTGCCTTGAACGCAGTCGGAGGACAAAGCGCAATCAGCCTGGCGCAATCACTAGCTGAAGGCTGCAATCTAATAACGTACGGAGCAATGGATGGAAGACCCGCTCCGTTCCCTGCTCGATTATTGATTTTCAACGATATTCGTCTTCGAGGCTTCTGGGTGTCCAGATGGTATGAAAATTCAAGTCGCGAACGTATTGAACTAATGATGACAGAATTGTTTCAATTCATGAGCAACACCCAAACGCGAATCGACATAGCTGCCACATATCCGTTAAATCAATACAGAGAGGCCTTACTACACTCGATTAAACCAGGAAAAGAGGGAAAAGTTCTTTTCGTTCCCTAGGAAATCATGTCGCAGCAGCCTTATAAATTTTCTCGTCATGTGGAAAACCTTATAGCCAATCTACGAGGCATACCGGAAGACCACAGCCTGATTGAACGCAAAGGCCCGAAAGACTTGGATGGCATTATATCGAGCGTGATGGAACGCTACAAAATCGGCATAGAGTCCCTAGAGGATCATATTAGAGAAAATTGGAAGGCCATTGTTGGAGAAGAGAATGCTCGCTACTGCCATCCTGTGAGAATCGAACGAGATACAACTTTGATAATCGCCGTAACCAATCCAATAATACGGCAAGAATTGCAGTTTAATCGGACAATTCTCCTGCAAAAGATACATAAAATCAAAAACGGTCGGAAAATCAGGCAGGTAGTGTTCAAGTCGGGCTAGGACATGGCGAGATCCAGCGATGACAAACTCTGGCTAAAAGGACCGAAGACCGATCTTCTAATCGGGTGTGGAGGCTGGTCGCTACCCTTAATCGGACTGACCTTCTATATGACAGGCAGCCACTACGGAGCGATGTCGCTAGGATTCTATTTTCTGGCTCTGTTCTGTAATAACCCGCATTACATGGCCACCTTGTATCGAGCCTACGGGCTGAAACGAGACGTCAACCGATACAAGATCTTCTCTATCTACATCACAGCCATTATCGCCGTATCCGGAATTGCCGCGCACCTATCGCCTAACATAGTCCCAATTCTTTTCACGATATACCTCGTATGGAGTCCATGGCATTACACAGGGCAGAACTTTGGTATCGCCATGATGATGCTTCGTCGCGGTCAAGCCAGCCCCTCAAGGAAGCAACGAAACGCCCTCTATCTCTCCTACATAGGTTCCTATCTTGTCTGGCTCGTGGAGCTCGATAGCGAAAAATCCCAGGATGCGATGACTTTGACAATTGGACTGCCGGAAACGCTAGCGATTACTCTAAAACTAGCAGGCTATCTCGTATTCGGCATTGGAGCGGCTTACACTTTTTTGTCCTTATCAAGTAAATACAGTACGCGTGTTCTCATCGCTCCGATGCTTCTTCACACAAGCCAATTTCTATGGTTCTTGTTGCCAGGATTGCTACGATCTTCAATTGGCCAAGCCTATCCTGCGACTTACTTCAGCGCGGGAATCCTCGCCTTCATGCATTGCGCCCAATACCTGTGGATCACCAGCTACTTTGCAAAACGAGAGACAGAGCAACTAACCGGAACTGAAAAAGCCAATTGGAACCCGTGGCGCTATTTTCTGATTCTTATAATGGGCGGAATAGCTTTATTCGTTCCAGGGCCTTGGATTGTATCCACCGTTTTCCGACATGATCTCTTTGAAAGCGCTTTGATTTTCATGGCTCTCGTCAATATTCATCATTTCATGCTGGACGGAGCGATCTGGAAACTAAGGGATGGACGAATCGCTCGGTTGCTTCTTGGATCGACGAGAGAAAGGACAGATCGCGAACACATTGATGAGCAAGCCATGCCGGACCTACTTGCTTGGCTCCTGGGCAAGTCGCCACTTGCCCGCCTAATCCGCTATGGCGGGGGAGCGTTGCTCGTTTTCTTCGCAACCGTTGATCAGTTCCAAAATGCTTTCACCTTTAAAGGTTCCGATCAGGGCAAAGTGGAACTAGCTCGATCGATAAACGCGAACGACAGTCGCGTATATTTTCGCGCCGCTCAAAATCTTCTTGAAGAAGGAAACCAGGCGGAAGGAATTAAAGAACTCGAAGCAGCGTTAGTTCTGAACCCTCGCAATCTAGCAGCCCTTCATTCTTTAGCCCAACAGAGAATGATGTCGCAGGAAATCGATAAGGCCAGAATAATGTATCAGAAAATTTTAGACGTTTCAGCGAAAGATCTTTCGGCCCTAAACAATCTCGGCCTAATCGCAATGAGCCAGGACGACTGGCAACAAGCCTACGAGCTATTTGAGCGAGCAGTAGAGATCGATCCAAAGCGATGGGAATCGCGTTGTTTTCTGGGACAGTCGCTAACCAAGCTTGGTCAATATCAGGAAGCCACAGAAGATCTCGAATACTGCCTAGCTATCATTGATCAGTTTGGGAAATCGGATCAACTGAATCGATTAGGCATGATTCTTCCTGCGCTGATCGAGTGTTACGAAAAAACAGACCGTATCGAAGAAGCGGATGCGCTAAGAAAAATAATTACAGGACCCCAAGGAGCATTTCTCTAGTCTCCAATCTTGGCTTTCCTAATCATTTGAAAGAAATCATTACCTTTATCGTCGACGAGGATAAAAGCTGGAAAATCGACAACCTCAATCCGCCAGATGGCCTCCATACCCAACTCTTCGTACTCAACCAGCTCGACCTTCTTGATGTTTTCCTTGGCGAGAATCGCAGCAGGACCGCCTATCGATCCTAAATAGAAGCCGCCATATTTCTTGCAGGCATCAACCACTGGCTGACTGCGATTGCCTTTGGCCAACATTACCATTGATCCCCCATGTTGCTGGAAAAGATCGACATAGGCATCCATACGACCAGCCGTGGTTGGACCAAAAGATCCTGAAGGTAAACCTTTGGGCGTCTTGGCAGGGCCTGCATAGTACACAGGGTGATCCTTGAAGTATTGCGGCAATCCTTCGCCATTATCCAGTCGCTCCTTGAGTTTCGCGTGCGCAATATCGCGAGCTACAACAATCGTTCCATTAAGGGAAAGTCGTGTCTGAACAGGGTATTTCGCAAGCTCAGCCAGAATATTCTTCATCGGCTGATCCAAGTTGATGTTCACAACCTCAGCATCGCCTTGACCGCCAGCCGATGCAGGAATAAGTCGACCCGGATCTCCCTCCAGTTTCTCAAGCCAAAGACCCTCTTTATTGATCTTAGCCTTAATATTGCGATCAGCCGAGCAAGACACGCCTATACCTACAGGACAGCTTGCCCCGTGGCGCGGTAGTCGAATTATCCTTACATCCAGGGCGAAATACTTCCCCCCAAATTGAGCTCCGATGCCGCATTCTTGCGCTCGCTTGAGCATTGCCTTCTCCAATTCAATGTCTCGGAAAGCTCGACCATGGTCGTTACCAGTTGTCGGCAGCTTGTCCAGGTCCTTAGTGGACGCTACCTTTACAGTCTTCAAGCAGGCTTCAGCGGATGTACCGCCAATCACGAATACAAGATGATAAGGGGGGCAAGCGGCTGTTCCCAAACTAACCATTTTCTCTAGAAGAAAAGACTCCAGCTTTTCAGGATTCAGCAAGGCCTTCGTCTCTTGATATAAATATGTTTTGTTAGCCGAACCACCACCTTTGGCAAGACAGAGAAAATGATATTCATCGCCTCCCGTGGCGTAAATATCGATTTGAGCCGGCAGATTAGTACGCGTGTTCTTCTCCTCGTACATCGTTATAGGGGCTGTTTGAGAATAACGAAGATTATCGCCCGTGTACGTATCGTAGACTCCCTTTGCAATCGCCTCTTCATCGTTAGCGCCCGTCCAGACCTGCTGTCCTTTCTTTGCCATTACAATGGCTGTTCCCGTGTCTTGACAAAACGGCAAGACGCCTTGAGCGGCAACCTCAGCGTTGCGAAGAAGAGTCAAGGCCACATGCCGGTCATTCTCGGAAGCTTCATCATCCTCAAGTATCGAAGCCACTTGCTCCAGATGCTTGGCGCGAAGCATGAAAGAAAGATCATGCATCCCGGCGTTCACGAGATGAGTGATGCCAGCCGGCTCGACCTTGAGTATCTCCTTTCCATCGAAGCTATCGACAGAGACAAATTCATCGGTAAGCAAACGATATTCGGTATCGTCTTCCCCTAATTCGAAAAGTTTTTGAAAATGGAATTCCGTCGCCATGATGCAAGAACTACTAGAGCAAAGCTCCGCCAGTTCAACCTCAGACTGGATAGCCGGATCGATTAAGAGCTCGGGCAAGACGCAACGAACCTATCGATAATGCCACCAAACGAGCCATTGGTGAAAAAGACGACGAGCGTTTTCTTGCGATCAACTGAGGTCTTGGCCATAAGCTCGTCAAATGCTTCTTCATTGCTGGCGCAAGCAAGGGCGGTAACGTCTTCTTGATGCAGAGCATTGGCCAGGAGATTCGTATCCATAAGTTTAACATGATCATTGGGCTTTTGCTTAGCTTCTCCGATGATGACTTCGTCGGCCTTTGCCAACGCCCGCCTCATAGGTTCTCTCATAATTTCAAGGCGTGAAGTATTGCTGCGTGGTTCGAAAGCAGCAATTATATGAGTATTCGTATATCGACTACGAAGAGCGTCGAGCGTTTCTTCAATCGATGTAGGATGGTGAGCGAAGTCCTCGATTACAACAAGTTCGGGCAAATCGACCCGAACCGTTTGACGACGCTTTACTCCACGAAATGCATTGAGCGAATTGAGATTAAATGCCGTCGGATTTCTAGATTCTCCCGAGATAAGGGCTGCAGCCAAAGCTGCCATAGCAGCATTGCGAGCGTTAAACAATCCGCTGAGATTCCATTCCACTTCTTGCCATCGAGAGCCTCGCCAAAGGAGTGTAAAACGCGATCCGGTTTCAGTCGTCTCGTATTCATGAATACGCAAATCACAATTTGCACCAGTTCCGACTCGCAGGGTTTGAGTCCAGGGAAGCGGAAGCAAGGAGAGAACGTTTTCGTCATCCCCATTGATCAGCGCGAAACCGCTGGCTGGAACAATGCGAAGGAGATGGAAAAAAGAGCGACTCACGTCTTCCAAGTCTCTAAAAATATCAGCGTGATCGAATTCGAGATTATTCAAGATGACGACATTGGGAGCGTAGTGGATGAACTTGCTTCGTTTGTCGAAAAACGCGCTGTCATACTCGTCGCCCTCAATCACAAAGGGTCCTTCTGGCGAACCATTCGACCAGCCAGCGGGAGGATCAATCGGAGCTCCTCCTATAAGGTAGCCTGGTGACATGCCGGCCGCTTCCAATAGATAGGCAGTCATGGCCGTAGTTGTCGTCTTGCCATGCGTACCTGTCACCACAATGTTCTTACGCTTGGAGAGTACAGAACGATGTAGCGTCTCTGGCAGTGACGCGTAGGGAATGCTTCGATTTTCGAGCAGAAATTCCACCTCCGCATTGCCCCGCGAAAAGGCATTTCCCACCACCACGAGATCGGGATTCAGCTCCTGCAAACGCTTTGCATCATAATCCATCAGAACCTCAATTCCCGCTTCGCTTAGCATGTCGCTCATTGGTGGATAGATCGCCTTGTCGGAACCCATCACCTCGTGGCCAAGATCACGAAGCAGGAGAGCGGCATTGCCCATCGCTGTGCCTGCAATGCCAAGAAAATAGATACGCATAATCGGTACAAAAAACAGCGAACCAGATAAGGCAATGTTTCTTGCGCCAAGCAGGAGAAAGCGATTTGTTTAGCTCAACGTCATGGGATCGACATCTAAAACTTGGATAACGTCTTTGGGCCAACCGATTTCCGATTCTATCTTTTTAAGCATGGCCACAGTTTGACTCACCATTCCGCTAAAGTACCAGATCTGAAAGCGATAGTGGTCCTTCATCTTTTCGATAGCGCACGGAGCGGGCCCGCGAAGCTCAACGGTCTCGCCTAAAGCACTTGAAGCGCGTTTGGCAAATTGCTCGGCAAAGAAGCTTACCTTGTCCTCATTTGGACCTCGAAAGATCTGCCTAATCAGATGGCGAAAAGGCGGATAGTTGCGCGTTTTTCGACTTTCGAGTTCAACCTCGAGAAAGTGACCGACATCCTCTTTGCGAGCGAACTGTATCGGATCAGCGTGCGGCGTGAAGGTCTGCACTATCACTTCACCCGCTAGATCTCCCCTGCCCGCCCTTCCGGATACCTGAACCAGTAGTTGGAATGTTCGCTCGTTGGCTCGAAAGTCCGCAATGTGCAAAGAGAGATCCGCATCCACCATCCCCACAAGCGTGACATTCGGAAAATCCAACCCCTTAGCGATCATCTGAGTGCCCACCAGCACATCGATCTTGCCCAATCGGAAGTCTCCCAGAATTTCTCTGAACAGATGCTTGCGCGACATGGTATCCGAATCGATTCTTTGGATACGAGCTCTCGGCAAGACACGCTTAACCGCATCCTCAATTCTCTGTGTTCCCATGCCTTTCCAACGTATCTTCGGGCTTTGGCATTCCGGACAACGCAGGGGAGCCGCAACTTCATGGCCACAGAGATGGCATTTAAGCGTCTCATCGCTTCGATGATAAGTCATGGGAACACTGCAGTGATTACATTCCTCTACATGCCCGCATTCCTGGCAAAGCATGCTGGAAGAATAGCCACGACGATTTATGAAGAGAATGCTTTGCTCGCCTGCATCAAACCTGTCTTGCAGTTTTTCCACCAGTGGAGCGGATAGCTGGACCGGTTTCCGGGTCCGCATGACTTCAGCTCTCATATCCACAATATGAAAGACAGGGAGGGCTCGATCATCGACCCGCTTTGTGAGTAGATTCTGGATATATTTTCCTCTCGTCACATTCCGGTAGGATTCGATTGAAGGTGTTGCTGATCCAAGAACACAGACAACCCCCTCGAGAAACGCTCGATAGATAGCGACATCCCGACCGTGATACCGAGGCGTTTCGTCCTGCTTGTAGGCAGGCTCGTGCTCTTCATCGACGATAATCAGCCCGAGACTACGAGCGGGAGCGAAAACCGCTGAGCGCGCCCCCACCACCACTTGAGCCTCGCCTTTGGCGAGTGAAATCCATGCGTCGAGCCGTTCCCCTTCAGAAAGTCCACTATGAACGACCACGGTGGATACATCCTTGTATTGAGAAAGTCGTGACCGGATGCGTCCAACAGTCTGTGGTGTCAATGCCACTTCGGGTACCAAGAATAGGACGCTTCGGCCTTCCTTAAGGGCCTTTTCCATAGCAGCAAGGTAGACCTCGGTCTTTCCCGATCCGGTCACTCCCTGAACCAAGTGGGCAGCAAATGCCTGCTTGCTCATACTATTGGAAATACTCTCGACCGCTTGTCGTTGTTCCTCATTCAGAACGATTCTCTTTTCTTCCACGAATTCGGCCTCGGCCAGTTCGTCTGCATAGGCGACTCGTTTTGAAATACGTGATTCCTCTTCAATAAACCCTTTAGTCAATAAGGCCTTATAAGCTGAGGATGTCGCTCCAATTCGGCTTAAGAGAGTGGCTTTCTTTTGCGGAAGAAATTGCTGGGCAATAAACTGATAGAGAGCGTGCTGCTTTGGGGCGCGTGACTCGAGTTTCGCGAGTTCGTCGCCGTCAAGCTGCTTAGCGACTTTGGCGTACTTCTCCTTTTTCGAGCTCTTTCCCTGTCGAGCTACGGAAGGTATCATCGTTTCCAATACCGATTCGGTACTCGCTCCGTAATAACAGCGTAGCCAATCCGCAAGCCGTAAGAGATCTCCAGTCAAGAGAGGGAAAGGATAGACAACGTGGGAGACGAGTTTCAGTCGATTCAAAGGCAAATCAGACTGACTATCTAGCTCGAAAACGACACCCTGCGCGAAACGCCGTCCGATAGGAATTCGCACGAGGCTGCCAGGCCAAACGCTATCAGCCATGCTCTGAGGCAGGCGGTAGTGTAAGGTCTTCTCAAAGCCAGCTAGGGGCCAAACGCTGACAATCCTCTCGTTAGGATCCATCAGGCCATTGAGCGGATCTCTCAAAATAAGGCTATCCCGTTTTTGTTTTTCTAAGGCAACACAATCGTTGACAGCAATTGAGAATCAATTGAGACTCAATTTCGTGACAATCGACGAGTGCAGAGATAAATTTCGAGCTTTCCTAGTAAAACACAACCTGCGAATGACAGGCCAACGCCTCGCCATTTTCGAAGCGGTTTTCAAGGAGTCGACCCACTTTACAGCAGAGGAGCTACTTGATAAATCTCGAGCGATTGACCGAACTGTTTCGCGAGCGACGGTTTATCGTACGTTGCCCATTCTGGTAGAGAGCAATCTGGTGCGGGAAGTGGATATCGGCATCAACATGAAGTACTACATGCCGAATTCGGAGGAGGACGCGCCCAAGGCTCAGGTTATCTGCAACGACTGCCAGAAGATTTTCGAAATCAGCGCTCCCTTTATGGAATGGTACGGAAATACTGTATCCTCAAACTTGGGACTAACGCCTATCAGTCAACGACTCCAAGTAACGGCTCAGTGCGAGGAACTGCGAAAGTCAGGAGTCTGCTCGAAGTCTTAGCATTCCATCACTTCTTTAGTAGTTAAGAAGTGGTGACGATTCATTTGGCCAAAAAAAGAGAAGGGCCCTCCCGAGCCCTTCCCTCACTTCAATCCTGTTTCTGATATACGAAAACTTTCCAGACTACCAATTCGCTTTAAGAGCGAGTAGTCGCTTTTGCGACGAATTGTGCCCTTGCTGAGCAGCGTGTCTGTACCAACGAATAGCCTGAGAGCGGCTACGCTCTAAACCGTGGCCTTTCTCGAGCATCATGCCTAGAGAATATTGAGAATCGGCATCGCCAATATTAGCAGCCTTCTCATACCAAATAGCAGCCAAGTCGTAATCCTTTTTCACGCCTTCGCCGTTATAGTAAATTGAAGCGATCTCGCGCATAGCGCCAGCATGGCCTTGCTGAGCCGCCAGAGTGAACGATTCAAACGCGTTCTCAAAATGAGGCTCCGTGCCTCTACCGCGTTTGTAGAAAAGTCCTAGAGAGTATAAGGCGTTGGCGTTACCTTTGGCCGCCGCCTTGCCATACCACTTGAAAGCTACCTCGTCGTTACGCACAACACCGATACCGCCATCGAAAACGCGTCCGAGATTGTACATAGCTACCGTGAAATCCAATTCAGTCGAGCTGCGGTACCAAAGGAGAGCCTTGCCGATATCCTGCTCAACTCCCCAGCCAAACTCGTAGCATTCGCCGAGAGCATTCTGAGCGTAAGCGAAACCATTCTCAGCCGCCGCCTGGAACCACTTGGCTGCAGAGTTAAAGTCACGATCGCCGCCTTGGCCATCACGGCACATGCTGCCATAAATCTGCATCGCATCCTTATGGCCAAGTTCAGAGGCAAGCTGGAAACGCTTGCGTGCCACTTCATAGTCACGAAGTTCCTCGGGGCCATAGTAACGGATTGAGGCGAGACGATGCAGAGCAATCGGGTAAAAGGGATTCAGCTTCAAAGCCTGCTCATAGGCGAGTACAGCACTGGCTGGCTTGCCATCCAGTTCGAGAGCTCGGCCAAGCTGAGCGTGGAAGCGTGATTCGTAAGGATATTCTTCCAACGCAGCCTTACAGGCTTCAATGGCGGCGGGAACATCCAAGTTTTCCTTCTCAACACCTTCAGCCACCAGAGCGTAGGTATCTCCAGGGATCGACGCCAGTTCGTCACACTCGTGGACAGGAGCGCGTGGAAGAGCAATTGCCTTAAGGCCGACTTCCAGTTTCTCGGAATCGATCTCAGAGATGATTGTGCCGTCGACGAAATCCGAAGCTTCGCCGCGAGCGATTTCCAGCTCAAGACCGTCGACAATCTTGTAGATCGCAATCCAATCTCCCTTATTTACCTCGTCCGAAGGCTCGTTGAGAATAATGGTCGCGGTGTCGTCGCCGAGAGCCACTATTTCTCCAGGAAACCCAGGCTGCTTCGCTGCAAGACTTCCAGACAAAATCGTCATCGCGAGTAGCGAAAATATTGATACGTATTTATTCATAGCGTAAGGTGCCAAATGTTGAATATCGGCATCAAGCGCCGCGTTCGCGGAAGCTCGAGCCGCAGATATAAAGGTATAGATTAGATATCGACCAATATGATATCCGCGTTTATGAAATGTATTACGTATCGATGTTAAAATTACGCGAAATCGCGACATTCTGCGATCAGCGCTTATCGATCCCTAGGTAGAGGAAACTATCAGGCCAGAGGACTCTCGTACCTAGTAAGCAAGTCTAGCGAAACCTATCCAGCGAAGCGCTTAGGGGCGAAGTAAGAGGATTAAGAGAACAGGAAATTGAAGAAAGGACGGCCTACCAGTCTTTTTTAAGACGAACCAGTCGCTCCTGGGCCAGCTTGTATTCCTGACGAGCCGCTTCTTGGTACATAGCAATAGCCTTGTCGCGATCGCGAGAAACGCCCTGCCCTTTCTCGAAGAGCATGCCAAGGTTGTATTGAGATGCCGCATCGCCAAGCTCGGCAGCCTTTTGATAGTAATTAGCCGCCCTAATGTAGTCCTTTTTGAATACCTCGCCCATGTAGTAAAGCGAGCCTAGTTCGCGAAGCGATTTCGCTTCAGACTGATCAGCCGCTTTCGTGAGCCATTCAATGGCAACATCGTGGTCTTGCTCCACCGATAGCCCTAAAAGATAAAACATTCCTACGGCGTGTTGCGATGGTCCATCGCCCGCATCCGCCGCTTTGCGATACCACTCAAACGCTTTCTCGGGATTTGCGTTAACGCCAATGCCTTTATCGAAAGCCAGACCCAGATTTCGCAACGCCAGTGGATACTCTTGTTCAGCTGAACTGCGGAACCAAAGCAAGGCTTCACTCAGATTCTTTTCCGTTCCCCAACCATTTTGGTAACATTCGCCTAGCGCGTTTTTGGCATAGGCATCACCTTGATCTGCCGCCTTGTGAAACCAGTTGAACGCAGCTTCGAAATCCACTTCGCCTCCTAGCCCATCGCGACACATGGAGCCTAGAAAGGACATGGATTGAAGAAAATTGGCTTCAGCTGCCGCATTGAAATGCTCCCGGGCTGCTTTGAAGTCCAGTAGCTCTTCGGGACCGAATCTCCGAATCATCGCCAGACTATGCAATACAACGGGATAATTAGGCTCGTACTTCAAAGCTCGTTGATAGGATAACACCGCATTGGCCGGCTTTTCGTCCTTTAGTAAGGCTCTAGCAAGCTGAGCGTGAAAACGAGCTTCTTCCGGATATTTGGAAGTCGCCTCAGAACAGGAACGGACTGCGGCCTGTGCATCCAAATTTTCAATACTCACGGCTTCTGCAACGGCAAAGATATCATCAGGATCCGCCGCAAGCTCGTCGCATGGATGAACCAATCGCTGCAACTCGATCACTGCAGTCATCCCAATATTCACCCGACCGGAATCCGGATCGACATCGATAATGGCTTCTGTATCGGAAACGCTGGCTACACGACCGGTAGCCGCAACGAAGGTTCTCCCGGAAACAGTCGTGAAAATTCGAGTCAAGTCGCCTTGCCGCACGTCACTAGCGTTTTCCAAGCTAGCCGTAGCCGTGTCCCCGCTTGTTGAAATAATTTCGCCCTCGACTTTCGCTCCCTGCGAAAAAGCGGCAACCGGGAGGAAAAACATCAAAGACAAAAATCTGGATACGCGATGCTTCATGAGGATGGAATTGTCGCCGGATGAGAAGCTGGGGGGAGGTGACCAGCCGTACTACGCTAGGCCAATGCTTCGAAGCGATTGTTAAACGGGTGTCGAAGTAATCCACGATTGCAACCCGAATTCAAAAAGGCCAAGGAGCAAAAAAGCTCTATCTCACCAGGTGACAAGGCAATGGAACATTTTGACAGACCTGGCGAAGCAGGGAGTTCGAAAAGCGAACTTGCACCAGCGTATTTCCTTCCTACCTTCCTAAATCGATATGGATATCGACGTGCAAGACGCCTTCGACATCAATTTTTTCGAAAGCGTTATCAAACGAAATCCGAAAGACGTTGACGCTCTCGAGCTGCTCGGAGGCCTTTATTCGAAATATGGCATGGCCAAACAATCGCTGAGGATAGACCGAAGACTCGCCCGCATCCTTCCTTCCGACGCAAGGGTTCAGTACAATCTAGCCTGCAGTCTCAGTCTACTCGGCCGAAAGAGCGACGCCGTCGATTCGCTGTCCAAAGCTTTGGACCTAGGATATGATGATCTTAGCTGGATGCTCCAAGATCCGGACCTAGATCAGCTTAAAGGTTACGAGCGATTCGAGGATCTCGTGACCTCCCTAAAAAACGCCTGCTAGTCGGACCAATCAATAGAAGATCTGGCTATCTGGAGTGATTCGCGCCAAAAGCGACGAATGCTTCATCTCCCACCAGTAAAGTGAGCCCAACGATTGCACCACCAACTCCCTCGGCAGAAATCGGTCGAAAGACATTTCGTCTCGACCTCACGAGAGGAGCCATGAACGGAATCCTCGACGCTGGTTGGAGGACCTTCGCTTTGCTAATCGTCACCACCTTCTTCCAGGGATCCTCGTTTGCTAAAGCTCTTGTACCTTCCGCCTTCGCCATAGGACTTCTAGCAACGCCCATCACGGTTTTCTATTTCTCAAAGCTTGAAATAAAAACAGCGAAGCTCAGTTCTGGCGGCTATGTAGTCGCGACGATATGTTACATAGTCGCATCAATGGGGACCGACTCCCTGTGGCTTTTTCTGATTTCAGGGGTGATCGGAGCGTCAGCGCTGTCTCAACAAATGCCTCTGCTGATTCACATCTACTCGACGAACTACACTACAGCTCAACGCGGAAAGAAAGTAGCGGTTGGCATATCGTTAGGAGTCGGACTGGCTCTTCCATTTGGTCTCTTGGGCGGCATGATGTTGGAAAGGGATATCACTCGATTTCCGATCCTCTTTCAAATCATGGCGCTGGCCTGCTTCCTATCTGCCGTTGTGATGTGGTTCATGCCTTCCGAAAAGCTCGAGGTTTCCAAAGGAGGCAACCCACTACGTCATCTCTCGCTTGTTTGGAAGGATAAGGTGTTTGGCTGCATGCTCGGCATGTGGATGATTCTCGGCTTCGGGAATCTCGCAACCATGCCACTGCAAATCGAATACATGACGGGGGAGATATACGGTATCCAAGCCTCTTATACGCAAGTCGCTATCGCCTCAATCATTATTCCCAGCATTGCGCGGATGCTAGCAGGAACAGTCTGGGGGGTTGCTTTTGACAAATACAATTACTTTCTGATTCGCGGGGGAGCGAGCGCCGTGGTCCTGGTAGCCATGCTGGTATTCTTCTTTTCAGAGTCCATGGTGGGCATTTACATCGGAGCGGCAGGCTATGGAGTCGCCATGGCCGGGGCGAATGTGAATTGGAGTTTGTGGGTTACCAAATTCGCTCCGATTGGTCAGGAGGCGAACTACATGAGCATCCATTCCTTCATGACAGGCATTCGCGGGCTCGTCGCGCCCTTTTTTGGCTTCTACATGATCACGCTAATTTCGCTGAGAGAAACCATCGTCTTTGGAGCCATTCTGGTAGGCTTGTCTATCATACTCCTCTATCCTATTAGCCAGATGACACGTCGATGATGGATGATAAACAGGCAGCTTCAAAGCCCTCCTATTTTCGGCAAAGCAAATCTTGATTCCACTAAGCATCTGAACATCTTCTTGCCATCCATGAGCAATGTACGCGTCAGATTCGAACCCAGCCCAACCGGCTCCACCCACATAGGAACCGCGAGGACTGCTTTGTTCAATTGGCTTTACGCTCGTAAAACGGGTGGGACCTATGTGTTGCGTATCGCGGACACAGACAAGGAACGCAACTCGCAAGAAGCTTTGGATGAACTACTGTCCGTCCTGCGTTGGCTAGGCTTGGATTGGGATGAAGGACCTGAAGTGGGCGGAGACTACGGTCCTTATTTCCAGAGCCAGCGGAAAAGCATCCATATGGAATACTTGCAGAAGCTGCAAGATACCGGACGCGCTTACGAAAAAGACGGGGCTATCTTCTTCAAACTGGAGGGAGAGCGCTACACTGAATACGACGAATACCATAAGGCGGAGATCGAGAAAGTCCGAACCGAACCTGTTGTCGTCAAAGATTCGATACGCGGAGATGTCACTCGTCGTGAAGAACGCGATTTTGTGATCGTTCGCTCGAATGGCGATCCAGGCTTCCACTTCGTGAATGTCGTGGACGACATAGCAATGAAGATCACTCATGTCTTGCGAGGCGAAGATCATCTTTCAAACACCTCAAAACACTTAGAGCTCTACAAAGCCTTTGGAGCAGAGCCGCCCATCTATGCCCACATGCCAATGATTCTGCGCGATCCAAAGCAAGGCAAAGGAAAGATGTCCAAAAGAGATAAGGGCGCGTTGATCGAAGAATATCAAAGCCGCCATTTTCTGCCGCAGGCGGTCGTCAATTTCATAGCTCTCCTTGGCTGGTCGCCAAAAGACGATCAAGAAGTTCTGGAATTGAAAGACCTTCTCGAACGGTTCGACCTGAAAGATTTGCAAAAAGGCGGAGCTCGGTTCGACGAGAAGAAAATGTCCCATATCAATTTCGAACACATGAAACGCTTGCCCATGGCTACCTACTTGCCACCAGCAAAAGCCGCCCTCTTGGACGCAGACCTAGCGAGCGAAGAAAACGACGCGTACATCGAAAAAGTGCTAACCATTTGCCAGGAAAAGATAGACAGCTTCGAAAATCTTCCCGGTTTCGCCAGCTACTTTTTCACGGAGAATTATCCCATCAACGAAAAGGCCGAGGGAAAGGCGACCGGAAATAGCGACTCGATTCAACGTATCCAGGAAATCACTCCACTACTCGATTCGATCGAACTATGGGATGCCTCTACTATCGACAACGCTTTTAATCGGCTAGCCGAAGAGAAGGAATTGAAACCCTTCGCTTGGTATCCAGTCGTTCGATTCGCAGTAAGCGGGACGAATTCAGGCCCAGACTTTCTTCCAATGCTCGAAGTCCTAGGCAAGGATCGCGTTGTTAACCGCTTGAGAAAGTTCGAAAGCAAGTACGCCAATCTGGCCGCCAAATAACGATTTCACTATGTCAGACGAAAAACCCTCGAATTTCATCCGCGATATAGTCGACGAGGATCTTGCTGCGGGAAAGCGCAAGGAAATCGTCACTCGTTTCCCGCCAGAACCAAGCGGGTATTTACATATTGGACACGCCTCGGCCATCCAGATATCGCACAGCATAGCAAAAGACTACAAGGGCCGTTTCCATCTCCGGTTTGACGATACTAATCCAGAAAAGGAAGAGGAGGAATTTGTCGAATCCATCAAGAATGATTTGCAGTGGCTGGGAGCGGACTGGGGAGATTATCTGTACTTCGCGTCCGACTACTTTGATCAGCTTTATGAATGGGCCATTAATCTCGTAAAGGAGGGGAAAGCCTACGTGGACGATCTTTCGCCAGAGGAGATGAAGGAATATCGCGGCAGCCTAACCGAGCCGGGGAAAAACTCTCCCTATCGCGACCGTTCGGTCGATGAAAATCTGGATCTCCTGGAAAGAATGAAAAATGGAGAGTTCGACGAGGGAGCGAAGGTGTTAAGAGCCAAGATAGATATGGCCCATCCTAATCTGATCATGCGCGATCCGGTAATGTACCGCATCCTCAAAGCGCGCCACCATCGCGTTGGCGACAAATGGAACATATACCCATCATACGACTACGCTCATGGACAGAGCGATGCCATTGAAGGTATCACACATAGCTTGTGTACGTTGGAGTTCGAAATCCATCGTCCGCTTTACGACTGGTTCATTGAAAACCTTCCCGTTCCACACAAGCCACGTCAAATCGAATTTGCTCGTTTGAACGTGGAGTATGTTATCACAAGCAAGCGGATGCTCCGGCAATTGGTTGAAGAAGGATACGTCGATGGCTGGGACGATCCACGCATGCCAACCGTCTCCGGATTTCGCCGCCGTGGCTACACGTCAGAAGCGATAAACGAATTTTGCTATCGAGCAGGTGTAGCTAAGCGAGAAAGAGTGAATGAGTATGCGCTTCTCGAATACTGTTTGAGACAAGATCTTGAAAGCAAAGCGGCGCGGCGTATGGCAGTGCTAGATCCAATCAAGGTTGTCATTGAAAATTTCCCTGATGAAGAGGTGGAGTGGTACGATGGACCCAATCATCCTTCGAATCCGGAAATGGGGACAAGAAAAGTGCCGCTTACCAAGGAGATCTATATTGAGCGCGATGACTTTATGGAAGATCCTCCAAAGAAATTCTTCCGCCTGGGACCGGGACGCGAAGTGAGGCTTCGCTACGCATGCTACATCACCTGCACAGACGTTCTGAAGGACAGCGAGGGCAACATTGTCGAACTTCGCGCGACTTTCGATCCAGAATCGCGTGGCGGCTCCACTCCTGATGGAAGAAAAGTCAAGGGAACCATTCACTGGGTAAGCGCAAAAGAGAATGTGGCCATCGAGACTCGTTTGTACGAGCAACTCTTCACGACCCCAACCCCCGATGATTTGAATGAGGGACAAACCTTTCTCGACAACATTAATCCGAATTCAAAAAAAGTGATCACTTCCTATGGCGAACCGGAGTTGAAAAAAGCCAAACTGGGAGATCCGATTCAGTTTGAGAGAAAGGGCTACTACGCCGTTGATCCGGATTCCTCGGACGAAAAGCTGGTATTTAATCAGACCGTCGGCCTGCGTGACAGCTGGGGGAAGAAAAATGCTAAGCCGCGATAGCTAGAGAAAGTCTACTACTATCTAACGAACCGATGGAGACATAGCTCCTTAGAAGGTTCGAAACGACAAGAAGCCTTCCATGTAAGATGGGGCTAGGCGAAAAGACGAGGGAGAATGATAGTTCTATAGGCATGCCTCATCGCAGAGATTGGAATGGCAGTCACAACACCTGCAGAGTTTGCTTTCTTACGAAAAGCCTATCTGCAATACAGCCCGAACGTTAAAAACAGGAAAGCCCGCCATGTCTAGCGGGCTTGTACTGAAATTATTACTACAAAATCTAAATCGACTCGCGAGCAGCTTCGACGGAATCGCAGAAAACCCAGTCTTTCGATTCTTCAAATTTCTTGCTGTCCTCAATAACGGTGGCATTTCCAGCCAAGGCATAATTGAGACTCAGATCGCGGCAAAGTTTCATCGAATGGAGAAGAAGCTTTATAACTTCCATATCCAAAGACTGAACTTCTTGAGCGTCGAAAACCACATTCGAGATACCAGCATCAACGGCTTCCCCAGTCTTAGTTTTCAAGTAGTTGCTAACTTCGTTAACCACAGCCGCATTGCAAACGTTTGGCAGCTTTACGGTCATGTAGTCTTCTTCGAGACCAAAGTACTTGCCAGAGGTATCGAGGTTAACCGCTTTGCCGATCTTGTTTTCGAGTTCTGGAAAATCGATTGGCTTGGTAATGATTGTGCTAAAGCCTGCTTGCTGAGCGCGATGCTGTTCTTCGCTAGCAGTCTTCACCGATAGACCGAACAGAGGCACATATTTAGTTTTCGCATTCGAGCGAACAATGCGGAAAAGAGTTATGGCCGCGTCTTCTGGTAGAGAAAGACTCATCAGAATACAGTCAGGCACCTTCTTCTGACAGAAGTCGATAGCCTCGCCGGTTGAGGAAACTCCGAATACGTTCCATGGAGTGTGCTCAAAACCTTTTTTAATCTGATCGATGATAGCCGGCTTATCTTCGACAACGAGAATATCGATTGGATCGTCGATCTTCTTCTGCTGAGGCTCTGACTCGCCTGCTGGCCTCAGATCAATGACGCGGCTGACCTTGTCGCAAAGCACGTCTTCTTTAAAGGGCTTAACGATATAGTCGCGAACACCGATCTTAGCGATCTTCATAACATTTTCGCGACCCGCTTCCGCTGTAAGCATAATAACGGGAATCGTTTTAAGTGCAGGATCCGACTTAAGCTTAGTCAGCATTTCAACGCCATCCATCACTGGCATGGTGATGTCGAGAAGGATGATGTCTGGGTTGACCTTCGCTGCCATGGCTAGGCCCTCAACCCCATTCTGAGCTTCAAGCACCTCGCAATCGAAGCTCTTGAAAGCCTTCTTAACGATAATTCTGACCGTCTTTGAGTCGTCGACTGTTAGTATCTTAACACTCATGGCTGCTTCTAAATTCTAAAACTTAGTCTTCTTCTTTAATAAGGATATCGAGAACGAAGGAGCTACCTTCGCAGTCGAATTTGAAAATGCGCCGCAACGCGGCTTCCGCTGGTTCAATAGTGTAGTTCGAACCGCGCAGAATTGATGGGATCGTCATGCGGCATTCGTATCCTTTATTGCTAAGATCGTTTTTGAAGGTGCCTACGATCATGTTGGTAAGTTCGCCAATGGCGTCGTTCACCGTTTCGTGGCCCTCTTCTTCAACTTCATCAGCTTCGAGACCGAGGAGCTTGCATGTTGTCTTCATGGCAAGTGGGAGATCCATGAAAATGTAGATGATGCCGGTCAATCCACCGATAAAACCAACGGTGCCGGCTAAAAGAATCTGGGAAGTATTGATCGGGAGATTGACGCCTTTCTCCAAAGCCTCTTCGTCGATTTTTATAGTCTCCCGCAAATGGGCCTCCGATTCCAGCATGGTATTGAAGACGCTGCTCACTGAGTTGACGGCCAGCGCTTCAAGTTCCTGATCTGATATGGGGAATGTCTGTTGCATCAGTACGTGGGAGAAAATATGTGGGCTCTAGAACTATATCGTTCTCCCCTCTGAAAGGTTTAGGAAGAATTTCGACCAGGATAGATGAATTCTGAACCTTTTAACAAAAGTGAGCCAGTAGGGATCTACCCGCTGGTTTAAAATCGGGCATTCTTGTAAGTGTGAACCCGGCTCAACAAAACTTGAAACCCGAATACACAGACCAGATACATGCGAAAGCCCGACAGGCTTAGCCGATCAAGCTAAGATAGGAGGCGGGACGAATATTCAATCTTCGCCCGGGATGAACTCGCCGTCTTTCCTGTAGGCGGCCAATTTATTGCGTAGCGTCCTTATGCTTATGCCAAGCAACTTCGCCGCCTTTGTGCGATTGCCGTCCGTTGATTCTAAAGTAACCAGAATGTGTTGCTTCTCAATCTCCTCCAGCGGCAAGGGAGTCTCGTTCTCGCCGAAACTTGCAAGACCGGAACTAGCTGCATTGGGAGCGACGGCATACTGTGGCGAAGCCTCGCTGTAGGCAGGTTGAGAGCTACCAACCCCTGCAAATTCTGGAACCGAAGGCTGAAAACCAGGAACGGCAGGTTGAGATTGAAGGCTGGCAGGAACGTTGACCTGCATTGACAACAGGCCAAGTGAAGCGGCGCCGATCTTGTTGTCAGAACCCGTTAAAATAACAGAGCGTTCAATGGTATTTTGCAGCTCGCGCACGTTGCCAGGCCAGGAATGCGATTCCAAGGACCGGATCGCATCGTCTTCAAATCCTTTTATCTTGCAGCCATGTTTCCGAGCAAAGCGTTGCGCGAAATTCTTCGCCAACAGCAAAATGTCTCCCTGCCGATTCCTTAGCGGAGGTACTTGAATAGGAAATACATTCAGACGGTAGAAAAGATCCTGACGAAAATCGCCTTTCTCCACGCATTTAACTAAATCCCGGTTGGTCGTCGCAATGACACGAACATCCACCTTGATCGTTTTATTGCCACCGACGCGCTCGAACTCCCTTTCCTGCAAAACGCGCAGCAACTTCGCTTGAAGCTTAGGAGAAATCTCGCTGATTTCATCGAGGAGAATGGTACCACCATCAGCTAATTCAAAGCGACCCTCGCGTCGCTGCATCGCCCCGGTGTAGGCTCCCTTTTCGTGACCGAAAAACTCGCTTTCGATAAGCGTTTCCGAAACCGCGGCGCAGTTGACTCGAATAAACGGGGCGGCCTTGCGTGAACTGCAACGATGTAACTCATTGGCTACAAGCTCCTTACCTGTTCCATTTTCACCGTTGATCAGTACGGTGGCCTCGGTAGGAGCGACCTTTGATATCATTTCGCGTAGCTGATGAATCGGTCCGCTTTTGCCAATGATTTCGGCGCTCTCGACGCTTTCCTTGGTAAAGAACTGGTTCACCTTGACCAGCTGCCGATAATTCTGAGCCTTCTTCATCAAGACGTCGATCTGCGAAGATGAAAACGGCTTGATAATATAATCGAAAGCCCCCTCCTGCATGCACTTGACGGCTGATTCAATCGTCCCGTTGCCTGTGATGATAGCAACGAGCGGCGAATTAGGAATCTGAGAAACGCGCTCCAGCAAATCCGTACCCATGCCATCGGGCAGATGAACGTCCACAAACAGCAAATCAAATTCGTCTTTCAGCAAATGCTGCTCTGCTTCCTTTAGAGTCGAAACGCTGCATACTGAATAGCGTTTGCGACGTAGCTGCTCCTCGAGAGCCTTTCTGATTATCAACTCATCGTCCAGGATGAGAATCCGTTCAACAGTCATAAAGCGAGCCGTGTAATAAAAAAATGCGGGAAATATGAAGAGTAACCATTGCTATGGTTCGAGCTTCCTACTGTACGCATTTAGAAGATGATTGAAACAATTTCGAAAGCCTAAATTGTAAATTTCGGTTCAAAGATGTACCTTTCAGCCACTTACTCTTCTCCGCAGGTTAGCTTTAACTCCGATTTCTCCTCACATTACTCGCAATTTACATGCTTGAAGGCGCGACAATCCTCATAACGGGCGGCACTGGTTCCTTTGGTCAGCGCTGCGCCTGGGAACTCATCAAAAAATACAAACCCGGCAAAGTCATCATTTTCTCGCGAGACGAACTGAAGCAGTCCGAAATGGCGCCTCAACCGTGCTTCTCAAGCAAGTCGTTGCGATTTTTTCTAGGCGATGTTCGCGACCGGAATCGGCTCGAACGAGCAATGGCTGGAGTCGACTACGTCATCCACGCCGCCGCTTTAAAGCAAGTCCCCGCAGCGGAATACAATCCGCACGAGTTCATTAAAACCAACATAAACGGGGCGATGAACGTGGTGGACGCCGCCCTCAGCGCAAAGGTCAAACAAGTCATCGCGTTAAGCACTGATAAAGCGGTCAATCCAGTAAACCTATACGGAGCCACCAAACTCTGCTCGGACAAGATTTTTATTGCTGGCAACAGCTACAGCGGAAAACAGGAGACCCGATTTTCGGTGGTACGCTATGGCAACGTGGTCGGAAGTCGCGGATCGGTGATACCGATCTTTCTTCAGCAAAAGAAAGAAGGAACCATCACCGTGACAAAACCGGAAATGACCCGTTTTCTCATTACCATCGGCAACGGAGTCAAATTCGCTCTGCGATCCCTGAATGACATGACGGGTGGCGAAATCTTCATTCCCAAAATGCCTAGCTGTTCATTAGGCGACTTAGCGAAAGCGATCGCTCCCGATTGCGAGATGGAAATTGTGGGACTGCGTCCCGGCGAAAAGCTCCATGAGTCTCTGGTACCCACGGATGAAGCTCTCTATACGGTCGAGCAAAAAGACCGATTTATCATCCACCCCTCGCTTCCCTATTGGGAGTATAAACCCAAGGAACATCGAGGTCGAAAGTGTGAAGAAGGATTTGGGTACGATAGTTTCAACAATCCTGACAGACTTTCGATTCCTCAAATCGCAGAGCTCGTCACACAATTTCAAGAGAGCAAGCTCGTATAAGCTCAATCGCTTCGCAATCAATGAGCCTCATTGAACGCATTAAGGATGAAACGCAGCCCCCTATAGTCGTTGCTGAGCTCTCGGGCAACCACAGACAAGATTTCAGTGTCGCCAAGAATATCATACAAAAAGCTGCTCAAGTCGGCGCCGATGCAATCAAGCTGCAGACCTACGCGGCGAACTCCCTCACGCTAGATTGCAAATCTGAAGAATTCGTTGTTCAAGACGGACTCTGGAAGGGCCAATCGCTTTTCGAACTCTACACTAAAGCCAGCACGCCCTACGAGTGGCACAAGCCGCTAAAAGATTTAGCAGACGATCTCGCTATCACGCTTTTCAGTACGCCTTTTGATGAAGCTGCAGTGGATTTTCTTGAGAACGAAATCGATCCGCAACTCTATAAAATTTCCTCTTTCGAGATCACCCACATACCGCTGCTAGAAAGAGTAGCCGAAACGGGAAAACCCGTCGTTCTGAGTACGGGAATGGCCACGGGATCGGAAATCGACGAAGCCATTAAGACCCTGAGAACAAACGGATCTTCCGACGTAGTCCTATTAAAATGTGTCAGCGCCTACCCAAGCGATCCAAGTGATTTTAATTTAAAATCAATGCTTACGCTACAAGAACGCTTTAATTGCCCTGTCGGGCTCTCGGATCATTGCCTAACCAATGAAATCGCCATTGCTGCAACGGCCCTCGGCGCCCGGCTGATAGAAAAGCATGTAACCGACGATCGCGACAAGAACGGTGTCGACGCGAAATTCTCCCTAGAAACTGCCGAACTGCGAGATCTAGTACGAAAAACGAGAACCACACACGCTGCTCTGGGAAGGAGCGAGTTGGGTACTGTAAAACAAGACGAGAGTCAGAAAAAGTATCGAAGATCCATATACGTAGCAAAAGCAATCAAACAAGGGGAGCCGTTCACTAAGGAGAATATAAAGATCATTCGACCTTCAGATGGACTTGCCCCAAAACATTGGAAGACAGTTCTAAACAAGACTGCTCGCCGCGACTTGGAGATGGGCAGTCCTCTAAGCAAGGAAGACATTGAATCCTAGCGGATAGCTAATCAGGAATAGATTTTTCCACTACATTGAGAATACGATTAGATCCTTGCGAGTCTATTTCTTCAAAAGATCTTCGCTTTTCATTCTCGAAGCTTGTAACCAATTTTAAGATACTTTCTCGAAATCGATAAAAAGCAGTGTCACCGTTTCTCAAATGGATGACAGGCATCTTCCAGTGTTTTTCAATCGCCCTAGCCATTTCAATTTGGTTGTCGACCATAGATAATCCAACAAACGGCAGAGATGAGACGGCCACTTCAAAAGTCGAACTTCCACAGCCAATAATCGCGCAACGACAGGCTTTCATCCATCCCGCAATTTGAGGGCTATCCATTTTGCATAGCCAGTTGTAGTCAGAAAACGAGGACAAAAGTCGTTCGAGATCAGAATCTTGTTCTGTGGCATTCCCAGAAATTAGAACTGGAGCAAAGCGGATCTTCTCAATCGATAGGAGTTCTTGAAGAACCTGTTGGCTCAAGCCGAAAGCGTCAGTCCCGCCCAGCATGATAAGAATGGGAATAATATTCTTTTCGGGGCGCCAGTCGATGGCAGCTGGATTGGCGAAGCCTTTGCGAAGCATGCAGTACTTTTCCCCGAGAAGTTGAATACAACGTTCATTATATGACGCCCTCTGAAGACCAAGCTGAGTATTTACCACAATATCCACGGCTCGCATTGAACGTCGCTGCATATCGTCAATGCCAACAGACATCAACTTACCTGAGTTGAAAGCCCCTTTGAAAACATTTGCAAGCCGGCCGATGTCATCGTCACTCCAATACATTTCGTCTATGACAAGCGCATTGGCGTCCTTCAATTCCTCTGGACAAACGTCTAGGCTAGAACCGTCCCGCTCTATACGAATATCGAAGGCTTCTTGAATTTCGGCAGGCGCGATATTCAGTTTAGAACCGCTAAGCAAGCACGTTCGCCAGCCTCGAAGCTGAGCGGCTTGAGCCAAAGCGGAGCAGCGAACCAGATGCCCCCAGCCTTCTTCTTTGCCAAACCGACACTCGAAGACGATCTTCTTTGTTCTCATGCAGTGACTCGCTCGCAGAATAGCTTCAATGCCTCGATAGTCCGATCTTGATCCTTTTCTTCAAGAGCTGGATACATTGGCAAGCTAAGGCATGCTTTATAAAACGATTCCGATCCTGGCAGTTCTTCGTGATTCCCACCTTCGTAGTAGGAATGCCTATACAGAGGAATGTAATGTACTTGGGTTCCGATGTCCCTTTCTTTCAGGAAGTGATATGCTTTGTCGCGAAGAGAGGATTCCTGGAATCGGATTACGTAAAGATGCCACGAGGAGCGTTCATCGAGCAAAGGGCGCTCGAATACCTTTTTAAATTCGGCTTGCGATAGAAAATCATTATATCGCCGGGCAAGGGCTAGTCTTTTTTGGACGAATTCATCCAATTTTCCCAACTGGCTGTAGCCTAGAGCGGCCTGAAGCTCAGTCATGCGATAGTTAAGGCCAAGCTCAACTTGATCATAACCCCAAGGCCCTATCTTTGTAACAGTTTCTTCACTACGTTCTACACCATGCGATCGCAAAGCCCTTGCCCGCTTTGCAACCGCTTGGTCATTCGTCAACAAAGCTCCACCCTCGCCTGAACAAATAGGCTTTACGGGATGGAAACTAAACACGGCTACATCCGCATGAGCGCAAGATCCGCTTCGATGAGCGCTTCTATCACTAGATAAATAGCTGGCCCCAATGCTATGGGACGCATCGTGAATTACCCGCATATCATGTTCGTCGGCTAGTTTCCTAATGCCTTCAAGATCAGGACAACTTCCCGAATAGGAAACTGGCAAAAGCGCTTTTGGCTTAATCCCGTTCTTCACGCTTCCTTCGATAGCAGAATTAAAGTGTTCGGCTTGCGCTAGGCCGGATTGCGAATCGACATCAGCAAAGATTGCTTTTGCCCCAGAGAACCTAAGACAATTGGCAGTGGCCACAAATGTATTGGCTGGAACAATACCGGAAAATCCATCAGTAACATCGAGACAAAGACAAGAAAGGTGTAGAGCGGCCGTTCCACTTGAAACCGCTATAGCATGGCGAGCTCCCGTTAATTCCTTAAGAGCATCCTCGAACCAGCGGATACGAGGTCCCTGGGTTACGTAATTGGAGCGCAAGGCTTGAACAACAGCTTGAATATCCGACTCATCGATACTTTGTCGCGCATAGGGAATCCATTCGGGCCTATCGTTGTCGTATCGATTTTCCGGCGACATTCCGAAACCTAGGCTTGATCGGTGAAGGACCGTGTATTGGGGGAGCTGTTTCCGTAGGCTTTTTTTATCTTCGAAGCGGAATCGGCGTTCTGCGAAAGCTTTCGATAGGCTGCTCGATTTTCTTTCATCAACCCGCTGAGAAACGTTTCGTTTTCCTTCTCCTGTTTCAACAATGCGGATACACGCGAATCGAAGTCCTGTTTCTGATCGGAAGAGAGATTGGACTCGCTGGACATGCGTAGCAATTCCTCCAAAAGCTTTGCCTTCTTGTCCTCTATTTCGAGCATCCCATTGATGTTGGCTTCACGAAGACAAAAGGTCTCTTTCTCAGTGAGTTCCTCGTAGGCATCCAGCAATACCATTTGTTTAGGTGTCTCAGCCATTGTTACGTTTTTCTAGAATACTAGATTTGGCGATTAAAGCAAAAAGGCCCAGTCTAAATACTGAGCCTCTTACAATTTATGATTTTAAGCGGCGCTAAGCTCGCAATGAAATGCCACAGCCAAGACCAGCTCCTTTGTCATGCGATACAACTTCGGCTTTCACTTTTTGCTTCGAGAGCATCTCAGCCCAAGCTTCACGAATCTCAGAGAACAGACGAATTACAACATCTATGGGCTCGATTTCCTTTTTGAAGTTCGCCTCGTTGAGCTTCATGACGTAGAAGTCATAGAGCTTATACATGTGCTCCGCGAATTCGCCCCCTTTGTCCATCCTCAAGGAACGCTGCAATTCGGCGAATATGTTTTGAGCCTTGATGAGGCTGTTGCTGATCGTCTCGTTGCGCTCTTTTATCTCTTCAATTTCGAAACCCTGTTTCGCCTTATTAAGCGCTTCCAGGGCTCCGTCGAAGAGCATAAGAATCAAGCGTTCTGGACTGGCAGAAAGTATTGCCGCTTTTTTGTAGGACGCTGCGTTTGATTTCATTAACTATAGCTGTGGGATTGGCTGGTTGGACCAGCCTCTGTCTGTCCTTCTCGGGGTCTTAATCGGACTACCTATTCATCATCGGCATAGGGTGTGATGAGTTTAGCTATGGAGTTAACGACTTCAGGTGATGGAAAGCTCGGATCATTAAGAAGTTCCTTACCTTTTGCGACCACCTCTGGCCTCACTTCCGGCTCGCTACGCAGCTTATCGAGAATGTTGAACTCAACGTTCTGCGGCACGCTAGCCGATTGAGGTTTCGAGGTTTGAGACCCGCTGATGGTTGCGTTCTGGCGGGCAGCTATAATTTTAGCCTGGATCTGGCTTGCATTGTTAGGATCGATATTCATGGCAGTTTTTAAGGTTTGTTCAGGTGATTTGTTAATTTTATGTTTATATGAACGACGATCTCAGATGAACCTTTAATATTTCTGTAAAGAAATTGTGCTAAAAATCGAATTCGCTACATATTTAGAGAAGCGATTTGGACTGTGAATGACGGATTGCGTGTTTTGCAGGGGAAATTGCAGGACTGATTGAGTTTTATAAAACTTTCGTGCAGCGTTATTTACGGGAGGATTTGAAGAATCGAAGAGTTCATCGGCAGCCCATACTATCTTACCTGTATGGCCATCTAGCAACTTTGTTTTAATTCCCAATCCTACGGGTTGGTAGGCGTTAAAATAGTTCACATCTACCATCAAGACGCCATCGATGTCGTAGGCCGAATGAAGTTTGGAAAGCAGTTTCGTGGGGAGGAACTCAACCGTTGAATAGCTTTCCTTGGGAAACATGTCCGTCATAGCTTCTTTTGTAACCGGTACGACTTCGAAAAGGTTCCGTCTGGTCAATTCAGCAATGAAGTTCTCCTCCATGATCGTCATGTCGATGTAGTCATACCTGCCTCGATAGAGGGGAAGGACGGCTACGCGCTGAAGATGATCTGGCAGCGACTCTTCCTGGTAAACGTTGGCGATCGCTCGCTTTTTGCCAAGCGTCGTATCGTAGCGCTGATTGACGTAATTAAGAGTCGAGCACCCGCTCGAAAAGAAAAGAGCGAAACCAATCGCTATATATTTAAGCAGACGCTCTTTCGAGCCTTCTAATATCTGGATCATGCCTTTGGGAAGATGGTCGCATACGCCTTTAGCCAAGTGTTACCAGACTGGCTAATGCATTTGCCTGGTTTTGAATGTTAGATTGCGCCTCTTCCATGGCAACGAACGCGGCTTCCATTGCCGCTTGCTGAAATTCGATCCGACGTTCCATCGCTTCGATGGTCTCGTCGATCCGCTGATTCGCTTCATCCAAATTATCCGTCTGCAAATCAAGTATGCCATCGGAATCCGTGTAGTTTAGGATGAATTCTTCCATACGGGTAGCGAAGCTATCATCGCCCTCCGAAAAGAAGGTTTCTAGCGTATCAAGCTCGCTAGACAAGGCGTTTTGCAGAGCATCGCTGTCTTTAATTTCGAGCTTCGAAGTATCGCTAATAAAGTCTATGCCAAGATGCTCCAAGCGAAAGATGTCTCCCGTCATGCCGCTAATCGCATCAAAGGCTAAGCCACGGAGCTTTTGACTGAGAGTAGAAACCTCACGATTGCGGGCGAGTATGTCGGAGGTGACTTCGCCATCTTCAACCTCGATCTTGGTTTTCTCTAGAATGAAATCCTGAACGTCGTTGTAAGCTTGGATAAAGGTGTTGATTTTATCTTCAAGCTCCGTCGCGTCCTGGGCAATGGTAATTGTCTGGGTGCCGGTTTCGGTAGCGGTAATGGTGAGTCCCGATATGCCATGCTCTTCGCTTGTAATGACATTTCCACGACTTGTTAGGGAGCTACCGCCATCAATAGAGAAAGTCAGGTCGTTGCCAACCGTAGCGGAGCCATCTAATCCTAGAGCGGCCAAAAGCGTATTCGAATCGTCGACGGCATTCATCTCGTAGGCCCCTGTCTGATTATTCACGATGCGAAATTGATCGGCCGCCGTATCGTAAGTCATGGTAACATCCGCATCCGAAGCGTTGATACGACTCATGAGCGTTTGAATGCTCTCCGTATCCGCATCGTAATCGATTTGAATGCCATTAATGAAGATAGTGCCGCTTCCCGTAATGGGTCCGCTGATACCGCTGGAAGCGATTGAGCTATCCAGATCTACAACTCCCAAGGCCTTAGTGCTCGTGACAGATGAGCTTCCACCGCCAGCATCGACGACTTCAAGCTGATCAAGCCTCATGGCTTCGAGAAAATTGCTTGTATCACTATCTCCGCCAAGATCGAGCTGACCCGAACTACTGGTAAGAGTAACCGTATCGGAAACGCTGTCATAGCTTGCCGAGACGACTCCGCTGGTTGCAGCGGAAACAGCGTCGAAAACGTCTTGCAGAGTATCTGTCGCTGCCACGGTGATCTCTTGGCCGTTGATAGAAAAAGTGCCTTCGGTGATATCGGTAGCCAGTCTCAGGTTGGTGATAACCGTACCCGTGGTTCCCATCACGCCTCCAACATCGCTCGTACCCACACGGCGTGTGGCGGTAGCAAGTTGCGTTACGGAAAATTGGTAAGTGCCAAGAACCGCAGAAGTGTCCGCGTTTGCCGATATGTTCAAATCCTCATCGGAAAGGCTGGTAGCCTTGGAGTTGTAAAGAGAACTCGTTTTAAGATCACCCAGTCTGGCATCAAGGGTCGTCAGCTTTGTGCTAAGCTGATTGAGAGCCGTTATCTGGTCACGGTTGTCCTCTTGCTCGTCACGCAGGGCATTCTGAGGAATCCGCTCGATCGCCATCAGCTGATCGATCATGGTACGCCAATCGAAACCACTGGCTAGGCCTGCTAACTGGAATTGCATACTTTGTAGCTACTACGTCAGCTTTCATCTTCGGCAGCTAGCTAGAATACTTTAGCGTGAAACCGGAAAATAGGCGACATTTCCCTAAGGGAGCGATGCCAGAGCTCACGCCCTAACACTATCGATCAGCGCAATCCTCTATATTTGAGCGTAAATCGGACAACAGTTTAAAAGAGCCCTCGGCCAAAGCCCAGGAATAGGATTTCAATTCATTAATTTGTTGATTAACAACGTCTCTCTCTATCTCAGAAGACCTTATTTCTCGGGAATACTGAAGTAATTCGTACTTTAATGCTCCGTCTTTCAAGATCGAGTGAAAGTCTTCATGCGACTCCAGATGCCCAATCAACTCCTCTCGTGAACTGAGAGCTTTTTCCAAGGCCTGAGAGTCATTTTTTCCATCCAAGCCTTTAGTCTCCAAAGAGATACCTAATCTCAACGACAACCCGCAAACTTTCCGAGTATAAGCCTCCAGAGACTTCAACTCCTCATTGGCAGCCTCCCGGCGAGCCTCTGATTGTTTTAGTTTATTATGGAAGTCACGATAGGCATCGGAAAGCTTGTTTTCTAGCGACTCGGCCAAAGCGATTTGAATGGCTTCAAATTCCTGGTAAGGCGCTCCTTCGATTTTAGCCCCCAATCGAGACGTATTTCGCACGTTAAGCCAGCTTCCACACTCCGCTACCAGCTGCTCGAAGGTCTTGAGATAAACCAGCAGCTTTTCCTCAACTAAAACTGTTTTCAAAGTATTCCCTGGAAAAGGCCGACAGTTATCAAGATTCGCCTTGTTCCAGTTCATATCAGAGTAAAAAGAGTCTGTAGCGTGGCTCTGCCCGGTTGGAGAAACAGCCAAATCCTGTCCGACTAAAATCATCTCCGTACATCCAAAGATCCGAGCCAGGTCAAAAGCGCAGGCCGATACCGTGCCCTGTTCAAGCACACGCGTTCCCAAAGGAAGCCCCAGCTTCAAACGAAGATAGGAGGCCAGAAGGTTGTCGGCGGACCAAGTGATCATACGTGGATAGAAAAGCTCAACCACCGTGGGACACACTATAAACGGACAGATCAAAATCGTCTCGTCGCAAGCAACGCCATCAAAACCCTTTGCCGTGTCCTCAAAAGGATCGGCGGCCAAAACAAAATGAGGAATGATTCCAGCGTTGCGAACCGCCCGGTACGAAGAATTCACCGTCACAACCGCCGAACGATTTGCCACCGACTTGAGAAAATCGAGCGACTCGTCAAGTGATGGCCCAGCGGATACGAGCACAAGTGGCAAACCTTCAAAGGCTTTTTCGAATTCGCCAAGGTCAGGAGCTCCAATAAGAAATTTTGTATTGGAAATAGTATTACCTTGCCAATCCCCTGAAGAGACGACGTTTGTCCCAAAGAGCTTTCTCCAGTACTCGAGCCGTCTCGCAAATTCAACGAAGAAGCGAGAATAGCCATCCTCATTGAGCTGATAGATTGGGGCGAAAATCAACGGTTCAGCATTCACCACGTCTAGAACCGGGAAGCGCTCCATGGACTCGAAAAACGCATCGTCTAATTCTCCCGCTCCGAAAAAGAACCGATCATCCGAAAATAGCCGAGAAGCATTCTCGGATTCCAGAAACGCCTTGGCAACCGAAACATCAAGCTCGCCGCAAAACAAAAATGCATCCTTAGGAATTGTATCCAACAATTTGATAATGTGAGAACCATCCCCAACGCCGGAAAGGGCAATAGCATCGCCTCCTTTAAATTGCAAACCGCGTACCCATCTGTCTATCAAGCTTTCCCAGTTTAAAGAACGATTCCTTAACGAAGCTATCACCCGTTCTCCTTCGACCGGGCTTACTCGCTCGAGGCGGTCTAAAAGAGCAGGCTGCCTATTGGCAAGAGATTGAGAAGCGTCATTCATTAACCAATACGATTCTCCAGATCGCATTTCACCTTGTCTTGCAAAAGAGCAAAGAGCAATTCGAGCTGAGGAAGCAATCGCTCCTCAGCCAGATCGCTTAACATCACAGGATCGGACGACTCCAAGGAGCTCATCCACTCGTCCAGGAAATTGTTTAGAACATTCGTCGCTTGTTGAGTTTCTTCAAGCCACAGGGCATTGAGAGATTGGCCCAACAAGGACGCTACACCCATGAATTCTACGAGCTGTCGCGTTTGTTGAACAACAGCGGATCCAGACTTAGTCATGGCCTGTCGGTCTTGCGAAAGAGTCTGAACGGCAAACACTCTCCAACATTCAAGTAAAGATTCCCTTTGAGACATAATTCCCATCAAAGCCGCCAGCAGCTTCTCCTCTTGGCTAAGGCTTTGAACCTCAACTTGTTGATAAACCGTAGAAGTCGTTTCTTGAGAAATTCGCCACTCCTTTCCGTCAACCTGGAATACGTGAATGACGCGGCCAATTTGGCCCAGGTAATTTTCCACAAGTTGCCAAACAGCCTCAGCCGTTAAAGGCTGATCGCCTTGAAAATCGACTTTTTCTCCATCTAGTACGACTTCAGGCATATTTCGTATGGCTTAATCCAATACAGTTAAATCGCATTCGCCAATTTTCAAGGCGCCAGATGACAAAATGCGGCAGCGCAAGCCGCCTCGATCTTTAAGAAGACCTTCAGCTCCATCACCAAGAGCTCGATTCATCCAATAACACGGCGCGCATTCTTCAGACCCGGAAAGCTCAACTCCATCGAGCAGAAAGCGTTTCCCAATCAGCTGGTTAAGATCTATGCCAGAGACAACGATATTTCTACGAAATGCGCTGGCTTCCAGGCTATCATTTCCCAATTTTTCAATTACGTCGCTAATAACGTTCTCGTCGATAAAAGTCAGCTGGCCTTTAAAGTCTTCTTTGTATCCAAAAAAACGATCACCAACCAAGCCTTTTCCCGCAATGCACTCCACTTCCTCCACGCTCCTGACAGCATGGTGAAGACGATCCTTGCCATGACGTCCTTTGAAATCATGACCTTTGGATAAAAATATGCGAGTGATTCGTGGCCTGGCCATGGCGACTACTGAAGATCAATACGCAGTCGCTGGCGAGCCTCATCGGCTTCCTCAGGCGTATTCACGCTCGCCAACAGGCGAGGCTTTGCCAATTCGATAAACTCTACCTCTTCATCCAGGAGAAAATTCCTCAAACTCAAGCGACCTTCACGAAGCCGATTTTCCAACAAAGGAAGGGCTGATGATTCGTAGACCGCGCAAAGAGGCTCCGGCAATCCATCTTCGCCAGTAAAGCAACTAGCCCTCTTATTCGCTTCCCTACGACTCAACAACTGAAGAATAACAGGCGCATCCAGAAAAGGCATGTCGCAGGCAACGACAAGGACAGGCAACCCCTCGGCCGCCCGCAAGCTAGCCAGAACGCCAGCCATAGGACCCTTATCGCCTTCATCATCTTCAATCACTTTCGCCGAAAGTTCACTTGAAGTCAGAGCCTGACCCTTCCGAACCGAAACAGCCGTCCGCGAACACATCTTGTTGAGGATACTCAAGAGGTATTCAAGTTGCGTAACGCCCGGATGAATTTCCAATTCGCTTTTTTCCTGCCCCATGCGAGAGCTAAGCCCACCCGCGAGCGCAACGCCAAGTATTTGGTGTTTCGTTGGCACTTCCTTCAAAATTCAAACAGGTCGAGCATGAACAATGGCCAAAGGATTGGAATCCTCGCGCTTGATGGTCTTGAGCGACACAACCTCGAACGAAGCGCTTTCCAAAAGCGATCTCAATCCATCGGTGGTTGGCAGCCAAACCGGGCCTTTTTCTATAATAACGGCAGGGGTTCGCTCATCGGATATTCCGTCGTCTTCGCAAATCTCCATACTCAATAAAAACTTCTCATTGCAGACAGAGCGAATCGCATCCAAGGCGAACACGAAATGTCTCAGAGTATTTGCGTTAGCGTTAAGAAAAACCCAATCGAAGCTGCCCTGTTCCTTGGGATCAAGATTGTAGACTTGAATCGACACAAGCCGCATCCGATCTTCGGATACGCCGAGAGATTCTCTGCAAGTTTCGAAGTTTTTCGATCGCGAAGGGTGAAGATTTCCGTCCACGGAAACTTCAAAACAGCCTTCAGCTGGGATCGCAGTTACCTGTGACGCGCCTCGTTTGAGAGCTTCGACTGCCCAGAATCCATCTACGCAACCGGCATCCAAGACGCGATTTCTAGCGAACGAATCTGGAAGATTGTATTCGTCAACCACATAAAGCAATGAGCCATCTCCAACTTGCATATCATCGAATTGAATACATTCTATCCATGAAATGCTTGATTGATCGGAAGAAGCTTCCTTTAGAGCCTCTTGAGGTTTTGCTAATTCAGCGCCATCGTTGGCGAGGGTCGAATAAGACTCACGCAATTGAGCAAAAAAATCGTCAGCAAAACGTTTAGCGGCGCCTAATGAAGAGGTAACAAATTTGTCTCTCAATCGACTTCTTAAAGGGGCCAGTTCTCCCGGTTGCTTAGCCCAGTACACTGCTGTTTCGATGTAGTCTTTGACTGAATCTTCAACAAAAGCGTCAAGCCCAATTTGATTCAGCAAGCTCGTCCCTACTCTCGAACTACACCTATTGCCTTTAAAAGCAAGCGAAGGCACTCCCATGTAAAGAGCCTCGCAAGTCGTGGTTGTGCCATTGTAGGGAAATGGATCGAGACAAAGATCTACATGGCGATAAGCGTCAAGATGATCTGAATACTCCGATTCGGGTTCGAGCAAGGTAACGCGATCGAGAGGAATGCCAGCAATCGTCATTCTCGTTCTAAATTGCTCTCGAAAGCGCTTGTCGATCAATTGATAGGATTTCAACAAAAGCCTGGCATTCGGGGCCCGCCTCAAAATCTCTGCCCAAGCCGAAAGAGTGGCTTCTCCTACTTTCGATAGATTATTAAACGATCCGAAGGTAAAAGGCGTCCCGCCACTGACAGGCGACGATGAAACGTCCGGAGCATTCGCAAATTCGATACAGTGATAACCAGTTTCCAAATACAGAGGCTTTTCAACATATTGTTCAACCTCTTCAGAGGTTAAAGCGATCTCATCCCCTATGCGGAAGTCCATCGCCTCG